>NZ_JAMYUW010000035.1:0-72419 GCF_040323315.1 Mesorhizobium sp. M0047 | reverse complement strand
ACCTCCGATCATCCAGAGGTCCTTTCAGAATCGATTTCCGCACACCACACAAGAGTCCCTTTGTACTCATGTGCGATTCCCCTGCTCAAGGGGGGAGATTACCAGCATCCTTCCACGGGTCCGCTACCCTCGGCCAGATCGGCCGCGTCAGCTTGGTGTAGTTGGTCACCGCTGGATTGCTTGGATACGAACTCGGCGCCGAGACATAGATGATCTCGGCGGCGATCGGCTCGAAGCCGGCATAGAAATGATTGGTCGACTTGATCAGCAGCATGTCCTTGGCCAGCGGATCGACGCCGATATTGGAAAAGATATCCGGCTCGAAGGTCTGCGTGCGGTTGGTGTTGAGGATGATGTCGACCTCGGTGCCTTCGATGCGGACCAGGGCCGCCGGCCCAAGCGTCACCCGGCTTGGCCCGAAACTTTGCCAACCCTCCGCAACCGCCCTCAGCACCTTGACCCGTGCGTCGATCGGCTCGCCAGCCTGCGGTCCGGCCTTGCCGCCGAAACGCAGGTCGATGACCGCGCCCTCGCCGGCCGCCAGGCAAAAGGTGACGGCAATCGGATCCCAGATCGTGGCAACGCCGACATTGTTCAGCCCACGCTCCAGCATCTGGCGCAGCACGAAGGTGCCATCGCCGGGAACACCGCCGCCGGGATTGTCCCAGATGTCGGCTATGACCACCGGCTGGCCCGGATTTTCCGCGCGCACGGCCAAGGCGCGATCGATGCCGTCGGCGGTGCTCAGCATCGTCATCGCCGTCTTCTCGCGTAGCGCGTAGAGTTCGCGCCCCAAACGCTCCGCCAGCGCGTCGCCCTTGGCCTTGTCATTGTCGGTGACAACCAGGATGCGCGTGCCCATCTCGGCCACGTCGGCAGCCATGAAGCCATGGATGACGGAAACCGACAGCACGCCGTCCTTGCCGTGCAGCGCCTTGATGCGGTCGACGAAGGAGCGCATCGGCTCGCGGCTGGTCGGCAGCACCTGGATCATGCGGCAATCGAAGGTCGAGATGACCGGCTTGATCTCGCCGCGCACCGCTGCCAGGCCGAGCTCGACGACATGTTCGCCGCGCTCGTAGAAATCGGTGTGTGGAAATTCGAGGAAGTAGGCGAGGATGTCTGAGGCTGCGACGCGCTTCGGCGTCAGATGACTATGCGGATCAAGTTCGACAGCGATCACCACCTCAGGACCGACCATGTCGCGGATGCGTTCGAGCAGATCGCCTTCGCAATCGTCATAGCCTTGCGCCACCATCGCGCCATGCAGGCCGAGGATGACGGCATCGACCGGCAGTCCTGCCTTGAGCTGGCCCAGGATCTCGTCGCGTAGCGCCTCATAGGTCTGCCGCTGCACCAGGCCGCCCGGCTCGGCCCAGGTGGCGGTACCCTCAATGACGGTGAGGCCCTCTGCGGCCGCGCGCCGGCGCAGCGCAACCATCGGAGACGAGCACAGGGTCGGCGTTTCCGGATGCTTGCCGGGCCCGGCATAGAAGGCCATCTCGAACGAGGCCCGGTCGGTCGGCACCGGCGAAAAGGTATTGGTTTCCGTTGCCAGCGAGGCAGTGAAAATGCGCATGAAAGCTCCGTCGTGAATAGGCGCTATTTGACCGCCCCGAGCGCCAGCCCGCGAACGAGGTAACGCTGCAGCCAGATGAACAGGATCGCCACCGGCAAGGTCGCCAGCAGCGTCGCCGCCATGACGTGGTGCCATTCGATCGTGTAGCGGCCGGCGACCAGCGAGAACACCTGGATCGGCAGCGTATAGCTTTCCTGACTGCGCAGCATGGTGAGTGCCACGACGAATTCGTTCCAGGCGTTGATGAAGGTGAAGATCGCGGTCACCGCGACCGCCGGCAGGCAGAGCGGCAGGAACACCTTGCGCAAGGTCAGCCAGCGGCCGGCACCTTCCATCCAGGCCGCCTCCTCGAGATCGTGCGGAATGGTGTCGAAATAGCTCTGCAGCATCCAAACCGTGAAAGCGACGTTGAAGGCCATGTAGATGAAGCCGAGCGCCGTCGTACTCTCGACCAGGCCCCAGGCGGCCATCACCCGGAACAGGCCGAGCACCAGCACGATCGGCGACATCATCTGCGAGATCAGCAGGAACTGGCGCAAGGCGCCGTAGCCGGCAAAGCGAAAGCGCGACATCGCATAGGCAGCAGGAACCGAGATCAGGATGGCGCCGACGGTGGCGATTACAGACACGTAGAGTGAATTGAGCAGCGCCTGGCCAAAGCCGGTCGCCACCCACATGTCGGAAAAATTCGACCAGCGGAATTCGCTCGGCCACCAAGTCGGTGACAGCACTTCCTGCCTGGGCTTGACCGCGGTCAGCAGCATCACGGCGAAAGGAAAGAGCGTCACCACGATCAGCGGCGTCAGCAGCAGCCAGGCAATGATCGAGCGCCTCACCTTTCGCGTCATGAGCCGATTTGTCATGCGCGTTGCTCCCGCATTGCCAGCCGCACATAGATCATGGTGAAGACCAGCAGTATGGCGAACATCACCAGCGACACCGCCGACGCTTCGCCCAGTTTGCCGATGCGGAAGGCAAGCTTGTAGAGATGGGTGACCAGGATGTCGGTCGAGTTGGCCGGCCCGCCCTGCGTCATCACCCAGATGATCGGGAAGGAATTAAAGACGTAGATGGTGTTGAGCACGATGGCGATGTTGATGAATGGCTTCAGCAGCGGAAAGGTGATCTCGCGGAACTGCTGCAGCGGCGTCGCCCCCTCGAGTGCCGCCGCCTCGTAGAGGTCGTCCGGGATCGACGACAGCCCGCCGAGGAAGATCGTCGTCGTGAATGGCACAGTCACCAGGATGCCGATCAGCACCTGCATCGGGAAAGCGGTCTCGGCGCTCGCCAGCCACTGGATGTTGTGGTCGATGAGGCCGAGGCCGATCAGCGCCGAATTCAGCATGCCGCTTTCGCCGCTCAGCGCCCAGCGCCAGACCACCGCGGTCATGGTCAGCGACACCGCCCAGGGCAGCATGATGATGACGCGGGCGATGCCGCGGCCATAGAAATCGGTGTTGAGGATCATCGCCACCGGAATCGACAGCAAAAGCGCACCGCCGACGACCATCAAGGTCCACTGGCCGGTGCGCCAAAGAGCGGCCATGAAATCGGGATCGGCGGTGAGCGCTGCGAAATTGGCGAAGTCGTTGAATTCGCGCAGCTGGCCGAAGCGGTTGACCTCATGTGTCGAGATCTGGATCAGGTCCCAGACGGGCCAGAAAATAACGACCGCCGCCAGGAACAGGCTGGGCAAGGTCAGGAGATAGGGCAAGAAACGATTTTGCATCGGCTGGGCTGTACCGTGTTTGCGGGCGGAGATTGGATTGCGCTGCCTTAACAGATTGACTTAATCCCACCTCGTTCTTCTCAAGGCACCGCTTCAGGATTCCTTGCACCGTCGGCGCGCCCCTCACCTGCCTGCCCGTCCTTCGCAGCAGTTGCGGAAGGGGGCCTTCCTCTCCCCCGTCGATCGGGGGAGAGGTGTCGCGCGCAGCTCGACGGAGTGGGGGTCGACCTTTAGGCGCAAGCGAGGCGATGTTTCCGCCGAGTGCTCTTCCTATGTCCGTTCACGGCGGTTGCCGGGTGGTTCCCCCACTCCGTCTCGGCTTCGCCGAGCCACCTCTCCCCCTCCGGAGGGAGAGGAAAGGAGACTGGCTGGGGCGGCGCTGTCAAGTCTGCAAGATGTGGCGCGCCCGCCTGAGCGGAGCGCGCCACGGGCGCAGGGAGATACGCCCTATTTCTTCAGGACGGCGTTGGCCTTGGCGGCTGCGTCCTTCAATCCTGCCTCGGGGTCGCCGCCGAGATAGATCTTCTGCATGGCATCCGACGTGATCTGCGCGACTTCTTCCCAGCCCGGAATGACCGGCGCGAAGCGGGCGTCGGGCAACAGCGCGGTGAACGCCGCCAGATCGGCATTGTTGACGTAATAGTCCATTTTCGCCTCTTCCTTGTTCACCGGCAGGAAGCCTTCACCTTGCGTGAACTTGGCGCGCTGTTCCGTGGTGAACAGGAAGTCGAGCAGCTTCCAGGCCTCGTCCTTGTTCTTGGAGTTTTTGAACATGATGATGGAATCGGTGACACCATACGTGCCGCGCGCCCCGGTCGGTCCGGCGGGAATGGCCGCCACGCCGTATTTCAGGTTCGGCGCCTCCTCCTTGATCTGGTTGGACAGGAAGGGTGCGGTGATCATCATGCCGACCTTGCCCTGCTTGAACAGGTTCTGTACGTCCTCGCGGCTGTTGGAGGTGACGCCAGGCTCCGTCAGGCCTTCATCGATCATCGACTTGTAGAGCTTGGCGGCTTCAAGCGCGCCCGGGGTGCTGAGACCGGAGGTGCCGTCCTTGTTGAGGATTTCGGTGCCGTAGGACCACATCGCATAGTAGTAGTAGACGTCGGTCTCGATCTCCTTGCCTTGTAGGCCGAACCCGAAGGTGCCGGACCCGAGCGCCTTGATCTTGCGGGCATCTTCCTGCAGCTCGGTCCAGGTTGCCGGCGGATTGGCGATGCCGGCCTTCTCGAACAGCTCCTTGTTGTAGTACATGGCGCGCGCCGAGGCTGCGATCGGCAGGCCGTAGGTCTTGCCGTCCATGATCGAGGGCGAAAGAAAAGTGTCGATGAAGCGGTCCTTGAAGTCAGGATTGATGTAGCTATCGAGCGGCTCCGCGACGTCCTGCTGCACGAAGTCGATCAGCCAGCGCGTGCCGATGATCGAAAGATCGGCACTGGTGCCGGCGGTGATGTCGGTGGTCAGCTTCTGCAGCAGCACATCCCAAGGTACCACCTCGAACTTGACTGATATGCCGGGGTTTGCCGCCTCGAATTCCTTCTTGACGTCGGCGAAATAGGGAGCAGTCTTGGCGCTGTACTCCGCAACGGTGACGCGCACCTCGCCCGCATCCGCCTGCGCCGCGATTGCCAGCATGCTCATTCCGGCCATCAGGCCGGCAGTCCATTTTGCAAGGCTCATTTTGATCTCTCCCATTTGATATTGCGCCTGCGCGCTCTTCGTAGCCTAAGCCAGAAGATTTATGTGACTTTCCTACATTATCCGCGATTTGAAGGCTTGCAAGCAGATTTTTCTGTTGCTTACTTACATATTCTAGCCTAGGCCTTGCACGGATCTGTCAGCGAGGACGACGCACGGTGGTTTCGCGACCCAAATTCGAAGGCAAAGCCGAGTTCGAGGGCAAAGCCGTCGTGGTGACGGGTGCCGGCGGCGGACTCGGCTCCGCTATCGTGGCGCTGATGGCGCAACGGGGCGCCAGGGTTATCGGCTGTGATCGATCGAGCGAGACGTTGAGGAGCCCGCATCTTGCTTCCCGCCACGTCTTCGATCTTCTCGACAAGGCGTCGATTGCGACGGCGATCACCGCGATCCTCGAACGGGATGGCGTGCCGGACATTCTCATCAACAATGCCGGTTGGACGCGCGCCGAGACGCTCTCCGCGCTCAACCCCGGCAGTATAGAGCAGGAACTCGACCTCAACCTGACCGGAGTGGTGACTTTCGCCGATCCGCTGGTCAAGGCGATGGCCGGGCGCGGCTCCGGCAGCATCGTTTTCATCTCCTCGGTCAACGCCATCGCGCATTTCGGCAATCCCGCCTATGCCGCGGCCAAGGCCGGCATCAACGCCTATGCCAAGGCGATCGCCGTCGAGCTCGGCCGCAACGGCCTGCGCGCCAATGTCGTGTGCCCCGGGTCGATCCACACCGCCGCCTGGGACCACCGCCTTGCCAAGGATCCCGAAATCCTCGGCAAGCTGCAGCGGCTCTATCCGCTCGGCCGCTTCGTCAACGCTTCGGAAGTGGCGGAAGCGGTCGCTTTCCTTGCGTCCGATCGCGCATCTGGAATAACAGGCGTGGTGATGCCGGTGGACGCAGGGCTGACCGCTGGTTGCCTGCCGTTCATCGACAATATTCTGGGAGCGTGAGCATGACCGACGTCGAGTTTCGCGACCTGTCGAAATCCTTCGGGCAGCACAAGATCCTCGAAAACATCAGCCTCGACATCAAGAGCGGCGAGTTCGTCGTGCTGGTCGGCCCATCCGGCTGCGGCAAGTCGACCTTGCTGCGCATGCTGGCCGGCCTGGAGACGATCACCTCGGGCCACCTGTTGATCGGCGGCGTGCGCGCCAATGCGCTGCCGCCGCAGCAGCGCAACATCGCCATGGTGTTCCAGTCCTATGCGCTGTTTCCGCACCTGAAGGCATCGGAGAATATCGGCTTCGGCCCGAAGATACGCGGCGAGGCACGCGAGGCGGTCGACCAAAAGGTCAAGAAGGCGTCCGGCGTCCTCAATCTGTTCTCCTATCTCGACCGCTACCCCCGCCAGCTGTCGGGCGGCCAGCGCCAGCGCGTCGCCATGGGCCGCGCCATCGTGCGCGAGCCGTCGGTGTTCCTGTTCGACGAACCATTGTCCAATCTCGACGCGCAACTGCGCGTGCAGATGCGCGTCGAGATCAAGGCGCTGCACCAGCGGCTGAAATCGACGATCGTTTATGTCACCCACGACCAGATCGAAGCCATGACCATGGCCGACCGCATCGTGGTGATGGATCGCGGGCGGATCCAGCAGGTCGGGGCGCCGCTGGAGCTTTATGACAGCCCGGCCAACAAGTTCGTCGCCAGCTTTCTCGGCTCCCCATCGATGAGTTTTGTCTCGGGTTCTCTCAAGACATCGCCCGAGAAAACCTGGTTCGAATCGGTCGGTGGCGGGCGGCTTGCGCTTGCCGGCAAAGAGGTACCTGTGGGCACTGCAGTGGAGGCCGGCATCCGGCCGGAGCACTTTGTCATCGGCGAGGCTGCCGACGCGATGGCGATCAAGGTGGATGTCGTCGAGCCGACCGGCTCGGAAACCCACGTCTATGGCGCCATCGGCACTGACACGGTGCGCGCCGTGTTCCGCGACAGGGTGCCGGTCAGGCCGGGCGACGTGCTGTCGGTGACTGTCGACCCCGGCAACATCCACCTGTTCGACAAGGCGACGGGCCTGCCTCTATGAAGACGCCGGCCGACATCATCACGCGACTACAGCTGATATTGCAGGACGGAACGAAGTCGGATCGCAAGCTGGCAGGCTTCGTGCTGGCCGATCTCGACTTTGTCTCCAAGGCGGCGATTTCGGAAATTGCCGCGCGCGTCGGCGTCAGCGAGCCGACCGTGACACGCTTCTGCCGCAACCTCGGTTGCGAGGGCTTGCGCGACTTCAAATTCTATCTGGCGCAAGCCATCGCCATTGGCGGCCAGTATCTGTCGCCGGAACCGTTGAACCGCGACGCGCGCGAACAGCGCATCGCTTCCGCCATCACCGAAGCGGCGATATCAGCCATCCAGCGCGCCAGCGAAAATCTCGACATGACGACGCTGGTCGCCGTCGCCGCACGCGTCGCCGTTTCCGGCAATGTGCTGTGCATCGGCTCCGGCGGCATTTCGTCGATGATGGCGACCGAGATGCAGAACCGGCTGTTCAGGCTCGGCGTGTCGGTGTTGGCGCAGATCGACGGACAGCTGCAGCGCATGTACGCCGCCGTTGCCACGCCCGACACCACGCTGATCGCCTTCTCTGTCTCCGGCTATGCGCGGTCGGTCATCGATGCGGTGCAGGTCGCCCAGCAATATGGCGCCACCACAATCGCCATCACCCCGCCGGATTCCGCACTCGCTAGGGTCGCCGACACGGTCATCCATTTCCAGTCGCTGGAGGACGGCAACATCTACAAGCCGACATCGTCGCGCTATGCGCTGCTGTCGATCGTCGACATGATCGTCACGTCGGTCGCCGAGACGCGTGGACCGCGGGTTCTGGAAAACCTGCGCCGCATCAAGCAGAGTGTGAACACGTTGAAAGTCGACGATCCGCGTCTGCCGCTGGGGGATTGAACATCCTATTAAGGCCATCACGACTGTTGGCCGAGCGCCTCGATGTTTTTCGCCAGCATCGCCGGGTCGCCTGCGATGCGCACGGTCTTCAGCCGGGCGGTGCCGCCAGCGACAATCGAGACGGCGGACACCGGCACGTCGAGCGTCTTGGCGATCAACTTTTCGAGCGCTTTATTGGCTGCACCGCTTTCCGGCACGGCGCGGACGCGAGCCTTGAAATGGCTTCGTCCGTCCGCTGACGTCTCGACGCCTTCAAGCCTGTCCAGCGCAGCCTTTGGCGTCAGCCGGACAAACAGGTCGACGCCACCATCGCGCAAGCGGAACGGGCTCACAGGATCAGAGGTGCCACCGTGGTGAGTATGAACTGCCGCAAGAAGAACAGGACCAGAAGCAGGATGATCGGCGAGATGTCGATGCCACCAAGGTCCGGCATGAAACGGCGGATCGGCCGCAATGCCGGCTCGGTCAGGCGGTAAAGCATGTTGCCTATGGAACCGACGAACTGATTGCGCGAGTTGACGACGTTGAAGGCGTAAAGCCAGGAGAAGATCGCCGAGGCGATGATGACCCACCAGTAGAGGTCTAGCGCCATGACGATTGTTTGAATGAGGGCGAGCATGCCGGTCTCCAATTGTTGCCGACATGTAGCCATTGCAGGCGAAACCGGCAAGTGCCGCCTTCCGCCGCATGCGGCCCGAAGTCGGCGGCCACCGATTTCGGCAAAGCGCCGCCTTGACAGGAAACCACGGCGCCCGATAAATGCCCCATCCGCTGGACGGGGCTGTAGCTCAGCTGGGAGAGCGCGTCGTTCGCAATGACGAGGTCAGGAGTTCGATCCTCCTCAGCTCCACCAGCGGAATAATCGATTTCTGCTTTTCACGACAAGAGAAACGCTGCGCGCTCGCCTGCCGGCGATATTTGTTGTGCCAACGTGCCGGCGAAGGCCGCTACTGCGCCTCGCGATACCCGATAAAACTGTTGTCAGTTGGGCTTTTGGCGGAAGCTGCCCGTGGATTGCCGCTATTTTTTTGGAAGCCGCCCCCCTAGATTGGCGCTACCAAATCAGTTTTCTGTGCGTTGTGACAAGGCGTTTCTGCGGGGCGACTGGAGACGCTATATGGGTTTTCGAATCGAAATGAAGAAGCCGCCTGCGGAAGCAAAAACGTGTCAATTCGCGAGAATCTCGCTGCAAACCTTAGACGGCTCTGCAAGGACCATGCCTCCGTAAGCGCGGTATGCCGTGAGCTGGGCATCAACCGCACGCAGTTCGAGCGCTACCTGCAAGGACAGACGGTTCCCAACAAGGCCACCGCCGCGCTGATATGCGACTACTTCCGGATCAACGAGCCCGAACTGTACCGGGATCCCGGTGTCGCCGAACCCAGCGTCCGCGGCCTGCCGCAGGTGTCCGAGGGCTTGTTC
Source organism: Mesorhizobium sp. M0047 (assembly GCF_040323315.1). Taxonomy (NCBI): domain Bacteria; kingdom Pseudomonadati; phylum Pseudomonadota; class Alphaproteobacteria; order Hyphomicrobiales; family Phyllobacteriaceae; genus Mesorhizobium; species Mesorhizobium sp. M0047. The sequence goes on along the minus strand of NZ_JAMYUW010000035.1, from coordinate 63,096 downwards.
AACCAGATGATCCGCCCGCCCAGCCCATCGATCGCGGGGGGCACCTATTTCACCTATTTTTCGATCCCGGCCCGGCCCGACCACTTGATGCGGTCAGTAACCTTCGTGCGTCGCCAGGCCGAGTTGGTTACCTTCAGAAGCGTCACCGGATGGTCGGAACGCCAGGGATCGACATCAGCGCGGGCGCGAGGCAACCACTATGGAGTGGCGATCTCGCGCCTGAACTGGATCTATTTCAGCGGCATCAACCGCCGCCAGACCGGCGAACCGTCGCTGATCTCCGTGCAATGGGCTCCGATCTTCGAACCGGTGCTGATTGGCAAGGCCATGCTTCTGACGGAGGCCGGGCCGGCATTCGTGTCCGTCATCATGCGGCGCGACACCGCCAACATCCGTTCAAGGGACGCCATCCGCATGGCACATGTCATCAGGCTCGACGATCCCGGCGTCGATCAACTTGTGGTCAGCCTGACCCAGGATGGGATGGGCTGATCGCCTCGATCACCGTGGTTTACGCTAAATAAGAATAAGCCTATACCGAAAAAGCGTACGTTAGCGATTGTCTACTCTGTATCCGAATAAAAACGATATTTTACACTTTAACACCAAGAAAGATAATCCGTCCGCCTGTCTTTGGCTCGCGGATTTACTACAATTTTAACAGATCGTTAACGCTTTCGACCTTACATTTCTTGCTGTGGATCTCGTTCTGGATGAGCTTTCAACGGATCCCGATGGTCAGGAAGGGACAAAAATGGCCAGGAAAGTGAACACAGCTCCGAAGCTGACGATTGCGGCCGGCACGCAGACTGTCTTCTTTTCGCAGGCCATGCACGACAACAAGCGCTGAAGGCGTTCCGCGCCGACGTCCCCCAGGGTACCATCAGTCTGACAGGAGCAGCACGTGTCGAATCAGTCCTTACGTCAGTCGGAACTCGACAGTCTTCAGTATATTTCGTCGGTAACCAATGAGCTCGTGCAGATGGCCGAAGCAGGCCGTTTTCCCATGATCTCTTATCTGCTGGGCATGGCCTATGCGGAAGCCTTCGACGTTCTTCGCGGCGCACGGCCGGCCAGGCACACGCAGCTCAGTGGTAACCCGCTGCACCCCAAGGCAAAGGACATTCGCACTGCCCAGCCCAGGAGTGCGTAGCGGAATGCACTCGTCGCGGTAGCAATTGACGACAGCTGCCAGGCCGTCAGTGTCTGGAGCGGAGTGGACGCCTTCCGACGACCCGAATCTCAGGACGCTGCGCACGAAATACCGCTTCTATCTGCAGCAGGTCGAGGCCGTGGGCCCGTCGTTGAGCTACTGATGAGCCCGGCTTTGGTCTAGTCTCTAGTTGCGCAGGCTGAACACGAATGGCGCCGTTCGGCTCTGGCGCGAACCGAGTTCCGGCGGCGGTGCCGGCACTGTGGCGCCTTGCAGCACCGCCAGTGCGGCGCGGTCCAAATCCGCATCTCCGGACGAGCGAGAGAGCCTGGCGGACAGGACCCGGCCGGACGAGTCGACCGTGAACGCGACATACGGCTTGCCTTCCACCCGGCGAGCCTTGGCCGAACTGGGATAGCGCGTGTGCCGCTTGATCCAAGCGCCCAGACGCGAGTCCCACTTGCTGGCGTCGCCGGAGCGCGTCGTCGGTGCTGCCGACTTCGGCGCTGCGGTCCTGGGTGCCGGCTTTGCATCGGCACTTGCGACGGTTGCCGTCCTCGGCGGCGGCGCCTTCTCCTTCTTCGACGGTGGCTTGGGCTTTTCGACAGGCTTTTGCGGCTTGGCCTCGATTGGTTTCTTGTCCTTGACCACCTCGACCGGTTTCGGCTGCGGCAAGGGAATGACGACCTCGGGTGTGACAGCCTCCACAACATCCGGAACGGCCTCATCCGGCGGCGGCTGGTCGACCTGTTCAGCCATCTCGGTCTGGGTGGGCTCGGTCTCGTCGGGGGCGACGGCTTCCGTCTGTTCGATAACCGGCTCCGCCTTCTCGACCGGCGCTTCAGGCGTCGGCTCGGTCGTCGGTGTTGGATCGGCCTGATCTGATGTCACCGCGTCCGGCGCCGCAACATGTTCCTCCACGGCCGGCATCACCACCATCGGGGCCATCTCGATCACCAGGGCCGGGGGCGGACCGCCGTCCGGGTCGGTGACCATCGTGAAATTCTGCACGGCATAGGCGACCGCGACATGGGCTCCGAGGACCAGCGCGGCGGCACTGGTCCACAAGCCAAGGTCGCGCCAGCCGAAGCGCGACAACTCGACCGAGGGCAAGGCGGCCGCATGCATCATGGCCCCGCTGCACCAGTAGCTGCCGGCGCCGCCTCGAGGCCGACCAGCGCGATCTTCAGATAGCCGGCGCCGCGCAGCAGGTTCATCGCGTCCATCAGGTCGCCATAGGCGACCGCCTTGTCGGCACGCAGGAAGATGCGCGTCAGCTTGTCGCCTTTTGTCCTGCTGTCCAGCGTCGCGGCTAAAGCCGGGCGCGGCACGCTATCGCTGCCGATCGCCAGCGTCAGGTCGTCCTTCAGCGTCAGGAACAGCGGCGTTTCGGGCCGCGGCGCGGGCGTTGCGGTCGAGCCCGGCAGGTCGACATTGACATCCACCGTCGCCAGCGGTGCCGCGACCATGAAGATGATCAAAAGGACCAGGATGACATCGATGAAGGGGGTGACGTTGATCTCGTGGCTCTCCTCGAGATCGTCATCCATGGTCTGTCGGGTTCTGCTGCCCATGGCGCTACTCCGCCGCCAGCGCCGTTGCCGGCCCGACCGTGCGGAAGTCGAGGTCGCGGCTGACCAGCCGTTCGACGCCCGCCGATGCATCGGCGAGTATCTGCCGGTAGCCGGCTATCGAGCGGGCAAAGACGTTGTAGACGACGACTGCCGGTATTGCCGCGACAAGGCCCATCGCCGTGGCAAGCAGAGCCTCGGCGATACCTGGCGCGACCACGGCGAGATTGGTGGTCTGCGCCTGCGAGATGCCGATGAAGGCGTTCATAATGCCCCACACGGTGCCGAACAGGCCGACGAAGGGCGCGGTCGAGCCGATCGTCGCCAGCACACCGGTGCCTCGCGACATGCGCCGCGACGCCGCCGCCTCGATGCGCGACAGGCGCGATGTGACGCGTTCCTTCAGCCCGTCGCCCGAGACATGATCGAGCGCGCCGGCCGAAAGCGCGGTCTCCTCCTCGGCCGCCCGCACCAGAAGCGCGCCGGGGCCGCCGCTGCGGTCGAGCGCACGGCTGGCCTGCTTCAGCGTGGCGGCATCGCCGATTGCCCGGACGGCGCGGCGGATGCGCAGCTTGCCACCAAAAATCTCGAGCGATTTGGCCAACCATATCGTCCAGGTGACGAGTGAGGCAAAGGCCAGCCCGATCATCACCGCCTTGACGATGATATCGGCCGCCATGAACATACCCCACGGCGACAGATCATGCGGCAGGGTCGACTCCATCGCCGCTAAAGGGCCGGTCCCGCCGGGCACGGTCGTGTTCGGCTGATTGGCTGGCCGCACCGGCGCCATCGTAGCCGGCGGCGCGACTGCCGGTGCAGCGGGCGCCGGTGCAACGGGCGCTGGCGGCGCGGCGGGCGCTTCGATCGCGGGCGCGCCCCCGGCCGGTTGCTCCTGGGCGGTCGCGCTACCCACCGACAGGATGACGGATGCGACCAACGCCGCCAACAAACCATATCTAGACAACAGCGTCTTCCTTGTTCTCACAGCGGCCAGCCGCTTTCTATTTCCCACCGCTGCATCAAATCTCCTCACTGCACGTAACCGACGGGCTGGCCGGTGACGGGGTGCGCGAACACGCCCATCTCCACGCCGAAAATGCCTTTCAGCACATCGCTTCTCATGATCTCGCCAGGCGTGCCGCGCGTCAGCAGCTTGCCGTCCTTAAGCGCGATCAGCTCGTCGCAATAGCGCGCCGCCATGTTGGGATCGTGCAGCACCACCACCACGCAAAGGTCGCGTTTGCGGCTGAGATTTCTGACTAGCCCGAGCACCTCGACCTGATGGGCGATGTCGAGTGCCGAGATCGGCTCGTCGAGCAGCATGACGCCGGCGTTCTGTGCCACCAGCATGGCCAGCCAGGCGCGCTGGCGTTCACCGCCGGACAATTCGTCCACCAGCCGGTCGGCAAAGCCTTCCATGTCGGTCAGGGCCAGCGCCCCGTCGACATGCTGCCTGTCCTCGGCACGGAAACGGCCAAGCGCGCCGTGCCAGGGATAGCGCCCGAGCGTCGCCAGTTCGCACACGGTGAGGCCGGTCGCCGCCGGCGTCGTCTGCGGCAGATAGGCAAGCGCGCGAGCGAACTCGCGGGCGCCCCATTGCGGCAGCGGACGCCTGGCGAAGGTGATGGCGCCCGAGCTTGCCGGCTGCTGGCGCGCCATGAGCTTGATCAGCGTCGACTTGCCCGAACCATTGTGGCCGATCAGCCCGTAGACGCGCGAGCGCTCCAGTTCGAGCGAGACCGGACCGAGCAGGGTCCGCGCGCCGACGGCAAAGCGCACCGCATCGATATGGAAGGCAGTCTGGGCATCAATTCCAGCCACGGTCATGGCATCTCTCCAATGCGGCCGCTTGCATCTCCAGATTCCGGCTTTCGGCAAGCCGATGCCCGGTTGACTAGAAAACATGACGTTGCTAGTCAACATTAAAGATGACTGCAACGATCAACAAATCGCCGTAACCTGCCGCACCTCGGCACTCTGCCGCTTCGCGTTGTGCTGCCACGCCGGTGGACGGCTGCTGCTTCGCCGGTCAGGATGGGCCCCGCAGATCGGTGAGGAGAGCCCGGATGATCAAGGCGAGACCCTTCGACTTCCCCTTTGACGGCAGGCTGGTGGCCGAAAACACGGCACTGATCGTCATCGACCTGCAGCAGGATTTCCTGTCGACGACGGGTTACTTTGCCAGGCAGGGATATGATCCCGCACCGCTCAGGGCGATCCTGCCGACAGTGAGCCGGCTGATCGCCGCTGCCCGCAAGGCTGGCATAAGGGTCATCCACACCAGGCAGGGCTATCGGGCTGACATGGCCGATATGACGCCCTACGAGAAATGGCGCCGCAAGCGCGCCGGGCTCGAAGGCACCGAAATCCTGCTGCGCTCGGGCCCGGGGTTCCAGATTGTTCCGGAGATCGACGTGGCGCCGCAGGACATCATCGTCGACAAGACCTGCAACAGCGCCTTTACCTATACGGATTTCGAACTTGTCCTGCGCGCGCAAGGCATCACGCATCTGCTGTTTTCAGGATGCACAACGGATGTCTGCGTCCACACCACGCTGCGCGAGGCATGCGACCGCAATTTTCAATGCCTGACGATCTCGGATGCCTGTGCCAGCGGCGACAGACAAGCCCACGAAGCCGCGCTTCATATGGTGACAATCGAGGACGGCGTGTTTGGCGCACTAACGGATTCAGACGCCGTCATAGAGGGCCTGTCGCGGCTTGGCGACAGGCCTGAAGCACCGAAGGGCTGAAGGCCCTCACCCCGCTGCGCGCGTCTCAATACCCGCGCGCGGCGCGAACGTCCCGGGCTGGAATGCGTCCGTTTCGCGGCGCACCAGCGAATTGCGCAGCAGGGCGATCGTTTCCCGGCCGACGGTGGCGATCTCACGCGGCGTGTCGACGCCGACAATCATGAATTCATCAATGCCGAGAGCCGCATAGGCAAGCAGCGACAGGGCGGCCTGGGCCGGCGGGCCGGCCACGTCGACCGCCTTGAGGCCGGGGGCGGAAGCACCCTGGTGGATCCTGACCGGAAGCGCAAAGCGCAATTTGCTCGCCCGGCCGTGCTCGGCGGCCGCGACCCGCACCCGCTCCATGGACTGCCGGACTTCGTCGATCGAGCCCGGTGCCAGTTCGAAGACATCGGCATGCCGGCCAGCCACCTTGACTGCCGTCCCGGATTGCCCGCCCATGCGGATGATCAGGTCGGCGCCGTGCGGACCCTTGCGCGGCACGTAGCCGCCTTTGATACTGTAGAACGCGCCTTCATGGTCGAAGGGCCGGTCGTTCGACCAAAGCCGCTTGAGCAGCACCAGATATTCGTCGATGCGCTGCCAGATGACGGTATGGCCGACCGGCCGTGTTTCGGCGTCGGCGTCGCTCAGCGGCTCGCTGATCATCCGCAGCACCAGCCGCCCGCCGCTTTTCCTATCGATCGACGCAAGCTGGCGGGCCGCCACGGTCGGTTCAACCACGCCCGCCCAGTGCGTCAGCACGACTTCCAGCGACGAAGTCCGGTCCAGCACCTGGGCAGCAAGATCCATATTGGTCAGCAGCCCGGCCGAGTCGTCGACGACGATCTTGCGGAAACCGCCGTCCTCGATCAGTCCGAGCTTGGTCGCGGTCTCGGCGAAGTCATAGAAAAAGGGAACTGCAGCGTCGGCGGTCTTGCCGGGAACATGCGTGAACTCGATCGGCATTGCCATCTCCTCAATTGTGTCGGGCGCGCGCAAGCGCACCGAGGATTCGGTTCATTCAACTCCGATTGCCTGGAAGCGGTGGGGCAGCTAACCCCGGTCGATCTGACGAACGCTAGGGGATGAGGCCCAGAACAACTGCGCCGGTGAACACAAACGCAAGGGCAAAGACCACATAGGGGAAAGCGCCGGCATAGGCCGGGCGGAAGGTCTGGGCATTGGTCAGCCTCCGGCCGCTGCGATCCGTCTGGGCGTTCTGGATATAGGACATATCTGCCTCCGTCTCGCCGGTTAATCTATAAAACTTGTAGACTTTGTCGATTGCTATTTTCGCGCCTTAGAAAGAATAATTTTCTCATTTATGTTCGAAAATTGGTTGTCACTTGCTGAGCGCGTATGATTGAGCAAGCGGCCGAACATGGCATGTCCAAATCGCCTGTACGTGGGATAGACCTATGGCCGTGTCCCTGCTGCACCCAATTCGTGCGTTGGCTGCCCGCTGCGAGCGCGGTAGCATCGCCCAACCATGCAAAGCGGAATCGTCAAATAGGGAGCGAGGCAATGGGCACAAGACTGGCCGGCAAGGTCGCTATCATTTCAGGCGGCGCGACGGGAATGGGCGGGGCGGCCTCGGGACTGTTTGCGGCGGAAGGCGCCAAGGTGGCGATCATCGACCGCAATGGCGAGGCCGCTGCCGCAACCGCGGCGGCGATCCGGGAGCGTGGCCATGTCGCCGTGCATTTCGTCGCCGACGTCTCCGATGAAGGCCAGGTCGAGTCGGCCGTTAAAGGCGCGACTGAAAAGTTCGGTCCGGTCACCGTGCTGTTCAACCATGCCGGCACCATCGTCATCAAACCCTTCCTGGAGACGACGGTACAGGAATGGGATTGGCTGCATGCCGTCAACGTCCGCTCGATGTTCCTGATGACGCGCGCCGTGTTGCCCGGCATGATCGCGGCGGGCGGCGGCTCGATCGTCTGCACCTCGTCGATCTCGGCCGTGGCAGCGACGCCGATGGAGGTGCTCTACGACACCACCAAGGGCGCTTGCCACATGTTCGCGCGCGCCATCGCCGTCGAGTTCCGCGACCGCAACATCCGCTGCAACGCCGTATGCCCCGGCTTCATCCGTACGCCGCACGGCCTGCGCGAGGTCGCCGATTTGGGCAGGCTCGGCGTCGATGTCTCCGACGCCGCGCTGGCCGCGCAACAAGGCCGCATCGGCGAGCCGGAAGAGGTGGCAAGGGCGGCACTCTACCTGGCCAGCGACGAGTCCAGCTTCGTCAACGGCACGCATCTGTTCGTCGACAACGGCTTTACCGCAATGTGATCTTTTCCTCGCCCCCACGAGAGTGGGGGAGAGGTGGCTCGGCGAAGCCGAGACGGAGAGGGGGAAAGGCTCGACCTGTCTTATGGCCTCATAGACAATTCACCAGCGTTGCTCCCCCTCTCCGACCGCTTCGCGGCCACCTCTCCCCCGTTTCACGGGGGCGAGGAACCCAAGTCCTGCTCGCCTACCGCTCTTCCCGTCGAAATGGCTTGAGCAGCGCCGAGGGCGCCACCGCATTGCGCGACATCACCGCCATGGCGACGATGGTGAAAATGAAGGGCAGCATCAGGAACGTTTCGTAGGGGATGTGCCCGAGCCCGCTGGCCTGCATGCGCAGCTGCAAGGCATCGACAAAGGCGAACAGCAGCGCGGCCCCTGCCGAGCGCCACGGATCCCAGCGGCCGAAGACGACCAGTGCGATCGCCACCCAGCCGCGCCCCGACACCACGCCGAAGGTGAAGGCGTTGAACTGCGCCATCGACAGGAAGGCGCCGGCAAGCCCCATCAGCGCGCCGCCGAGGACAACCGCCTGGAAGCGTGTGGCGATGACGCTGACACCGGCCGAATCGGCGGCGCGCGGGTTTTCACCGACCATGCGCACCGACAGGCCCCAAGGCGTGCGGTAGAGCACGAAGGCGGCCAGTGGGATCGCAAGGATCGCCATGTAGACCAGCGCAAACTGGTTGAACACCGCCGGCCCGAGCACCGGGATGCCGGAGAGGACGGGGATCGGCAGCGTCTCGAACCCCTTGATGCTGGGCGGCACCGACTGCTGGCCAAAGATCAGCCGGTAAAGGAAGTAGGCAAGGCCCGACGAGAACAGCGTCACGCCGATGCCGCAGACATGCTGGCTCAAGCCCAGCACCACCGTAAACAGCGCATGCAGCGCGCCCATCAGCATGCCGGTCAGTACCGCCGCCAGCACGCCGAGCCACAGGCTGCCGCTGAGGCTGGCGGCGGTGAAGCCGGTCATCGCCGACAAAAGCATGATGCCTTCGATGCCGAGATTGAGCACTCCGGCGCGCTCGGAGAACATTTCGCCGAGCGTCGCAAACGCCAGCGGCGTGGCGATGCGAATGATGGCGGCGAGGAAGCCTACCTGAAAGATTTGTTCGAACACCGCGCTCATCGGGCAGCCCCGACGCGACGGATGCGATAGGCGGTGAACAGCAGCGCCACCAGCATGGCGAGCAATGCGGTGCCCTGGATGACGTCGCTGAGGAACGCCGGCACGCCGGTTGCTCGCGACATCGCCTCGGCGCCGGTCATGACGGCGGCCAGGAAGGTCGCCGCCGGCACGACACCGAGCGGATTGAGCCGCGCCAGCATGGCAACGACGATGCCAGAATAGCCGTAGCCCGGCGAGATGTCGCTCATCACCTGGAAATGCACGCCGCCGACCTCGCCAACGCCGGCCAGCCCGGCCAGCGCGCCGGACAGCAGAGCGGTCGAGATCAGCACGCGCTCGACATGGATGCCGCCATATCTGGCCGCTTCCTGGTTTTCGCCGGTGACCCTGATCCTGAAACCGAGTGTCGTGCGCACGATCAGGAACCAGATCAGCGGCGCCGCGATCAGCGCCACGAGGACGCCGAGATGCAGCCTTGTGCCCTCGAGCAGCACCGGAAAGTTCGCCGAATCCTCAATCGGCGGTGAGATCGGATAGCCGCTGAACGTGTCCTTCCACGGCCCCTCGATCAGCGCCATCAGCGCATAATAGATGACCGAGTTGAGCAGCAGCGAACTGACGACATCGTCGACCTTGAATTTCACCCGCAGCGTGGCGGGAACAAGGGCTACCGCAGCGCCGGCCGCAGCCCCGGCCACCGCCATCAAGAACATGGCGAGCGGCCCCGGCATGGGGATCGCGCCGACAAAGCAGCTGGCCACGGCGCCGGCCAGCAATTGCCCCTCGGCGCCGATGTTCCAGAATTTGGCCCGGAAGGCGACCGCGACCGCCAGTCCGGTGAAGATCATCGGTGCTGCGCGCACCATGGTTTCGGTAGTAGCATAGCTATCGCCGAGAGATGCCGTGAACATCACGCCATAGGATTCGAGTACGCCGGCGCCGGCTAGCTCGATGAGCCCGCTGCACAGGACAAGCGTGGCGCCGATCGCCAGCAGCGGCAAAGCCAGATTGAACCAGGCAGGAGTGCTTGCGCGGACTTCCAGGCGGAACATTAGGCGGCACCCTCTGTTCGGTCTGTCGAACAAGGATTCTGACGAAGAGGAACCCCCACCCCTAGCCCCTCCCCACAAGGAGGGGAACTCTCGGAGGCGCTGACCACGACAAAACGGCTGAAGTTTGGGCTCGGAAGCTGTGTGAACGGCGCGCGGCAGCATCCCCCTCCCCCTTGTGGGGAGGGGTTGGGGGTGGGGGTCAGCGCCGCCAGAAGGTTCATCTAGACTCTCCCCTCCGCCCCGGTCATCATCAGGCCAAGCCGCGCGATCGTCGCATCGGCGCTGTCGAGCGTGCCGACGATGCGGCCCTCATACATCACCGCGATGCGGTCGCAGAGCACCAGCAGCTCTTCGAGATCCTCGCCGATGACGACGATGCCGCAGCCCTTCGCCCGCATGTCGAGGAATTTCTCGTGGATGAAGCGGGCGGCTCCGATATCGAGGCCGCGCGTCGGCTGCGAGACAACAAGCACCTTCGGATCGAAGGCGAGTTCACGCGCCAGCAGCGCTTTCTGCAGATTGCCGCCGGACAGTGCCCCAGCCCGGGTCATCGGCCCAGGGCACCTGATATCATAGGCCTTGATCTGCTCTTCAGTGAAGGCGCGGATCGCATCCGGCTTGAGCAGGCCCCTGCTGCTGAAAGCGGCGGTGCCGATGCGTGGCAGCACCATCGAATCGGCGAGCGGCAGGTTGGTGACCAGCCCGGTGGTCATGCGGTCTTCCGGGATGCGGCCAAGGCCAAGCGCCTGCACCTCGCGCGGCGAGAAGCGTGTGACCTTGCTGCCGGCGATCGTCATCTGGCCGGCGTCAGGCACACGCGTCCCGGAAATCACCTCCGCCAAGGCACGCTGGCCGTTGCCCGACACGCCGGCAATGCCGAGGATCTCACCGGCACGAACGGCAAGCGACACGTCGCGCAGCGGCGTACCCGAATGATGCGATGTCGAGATGCCCTTGAGGGTGAGCACATCAGCACCGGGCGTCGATGGTCCCCGCGCCGGCGGCACGATCTCGTGTCCGCACATCAATTGCGCCATTGCGGCCGATGTCGTGTTGGCGGGGTCATCGACCCGACCGGCAACGCGGCCATGCCGCAGCACCGTGCAGCGATGCGTCAGCGCCCGCACCTCGTTGAGCTTGTGCGAGATGAAGATGATGCCGAGACCTTGCGCCGCCATCGAGCGCAATGCCGAAAAAAGTCCGTCGACCTCGCTCGGCGCCAGTACCGCCGTCGGTTCGTCGAGGATCAGCAGCCTGGCGCCGCGAAACAGCGCCTTGACGATTTCCAGCCGCTGCTGTTCGCCGACCGACAGCGCCGAGACCGGCTGGTCCGGGTCAAGTGTGAGGCCATGTTGGCGGCCGATCTCTGCCAGCCGTGCCAGCCCAGCGGCGCGGTCGATCCGTCCTGTCTTGCCGGGAATGCCGATCAGAAGGTTTTCCAGCACAGTGAGGCGCGGCGCGAGATGAAAATGCTGGTGCACCATGCCAATGCCGGCAGCCAGCGCATCGGCCGAACTGGTGATCCGCACCGGCTGGCCCTGGATGAGTATCTCGCCGGCGTCGGGCGCATAGGCGCCGAACAGCACATTCATCAGCGTCGTCTTGCCGGCGCCGTTCTCGCCCAGCAGTCCGAGGATTTCGCCGGGAGCGACCCTAAGATCGACAGCCTCGTTGGCCTTGACCGCGCCAAAGCTCTTGGTGATGCCGCGCATTTCGATGAGTGGGGCGGGCAAGGGCAAGGATGCTCCTGATCGGAATTGGAATCGACGGATGGGGCGGCGCTGCACCCCCTCTGGCCTGCCGGCCATCTCCCCCTCAAGGGGGGAGATCGGATGTCACTTTCGGCCTTCGCCAATTTTCCGCCCTGAAAAAACGGCGCGTCAACGAAGCTGCCAATCTCCCCCCTTGAGGGGGAGATGTCCGGCAGGACAGAGGGGGGCGCCTAGCACCACCCCTAAAGGCCGGCCATCAATCCGAAACCGGCGTATTCTCATCCACGTCGACGCGGAAATTGCCTTCGAGAATCTCGGCCTTCTTCTTCTCGACCAACTCCTTGACGTCCGCCGGCAGCGTCTTGTCGAACTTGTGGTAGGGCGCCAGGAACGAGCCGCCCTTGGCCATGCGCGAGAAATCGCCATAATCCTGCGCGGTGAAGACGCCGGCCTTGACCAGTTTGATCGCCTGCTCGACCGTCGGATACATGTCCCAAACGGGACCGGTGATCACGGTGTCAGGGCCGAGGCTCGACTGGTCGGACATATTGGAGATGGCGAGGATCTTCTTGTCCACAGCCGCTTCGATGACGCCGAAGCGCTCGGCGTAGATGACGTCGGCACCGGCGTCGATCTGCGCGACCGCCGCTTCCTTGGCCTTTGGCGGGTCGAAGAAGGAGCCGATGAAGGCGACCTTCTTCTTGATGTTGGGATTGACCTCCTTGGCGCCGGCGAAGAAGGCGTTGACCAGCCGGTTCACCTCCGGAATGCCCATCGCCGCGACCGCGCCGATCGTGCCCGACTTCGACATCTTGCCGGCGATCATGCCGGCGAGATAGGCCGGCTCGTGGATCCAATTGTCGAAAACGCCGAAATTGGGTTCCGCAGGCCCGGCACCCGAGCCGAACAGGAAAGCGGTCTTCGGGAACTGCTTGGCGGTGCGGCGCGACTCGCGCTCGGCGGCGAAGGCATCGCCCAGCACCAATTGATAGCCGCCTTGTGCATATTCGCGCATGACGCGGCTGAAATCGGCCGTCTGCACCTTCTCGGACCATTTGTATTCGATGCCGAGTTCCTTCTCCGCCTTCTGCAAGGCGACATGGATCTGGTTGTCCCACGGCTCCTCGATCGGCGTGGCGAAGATCGCCGCGACCTTCAGCTTCTTGTCCTTGCCGAAGGCAGCGCCTGGCAGCATCGCCGCGGCCAGGCCAAGCGCGCCCAACTCCAGCACATCGCGTCGCGAAAGCCCGTCGCGCTTTATCTGGACTCTGTTCTTCTGGTTTTCCATTGCATTCCCCTCTGTTCGACAGCCGTGTCGAGCCGGCTGTTCGTGAAAATATTCAGACGGGGAACTATGGAACGACGCTGAACTTTTGTCCACGCGGTCAAATTTGGCAAGGCCTGTGATCAAACCCGTTCGAGCGCGATCGCGATGCCCTGGCCGACACCGATACACATGGTTGCCAGCGCAAAACGGCCGCCGCGCTCGCGAAGTTCCAGCGCCGCCGTGCCGGATATGCGTGCGCCCGACATGCCCAAGGGATGGCCGAGCGCGATAGCGCCGCCATTCGGATTGACGTGCCCGGCATCCTCGGCGATGCCGAGTTGGCGCAGCACGGCGATGCCTTGCGAGGCAAAAGCCTCGTTGAGCTCGATGACGTCGAACTGTCTTGGCGTCAGCCCGAGCCGTGCGCAGAGTTTTTGCGTCGCAGGCGCCGGGCCGATCCCCATGATGCGCGGCGCCACGCCTGCGGCGGCACCGCCGAGAATGCGGGCGATTGGCGCCAGGCCATATTTCTTGATGGCAGCCTCCGAGGCAACGATGAGCGCCGCCGCGCCGTCATTGACGCCGGAGGCATTGCCGGCCGTCACCGTACCGCCCTGCCGAAACGGCGTCGGCAGCTTGGCCAGCGCCTCAATCGTGGTTCCGGCACGAGGATGCTCGTCCTTGGTGACGACAACCGCATCGCCCTTGCGCTGCGGGATCGTCACTGGGGTGATTTCCTTGGCCAGCCGGCCATTGGCCCGTGCGGCGACCGCCTTGTCCTGGCTGCGCGCAGCAAAGGCATCCTGGTCCGCGCGGGAGATGGCGAACTCTTCCGCGACGTTCTCGCCAGTCTCCGGCATCGAATCGACGCCATACTGGCTCTTCATCAGCGGATTGACGAAGCGCCAGCCGATGGTGGTGTCGTAAATCTCGGCATTGCGCGAAAACGCCGTGTCGGCCTTGGGCATGACGAAGGGCGCGCGGCTCATCGATTCGACGCCGCCCGCGATCATCAGTTTCGCCTCGCCGGCCTTGATGGCACGCGCGGCACTGGTCAGGGCGTCCATGCCCGAACCGCACAGGCGGTTGACGGTCGAACCCGGAATCTCCTTCGGCAGTCCGGCCAGCAACAGCGCCATGCGCGCCACGTTGCGGTTGTCCTCGCCGGCCTGGTTGGCACAGCCATAGACGACATCGTCGACCGCCTGCCAGTCGATGCCGGGATTGCGCTCGATCAGCGCCCTTAGTGGTATCGCGCCAAGGTCGTCGGTGCGCACCGACGACAGCGAACCACCGAAGCGGCCGATCGGCGTGCGGATGTAATCGCAGATATAGGCCTCGGCCATGTCACGCAGCCTTTGCTTTTCCGGCTCCCTCATGCGCGGCCCTGGTGCGGGCCTGCAGGTCGCGCAATGTCGTGAGTTCGAGTTCGCTTGGCGCCGGTGTTTCGTCAAGCGCCTCAGCGAACTTAACCACCCAGCCACAGGTCTCCCGCACCTGTTCGCGTGTGACGCCGGGATGCAGCGACACGACCGTGAATTCCTTGCTCACGGGATCCGGTTTCCAGATGGCGAGATCGGTGATCAGCAAGGTCGGGCCAGCGGTGTCGATGCCAAGGCGTTGGCGATGATCGCCGCCGTCGCCATGGCCAAAGGAGGTGAAGAAGTCGATCTTCTCGACCATGCCGCGCTTGGTCTGCGCCATGGTGATGTAGATTTCCTTCGACGAGGTCGCGATCTCCGGCGCGCCACCACCGCCGGGCAGCCGGGTCTTGGGGCGAAAATAGTCGCCGATGACCGTGGTGTTGATGTTGCCGAACTTGTCGAGCTGCGCCGCACCGAGGAAGCCGATCGAGATACGGCCGCCCTGCAGCCAGTAGCGGAACATCTCCGGCACCGCGACGGTGGTGACCGCGGTCTCGCACAATTCGCCGTCGCCGATCGACAGCGGCAGCAGGTCGGGCGCTGTACCGATCGTGCCGCTCTCGTAGATCAAGGTGATGTCAGGCGCGTGTGTCAGCCGCGCTACATTGCAGGCAGCGGACGGCGCGCCGATGCCGACAAAGCAGACATCGTCATTCCGCAATGCCCGGCTGGCGGCGATGGTCATCATCTCGTTGGGGGTGAACGACAGCTCGCTCATGCCGCTTTCCTCAGATGTTCGACCCGCTCGGCGAAATCGTCGGCGCTCTTCTCGATGACGTTGGCCTGCATCCACGCCTGGAATTTTTCCCGATCGGCGGCGATCTCGTCCCATTCGAGATAGGCCGCATTGTCGCGAGCATAGTAGCCATGCGCGTAGGACGGGTGCGAGCCGCCGGGCACTACGGATATCGCCGCGATCGTCCAGCGCGGCAGCATGGTCAGGTTGGGGTGCAGATCGTCGAAATTGTCGACCACTTCCTCGACCGTCACCACGGCACGTTTGGCCGCCAGCACAGCTTCCTTCTGGATGCCGATGATGCCCTCGACCAGTACATTGCCCTTCCTGTCGGCCTTCTGCGCATGGATGAAGGTGACGTCTGGCCGGATCGAAGGAACGGCCGCCAGCACCTCGCCGGTGAACGGACAGGTCACTGACTTGATGTTCGGATTGACCGCCGCCAGCCCGGCGCCGCGATAGCCGCGAAACATCGCGCAAGGCAGGCCGGCAGCA
This sequence comes from Mesorhizobium sp. M0047, assembly GCF_040323315.1. Taxonomy (NCBI): domain Bacteria; kingdom Pseudomonadati; phylum Pseudomonadota; class Alphaproteobacteria; order Hyphomicrobiales; family Phyllobacteriaceae; genus Mesorhizobium; species Mesorhizobium sp. M0047. The sequence goes on along the minus strand of NZ_JAMYUW010000035.1, from coordinate 47,527 downwards.
CCCGCCTCATAGGCGTTGGCCATGCCGGCATGGCTGTGCTCCTCGACCTCGAGCGCGCGCGGATAACCGTTCTCGATGGCATCGCGGGCGCGCCGCAGCAGGCCAACGCCGGGATTGCCGAGATAGGAGAAGACGATTTTCTTCGCCATGCCCATGCCGATCATCTGGTCGTAGATCAGGTCCGGCGTCATGCGGATCAATGTCAGGTCGCGAAACCCCTGGCGGATCGCCTCATGCGCCGCCGCCGTCGGGATCAGATGGGTGAAACCCTCGAAGGCAGCGGTGTCGCCATGGTTCAAATTCTCCGCAACGGCCTGTTTGAGCGGCAGGAACTTGACCATCGCATCGGCTCCGGATTCAAAAAGGTCGTATTGCGAACACGTGTTTCGTATGTGCAGTTAGCATCTACTACATCAGGTTCGTCATCCTCGAGCGACGATGACACCGACGAAGTCCTCAATGCTTAATCCGATCACGCATTGCGTACCACAGCATCCCCAGCACATAGAGCGGACCGCGCAGCGCCGTGCCGCCGGGGAATGGCATTGGGGTCAGCGTCGAGAACAGGTCGAGCCGCGAGGCATCGCCGGTCATCGCTTCGGCCAGCAGCTTGCCCGACAGCGTCGACAGGATGACGCCCTTGCCGGAATAGCCATGCGCGAAATAGACCTCGCCATAGTGCCCGACATGCGGCAGCCGCGATGTCGTCACCGACACCAGCCCGCCCCAGGCGTGATCGATGCGGCAACCCTTCAGCTGCGGGAAAGTGGCTTCCATATGCGGGCGCACGAAGCCGACAATGTCTGCCGGCGGCGACGGCGTGTAGCGCTCGCCGCCGCCGAACAGCAGGCGTCCATCCGCCGACATCCGGTAGTAATTGACAACGAAACGCGTGTCGGACACCGCGACATTGGCCGGGATGACATTGCGTTTGCCCTCCAGCGGCTCGGTGGCGACGATGTAGTTGCCCACCGGCATGATGCGACTGTTGACGCGCGGCTCCAGTCCGTTGAGCAGCGCATCGCCCGCCAGCACGACATGTTTTGCCCGGACCGATCCCTTTGATGTCGAGACCCGGATCGAAGGCTCGCGCTCCAGCCGCACGGCAACCGAATTCTCGTGAATGGTGACGCCGACAGCGACTGCGGCGCGGGCAAGGCCGAGCGTGTAGTTCAGCGGGTGCATGTGGCCGCCAAGCGGCTCGTACATCGCGCCGTGATAGGGCGTATCGACCTTGCTACGTGCCTCCGCCGCCGACAGGATTTCGGCGTGCGGGAACTTCATCACCGTGGCCAGGCACCCGGCCTCTTCCTCAAGGTCTCTGAGATCGGAGCCGTTGACCGCGCCAACCAGATGGCCGGTCAGCCTGAGATCGCAATCGATGGCGTGGCGTTCGATGATATCGAGCACCAGGCCGCGCGCCTCGAAGGCGAGATCGAACAGCAGCTTTGCCCGCTCGGGCCCATAGAGCTTGACCAGACCCTTGGCGCCCTTGCGCAGGCCGGGGATCATCTGGCCGCCATTGCGCCCCGACGCGCCCCAGCCGATCTTACCGCCTTCGAGCAGCACCACCTTCAAGCCGCGCTCGGCGGCATAAAGGGCGGCGGACAGGCCGGTGCAGCCGCCGCCGACCACGACAAGGTCAGCGTCGACATCGCCCTGCAGGGCAGGATGATCCGGCGACGGATTAGCCGTCGCGGCATAGTAGGATTTGCCGATATCCAAACCGGAATTGAAGCCCTCGGAATTGAAGCCCATCATCACACCTTGAGCAGCAGGTGGTCGCGTTCCCAGCTCGTCACCACGGCCTGGAACAGGTCGAGTTCGACGCTCTTGACGCGCAGATAGGTCTGGAAGAAATCCTCGCCGAGCAGTTCCCGCACCGGGTCGCAAGCAGCGAAACGGTCAAGCGCCTCCTCCATGGTCTTCGGCAGCGTGCTTTTGATCTTGTAGGCGTTGCCCGACGCCTCGGCCGACCGTGCGATCTTTTGCTCGACGCCGAGATAGCCGGCAAGCAGCGAGCCGGCGATTGCCAGGTAGGGATTGGAATCAGCTCCCGGAAGCCGGTTCTCCACCCGCCGAGCGGCACGGCCGCCAGCCGGCACGCGTAGGCCGCAGGAGCGATTGTCATGCGACCATTCGATGTTGGCCGGCGCGCTGTGGTTCGGCCTTATGCGGCGGAACGAGTTCACGTTCGGCGCGAACAGCAGCATGATTTCGGGGACATATTTCTGCAGCCCGCCGATGAAATGGCCGAACATCTCGGTATCGGCATCATCAGTGTTGGCAAACAGCGTCTTGCCGGCCTCGTCGATGATGGACATGTGCAGATGCATCGAGCTGCCCGCCTGCGCCGCGATCGGCTTGGCCATGAAGGTGGCATGCATGCCGTTTTGCTGCGCGGCTTGGCGCGTCAGCCGCTTGAACAACAACACCTTGTCGGCCAGCGGCAGCGCATCGCCATGCAGGAAATTGATTTCCAACTGTGCCGTGCCTGACTCGTGGATCAGCGTGCCGAGCGGCAGCCCGGCGGCCGCCGCATAATCATAGATGCGGCGGATCACCGGCTCGAATTCCTCGAGCGCCGCCATGTCATAGGGATGCTGTACGGTTTCAGCTCGGCCATTGCTGCCGACCGGTGCGATCAGCGGCTGGTCGGGATCGGGATTGGGCGCGGTCAGATAGAATTCGAGCTCCGGCGCCACCACTGCTCGCCAGCCGCGCTGGTGGTAAAGATCGAGCACGGCCCGCAGCACATGGCGTGGCGACGCCATCCATGGCCTGCCGTCCATGTGGAAGGCATCGGCAAAGACATAGGCCTTGCCAGCACCGGCGCCGGGCGCCAGGCAGAGCGTCGAAAGGTCCGGCACCATGCGCATGTCTGGGTCGGAATAGGCAAAACCTTCGTCGATCGAGCCGGAATAGCGGCCATCGATGCTGACCAGGAAGGCGCTGCTCGGCAGATAGAGCGCGCGGTCTTCCAGCGCCTGGAGGAACTTGGCCGTCGGTAGGGCCTTGCCGCGCAGGACGCCATTCATGTCGGGCACCAGGCACTCGACCTCGTTGATGCCGTGCTGGGCCAACCAGGCTTTGGGATCGTTGCGGCTGGAGAGCGAGATATTCGTGATTTGGTCAGGCATTTCGTTCATGTCCGTATCCGAGAGAGTATGGCTTGCGCGGCTAAATCCGCTCCAGGTCGCAGCGTCATTTGGGCTGCGTTGTCTCTGAGGCAGGCACGCATGGCGTCGTCGGCCAGCAGGCCGAGAATCGCTCTCTCAGTACTCCTTCGGTCCAGGCATCACGGCCAATATGTTCGCCGACACCGGTCTCGCCCGCCCGGCGGGCCTTGTCGTGCCCGTCCCCGGACCGGGCGCCTCTTACACGCAGTGCCTGCGCGAAGCCGACGCAATTCAATGCAGGTCCGAAACTCGCTTCGGGAAACAGCGCAATGGTCGGGCTGGCTTTACGCGTCAATTAATCCTCGTCATCCGGCCGGCGGATCATGCCGAACAGCGCGGGAGCGGAGAGCCGCAGACGAATGCGAAGCAGATCGGCAGCCAACTCATACTGCCGGCTTTCAAGATGGTCGAGTATATTCACGTGTTCGCGCAGCGATTGCTGCAACCGGAAGACATCGACGATGTCACGGTTGATGTCGGCCGCTGCTCGCTCTGGGTGCGGCGCAGACGCCAGAACTCGCGGGCAATGATCACCTTCGCAGACTGGTTGAAGACGGCCGGACCGGGAAACCAGCCCAATCATGGCCGGGAAACAGCAATGCCGCCGGGCGAGGCCCGGCGGCATCTTTATTAACTGGCTACCGCCGTTTCGGCGACGATTCGCTACGGCGTCGTTTCCGCTTCAATCGCGGCCGCCGTCTGGTCGATCTTATCGGCAAGGACGCCCTGGGCCCAGGCCGTGACCTCGTCGTCGACCGGCTTGTTGGCCATGTCCGTCAGCGCCGCGTCGAGCGATACATCGTCGGTGCCGACCGCTGCCGCCGTCGCCTCGTCATTGGCGGCGGTGACCTCTGCCTCCTGGGCAGTGATTTCGGCTTGCAGATCCGTTATCTTCCCAGGCAAGGCCGCCTGGTCTTCGGTCGACAGCGCGGCAATCTGCTCGGGCTTCAGCGACGTCAGCGCAGTCAACTGCGCATTCAGCGCATCCAACTTGGCTTGGGCCGCTTCAGCCGCGGCCTGGGCGACCTTGGCTTTCGCGGACTGCGTCACGAAAGCCTGGATGGCAGCGAACTTCTTGCTCTTGGAGTTCATGTAAGCATTGATGTTACGCTGCAGCGAATTCAGCCGGCCAAGCTTGGCATGGATGTTCTTCTCCTTGGGCACGGACGAGACCTTTGTGGTCGTGTCGAGCGTGGTGTCGTCCGCTTCGGCCTTGGCCACCTGTCCAGGAGCGGACGACTTGCCGTGCGAAGCGCCGCTGTTGCCATGGCCGTTGCCATTGCCGCCACCGTGGCCATTTCCACCCCCATTGCCGCCGCCGTTACCGTGCCCGTTGCCGCCGGGTCCGTCTATCGCCGGAGACGCCAGGAGCGCCAACGCGGCAAGCGCCGCGAACAGAGTTTTTCGGTTTGTCATGATATCTCCTCGGGGAATCGCCACTCTTCGCCCAACCGCTAGCGACCGTCGTATGAGGAATTCCTAATTGTACAGAGTAAACTTTAGACAAATGCCGTCTCAATACGCGATCTGGAATCGCCGGCATGCGTAACCATCTGATATTTCAAAGGAATGTTCGACCATGGGCCGCCGTGGCACTGAAGTCCCATGCCGATCGGACCATAGTCTTGGCTACCGACCGGCAGCACGGAAAAGTCGTGGGGCAGTCTATCGCAAAGGCGCTGAAACAAAGAGGCTGGCGCCCAAATCATGGTCTCGGCCGATGCTCTCACCGCAAATCGCAGGCCGGCCTGTTCGCACGCTTCGTCGAGATCATCGACGCGCGTATCCGCTAAGTCCGCTATCCCTCGGCTTCCCAGGAACCGGTCTCGGCCATTCGCCTGAGCAACGGGGCCACGCGGAACACGTCCTTGCCAGTCCGCTGATGCCAGTACTCGAGCCGCTCGACGATCCTGGCCGCACCTTCGAGATCGGCCCAGAACATCGGGCCACCCTTGCCGACCGGAAATCCATAGCCGTTGACCCAGACGACATCGATGTCGGACGCGCGGGCCGCGATCCCTTCCTCCAGGATCTTCGCGCCCTCATTGATTAGGGGATAGAGCGTGCGCTCTGTGATTTCTTCCGCACTGATCGCGCGCGGCGCGATGCCCTTTTCGTCCGCCTTGGCGCGGATCAGCGCCTCGACTTTCGGGTCTGGAACCGGTGTGCGCGAACCGTTGTCGTAGAGATAGAACCCCTTGCCGGTCTTCTGGCCGAACCGTCCTTGCTCGCATAGCGTATCGGCGATGACGGCTGTCAGGCCGCGCGCCTTGCGGTTGCGCCAGCCGATGTCGAGCCCGGCCAGATCGCCCATCTGGAACGGTCCCATCGGCCAGCCGAAATCGGTGAACACCTGATCGATCTGGCGCGGGGTCGCGCCTTCCAAAAGAAGCGCTTCGGATTCCGAACCACGTGCCGCCAGCATGCGGTTGCCGACGAAGCCATGGCAGACGCCGACGACCACGGCCACCTTGCCGATCCGCCGCGCCAGGTCGACGACGGTCGCCAATGCATCGGGCGCGGTCCTCTGCGCCCGCACGATCTCCAGCAGCTTCATGACATTGGCCGGCGAGAAGAAGTGCAGGCCGACCACATCCTGCGGGCGCGAGGTCGAGGTGGCGATTTCGTTGATGTCGAGATAGGAGGTGTTGGTGGCGAGGATCGCACCGGGCTTCGCCACCGCTTCGAGCTTGCCGAAGACCTCCTTCTTGACCGCCATGTCCTCGAACACCGCCTCGACGATCAGGTCGCAATCGGCGAGATCGGCATAATCGGTGGAGCCCTTGAACTGGGCGAGCCGCTGGCGCTTGGCATCTTCGCTTAGCGAACCGCGCGTGACGGACACCGAATAATTCTTATCGATGGTTGCCAGCCCACGCTGCAGAGCTTCCCGGCTGGTTTCCAGGAGGGTAACGGGGTAGCCGCCGTTGACGAAAGCCATGGCGATGCCGCCGCCCATCGTGCCGGCGCCGATGACGCCGACGCGGGCGATCCTGCGCTTGTCCTTCGCCGAAATTCTTGCCGCCTCGCGTTCGGCGAAGAACAGATGGCGCTGCGCCCGCGACTGATCGCTGCCCACCAGTTTCACGAACAGCGCACGCTCCGCAGCCAGCGCCGCGTCGAAGGGCAGCGTGACGGCGTTGCGCACCGACAGCGCACAGGCGACCGGCGCCTCGAGGCCGCGCGCCTTCCTGGCGAGGTCCGCAGCCTCGGCGTCGAGAGCCGCGAGGTCGGTCTCTTTGAGCCCGTCATCGCGATCGCGCACCGGGGTGAAGGGACCACCCTTGCGGGCTATTTCCCTGGCGAAGTTCACCGCATGCGTGGTCAGATCGCCTTCGAAGACGGCATCGACCAGGCCCGCTCCATGCGCCTCGGCCGCGCCGATCGGCGCACCGGAAACGATCATCTTCAACGCCTTCATCGCGCCTACCAGGCGCGGCAGCCGCACCGTGCCGCCGCCGCCCGGCAACAGGCCGAGCTTGACCTCGGGCAGGCCGAGCTTTGCGCCGGCGTCGGCAACGCGGAAATGGCAGCCGAGCGCCAATTCCAGTCCGCCGCCGAGCGCAGTGCCATGAATGGCGGCGACGGTCGGCTTGGCGATGGTTTCCAGCGTTTCCACGATGGCGCGCAGATCGGGCTGCTGCATCGGTTTGCCGAATTCGGTGATGTCGGCCCCGGCAACAAAGGTCCGGCCGGCGCAAGCAATGACGATGGCGGCAACCGAAGCATCATCCCGCAAGCCGACCAGCGCCTGCATCAGCGGCTCGCGGACATGAAAGCTCAGCGCGTTGACTGGCGGATTGTCGATGGTGATGACAGCGACATCGCCATCCAGGTTGATCCTGAGGAAATCGGACACGCAAAACCTCCCAGTAATGGTCGTGATTTACAGCGCCACGACGCGGATGGGAACCGGATGCCGGCCTGGCACAATGATTAGCCGTTCGAGGTGCCTGGCCGTCATCATCTCCGAAGCAGCGGATCCTTCACACCCCCCTCTGCCCTTCCGGGTATCTCCCCGCAAGGGGACCGCAAGGGGGGAGATTAACAGCTTCTGCGTCTCGCTCACTTAGCAACGTTGGATATTGGCGAAAGCCGCGATAATGGCCGATCTCCCTCCTTGCGGGGGAGATGTCCGGCAGGACAGAGGGGGGTGCTGTCCTGCCAGCATCGACATTCTCCATTACAAGCCGCGCAGTTACATGGTCAGTTCACCGCAGCGCCTTCTGCCCGCCAGCGGCCGTAATCACCCCGACAATGATCAACCCCGTCAGCAGCAATCGCACGCCGGCGCTGACGCCGAACGTGTTGAGCATGGTCAGCAAAAGCACCAGGAACAGCGCCGCGCCCCAGACGCCGGGGACATTGGCCTTACCGCCGGCCACCGACGTGCCGCCGATGACGACGACGGCGATCGAGGCCAGCAGGTATTCGTTGCCGATGTCGACATTGGCGCCTCGGAAATAGCCGGCGAGCAGCGCACCATCTATGCCGCCCAGCGCGCCCGACAGCATGTAGGTGAGGAAGCGGATGCGGCCGACATTGACGCCGGCGAGCCAGGCGGCGCGGATGTTCTGGCCGATGGCCAGCACCGAGCGGCCATAGACCATACGCTGCAGCGCGATGGCAGCTCCGACAGTGAACAGCACGGTGAGGATCGCCAGCACCGGAATGCCCAGCACCTGCCAGTTCGCGAAATCGGCGAAGCCTGGCGGCGGCTTGATCTGCAGCCCGCGCCCGTAGCTGATGTCGATCGACTGGATAATGAAGCTGGCCGACAGCGTTGCGATGATCGGCGGAATGCGCAGTGCCCAGATCAGCAGATAGTTGGCGCCGCCGATCGCCGCCCCGCAGGCAAGCGCCGCCAGCAGCCCGACCGCGATCATCGAATCGTTGCCGTCCATCACCTTCATGGCGACGGCACTGGCAAGGCCGATATTGGCCGGCAGCGACAGGTCGACATTGCCCGGGCCAAGCGTGATGACGAACATCTGGCCGACACCGACGATGACCGTGAACACCGCCAGCGACAGCGCGGCGGTCACCATGCCGCCGGCGCCGTAGCCGCCGGTAAAGGCGATCGTCGCCAGCCACACCAGCAAGGCGCCGAGAAACGACCAGATCCATGATTTGTTGAGCAGCGATTTCACCGATGCCATCGCTTACCTCTCCCTGCGGCTGATCAGCACCCGCGCCGCCAGCACGATGATCAGGATGGCGCCGTTGGCGGCCACCTGCCAGTCGGGTGGAATGTGCATGAAGGTGAGCAGCGGCGAGGCCGCCAGCGCCAGCGTCAGCGCGCCGATCACCGCGCCGATCGGCGACACCCGCCCACCGACGAACTCGCCGCCGCCCAGGATGACGCCGGCGATCGCCAGCAGCGTGTAGCCATTGCCGATATTGGCGTCGGCCGAGGTGGTGATGCCGATCAGTGCCATGCCCGACAGCACGCCGAACAGGCCGGCTAACGCAAACAGCACGATCTTGGTCTTGAGCAGCGACCAGCCAGCACGCCCGAGCGCCGCCGGATTGCCGCCAGAGCCGCGCAGGATGACGCCATAGGAGGTGCGCATCAGGCCGAAATGGACGATGAAACCGATCAGCAGCGCGGCAATGATCGGGAACGGCACCAAAGGCGGCTTGAACGCCATCAGCCCAAGCAGCCAGTCCGGCGCCTTGCCGCCGGGTTTGGGCAGAATGAGAATCGCCAGGCCCTGCCAGACGAAGCTCATACCGAGCGTCACCACGATCGACGGCAGATTGCGCAGATGGATCAGCGCGCCGAGCAGCGCGTAGACGCCGATCGATCCGAGCAGGATGACGACGCCGATGAGCGGCGCTTCCTTCAGCCATGTCGCGGTGACACAGCCGACAAAGCCGACGAAGGTGCCGATCGACAGGTCGAGCTCATTGCCTGATATGACGAACATCTGCGCGATCGTCGCCAGCGCGATTGGGATCGCCAAATTGAGCATCAAGCTGAAGCCGAAATAGCTGATGGCGCGCGGGTTGAGCCAGGCGATGGCAAGCAGCACCAACGCCAGCGACAGCGCCGGCAGCAGCCCGCGCAACAGGCGGGCGCGGGCCAACGCACCACGCTCGGCGGAAGTCCTGGCAGCGGTTTCGAGACTGGCGGCCGTCATCTCAGGCCGCATCGCCAAACGAGGATTGGATGATCTTCTCTTCGGTCAACTCGTCGCGGCGCAGATTGGCGACGATGCGGCTGTTCTTGAAAACATAGACGTGGTCGCAATTGTCGAGCTCTTCGGTTTCCGTGGTGTACCAGAGGAAGGTGCGGCCGCGGCCTGCTTCCTCGCGCACGAGGTCGTAGACCTCCAGCTTGGTGCCGATATCGACGCCGCGCATCGGATCGTCCATCAGCACGATCTCAGCATCGGACCCTAGGGCGCGGGCAAACAGCGCTTTCTGCTGGTTGCCGCCCGAAAGCGAGAAGATGTTGTTGTTCATATCCGGTGTGCGGATGCCGATCTTCTTCTGCCAGAACTGGGCGAGTTCGGCCTCGCGCTGCGGCGATATCAACAGCCGGTTGCGCAGGCGCGCCAGTGAGCGGATGCCGATATTTTGCGCGATCGACCATTGCGGAAAGATGCCGTCCGCCTGGCGGTCGCCGGCCACCAGCGCCACCGGCGCGGTCACCTCTATGCCGGCCCGGGCGTGCGACGCCGCAGCGAAGATCGCCAGCAGCAGATCGGTCTGGCCATGTCCCGCCAGCCCGGCAAGGCCGATGATCTCGCCGGCGCAGGCGACAAGGTCTGTGCCGTCCTTCTGTGCGGCGGGACGCGCACGGACCCGCAGCGGACTGGCTCCGGGCTTGGCGGCAGCGATTTCAGCGGCGATCCTCTGGCGCGCTTCCGTTCCGCCCATCGCCGTCACCAGCCGGTCGCGGTCAAAGGCGCTGGCAGCATCAGCGACAACCACTTTGCCGTCGCGCATCACCACGATGCGGTCGGCATTGCGCAGCACCTCGCCCAGTACGTGCGAAATCAGGATGCAGCTTTTGCCGCCGGCAACGAAGCGGCGCACGAAAGCCAGCAACTGGCCAGCCGTATGGGAGTCGAGCGACGATGTCGGCTCGTCGAGGATGACGAGGTCGAGCCGATCCTGGATCACCGTGAATGCGCGCGCCACCTCCACCATCTGGCGCCGACCGATCGACAGGTCGCCGACGATGTCCGAGGGCGAGATGCTGTGGCCCGGAAATATCTCGTCAAGCTTGGCGGCGATCAGATCGGCCGCCTTGCGTCGCCAGCCGAAGCCGCGCAGCGAAGCATGGTTGATGCGCGTGTTCTCGGCGACGCTGAGATTGGGGCACAGCGACAGTTCCTGGAACACGCAGCGTATGCCGAGCTGCTGCGCCCGCGACACCGAGTAGTTCGCCTCGATGCCGCCATGCACGCCGATCTGCCCGCTATCGGGCGTCAACGTGCCCGCCACCATGTGCATCAGTGTCGACTTGCCGGCGCCATTGTGGCCGACGAGACCCACGCATTCACCGGGCCCGACATGAAAATCGACGCCGCCCAGTGCGCGAACGGCGCCGAAATGTTTTTCGGCGCCGTTCAGTCTGATGATGTCAGCGTTCCCTTCAGGCATGCTCAACGATATCCGCTCGGCGATACGGACGGCAACGCTGCCGTGATGCTCACTTGATGTTGGCCTTGATGGCCGCGATCGCATCTTCCTGCGTGTATTCGTGGCTGGCAACGCCACCCTTGGGGATCTTCGGCAGCTCGGCCTCGAAATCGTCTTGGGTGAACGCCAGATACGGCACCAGCAGATCGTGCGGAATGTCCGTGCGGCCATCGAGCACCTGCTGCGCCACCCAGAAGGCGAGCGACGAGACGCCGGGCGCGATCGATGCCGACCAGGTCTTGTAGCCATCCTTGTCCTTCTGTTCCTTCCACCATTGCAATTCGTCCTGGCGGTTGCCCATGATGATGGTCGGGCGCGGCTTGCCGGCGGCGGCGAAGGCCTGTGCCGCGCCATAGCCGTCACCGCCCTGGTCGACGATGCCGACGACATCCGGCAGCGAAGGCAAGATGGTCGCCACCGCCTTCTGAGCCGTCGTCTGGTCCCAGTCGCCGGTCACCGAACCGACGATCTTGAACTCCGGATGGGCGGCAACGCCTTCAAGGATGCCGGCATGGATGGCATCGTCGATCGAGGTGCCGGCAAGGCCACGGATTTCCAGCAGGTTGCCGCCCTTGGGCTGGAACTTGGCCATCTGCTCGACTTCCTGCTTGCCCATGTCCTTGAAGTCGACGACGACGCGGTAGGCGCAGGGCTCGGTCACGGTGCCGTCGAAGGAGACAACGACGATGCCGGCATCGCAAGCCTGCTTGATGGCGCCATTGAGCGCATCTGGCGAGGCGGCGTTGATGACGATCGCGTCATAACCCTGCAGGATAAGGTTCTGCACCTGCGCCGCCTGCGTCGGCACTTCCTTGTCGGCGGTGGTGAAGATGTCGGCCGCGCCGACGATCTTGTCGGCGACCGCCTTCTTGGTGACGATGCCATAGCTGTCGAGCATGGCCTGCCGCCAGGAATTGCCGGCATAGTTATTGGAAAAGGCGATCTTCTTGCCACTGGTGTCGGCCAGCGCCGTGCCCGAGGCAAGCATTGCCGCCAGGGCGCCCAGAACGAACAGTTTCTTCATGTCATACTCCTCCCAGATGTGTTGACTGATGCAATTCCCGCCGGCTTTGGCCCGGCCTCACTCCCAACTCTGATTTGAGCACGGATTGTCGCGGACTCAAAACAGTCTCAATCCCGGCACGCGCACCCGGAGCCGGTACAATGACGTCGACGCGGTAATGTAGAGGCTTTGCAGGTCGTCGTCGCCGAAGGTAAAATTCGCGCAATCTTCGGGCGTCCGGATAACGCCCAGAATGGCGCCCGACGCGTCGAAAACATGGATACCACCCGGGCCGGTGCAGTAAAGATTGCCGCGGCTGTCGATCTTCATGCCGTCGGGCGCTCCCAGGCCTTCGCCTTCGGTCACCGCCCAGACCGCGCCGCCGTTGAGATCGCCATTCGGTTCGACGCCGAACACCCTGATGTGTCCGCGGTCGGTGTCGTTGATGAACAGCCGCGACTCGTCCAGCGAAAAGCAAAGTCCGTTCGGCTGCACGAAATCGTCGGCCAGCAAGGTCAGTCGTGCGCCGTCGCCATCGATGCGGTAGACACCCTGGAACTGCAGCTCCTGAGGACGGGCAACGCCATAGAATTCCACCCTGCCGTAGCCAGGATCGGTGAAGTAGATCGATCCGCCGGTGGCAACAACGATGTCGTTCGGGCTATTGAGCTGCTTGCCCTGATGATGTGTCGCGAGCACGGTCACGCTGCCGTTGGCCTCGGCCCGGGTCACGCGGCTCGTCGCGTGCTCACAGGTGATCAGTCGCCCCTGGCGGTCCAGCGTGTTGCCATTGGCCTTATAGCTCGGCTCGCGGAACAGCTCGATCTCGCCCGCCCTACCGCGGCGATACATCCGGCTTTCGGGAATATCCGAGAAGACCAGCCACTTCTCGTAGGGATGCCAGACCGGCCCTTCGAGGAAGCCGAAGCCGCTCGCCAGCGTTTCGATCGCTGCATCGCCAACGACATCGTCGAAGCCGGAATGGCGGGCGCGCGCCGAAACCGACATCACTGGCTCCCGGCGGCGCCGACAGTTGCGCGAACTCGCATGGTAACGAATGACATGAGCGCTCTCCCGATATGGTCTTTTTATGGGTCGAGCGTAGTTGCCGCGCCGGCATGGCGATACGGGTCAAAGCGCACGGCCGACTGTGCGTTTGCACAGTCGGCCGTAGGAGCGGCGATAATCTATAATATTGGCGAACACCCTGTCGCATCGCGGCGTCGGACTAGGGTCGGCGAACACTCAGCAAAAGCATGGTCAATGTCGCACTCGCGCACGCTACCGCTACGAGCGCTATCACGCCGGCAGAGTTGGACTTTTGCCCTGCGCGAAATGAACCGTGCCGCGCAGGCATAGGACTGCGAACCAAGGTCTCCAGATCGGGCCTGCTGCCGTGTCGAATTGAATAGGCGCGCGTGAACTCGGCACCGAGAAGGAAAATTTCCGACGAGTAGTAGACCCAGAGCAATATGACGAGCAGTCCACCGGCGGCGCCATACGAGGACGCAATCGCGCTGGTGCCGATATACCAGCCGATAAGCGATTTTCCCAACGTGAACAGGGCAGCCGTCACGACAGCACCGATCCCGACATCGCGCCATTCCAGGCTTCGGTCGGGCAAAACTTTGTAGATGGCGGCGAACATCAGGGAGATCAGGACAAACGAAACGACGCCGTTGATCACGCTGAGTATGATCGTTCCGAACGGCAGATGGGCGTTGATAAAATCGCCCAGTGCCGAAATCGCAGCGCTTGCAATCAGAGAGACCAGCAGCAGGAAACCGAGCGCGGCCACCAATCCCAGACTGGCGGCTCGTGCCCGCACCAGACGAGACAAGGAGTTGCCCTGCGGTTCGACCTTCCAAATCGTGTTCAACGACTGCTGCATTTCGCCGAAGACGCCAGAGGCGGCCACCAACAAGGTGACGAGCCCAATGATCGCGGCCCAGGTCCCGTACAGCTTGCTGGATACGCTTTCCAGCGCGGTCTGGAGGAGATCAGCACTTTCCGGCCCCATCAGCCCGGAGATCTGGGCAGACAAAGCCAATTGTGCTGCATCATGACCGAAGACGAGACCAGCAACAGCGACCACAATCAGCAAGATCGGCGCCAGCGAGGTGGCGGCATAAAAAGCCATCGCGGCACCATGACTAAGAGCATTATCGTCGATGAAGCCGGCTACGCTTTCACGCACCAAGTGCCATGAATCTGTGATCGAGGGTCGCACTTTGGGTCCGCAGGCAGCAAATTGGAACGCCGTTCATTAGCAATGCGCCAAGCGTTCCGATGTTCCGCCTGGCCGCGCCACTGGTTTCAGGAATTGGATCGGAATCTGCCCAGCCGTGAGGTGAGGCGTGTAGGGGAAGCCTACTCTTGCCCCGCCAGCCAGGCATCGAGCCGGTCCTGTTCGCGGCGCAGCGCATCGATGTTGATCAGGCCGCGCGCCATGGCGAGATAGATCGCCCGCGTCCGTGAGTTGAACACGGAAGCATCGCTGGCGCCGTCCTCCGCCGGCACGATGCCAAGCTTGTCGTAGACATGCTTGATGCGGCTCTGCGCGCCGCGGATCGACAGGCCCCGGCGTGCCGCGATCGCACGGTCGGTCAGGCCGAGCGCAATGTCGATCAGGCTTTCATATTCGCCGTCGGTGATGCCCTCGAATTTGTCTTGGACGCGGTGCTGGATGCCACGTATCTCGCGATCGATGATGCAGTGGCCTTCGCGGAAAACGCCGCGCAAGGCCGAGCGCATGCCTTCCTCCGTCGCCGATTTGAGCACATAGCCATAGACCGAGCCGGGCGGCACGATGCGCGCCACGCCGCGCACATAGGCCTCATCGGCGAAATTCGACCAGAACAGGATGTGCGTGCCGGCGTGGCGGTTCCAGATCGCCCTGGCAACCTCGATCCCTGTCGCCTTCGGCATCTGCAGGTCGAGCACGACATGCGGCGGCTCTCGCTCGGCCGCCAGATTGATGGCGTCCTCGCCATCGCTCGCCTCGATCACCTCGACATCGCCGGGCCATAATTGCTCCACCGTCCGCCGCGCGAAGGTGCGGTGCAGTCCATCGTTCTCGGCGATCATCACAAGCATCACATGGCCTCCGACACGGCGAACTCGCCGGGCGCTGCTGCAGCCGCCGCAATGGGCAATTCCCGAAATGGCTCCCGGTCGATCTCGACGACGACACGCGTGCCGCCGCTCTTGCGACCGGCTTGGCCGATGCGCAGCCGCGCCCCGATAAGGGCGGCCCGTGTGTGCATGTGACCAATGCCGCCATGCGCCGCCGGGTCGACGACGCCGCATCCCTGGCCGTCGTCGGTGATGATCACCCGCAGCACACTCGCCGTCGACGCCAGCAAGACATCGATGTGGTGCGGCGCGGCGTGGCGAACGGCATTGTTGATCGCTTCCTGCACGATCCGGTAGAGCGCGGTGCGGACAGGCTCGGGCAAGCTGTCGGCGCCGCCGTCGCTGGTGTCGGCGATGCGCACGGCGATCGGCGGCTTGGCCCTGGCGACACTGCGGTTGAGGTGCGCCTCGACCGCGTCGCGCAGGCCGAACAGTTCGAGCACGCTCGGCCGCATATCGTCGACGATGTGGCGCAGTTCCGTGAGACAACCGGCAACCTCCTGCTCGAGATCCGCAAGCTGCGCTGCCCGCGCCACGCCCTGGCCACGCAACGCCGAAAGCTGGCGCGCGATGCGGGCGAGGTCGGCGAGCGTCTGGTCGTGCAGGTCCATGGCCATGCGCCGGCGTTCGCGCTCCATGCCTTCTGTCAGCTGCGAGGCGCCGACCCGCAGCAGCTCGACGCGATTGCCTGCCTCGCTCTCGGCCAGCATGGCGCGGCGTGCCTCCTCGGTCTGGATCAGCGCGAAGATATAGGGCGCGATCAGATCCGCGCATTGCTGGGCGACACCGACATCGGCAAGCGTGTAGCAATCAACCTCGTGCCGGCTGATGTTGAGCGCGCCGATGATGCCGCCACGTGCCCTGAGCGGTACGACGATGCGGCTGCGCAGTTGGGCGGCGAAGATCGGCCCATCGATGGCGGTGGCGAAATGGAAGCGCTCGTCGCTCAGTGCGTCGTCGGCGAGCAGATAGGGTACTTCGCCCCACAGCACCGAGCGTATCGGGCTGACTTCGGTTGGCAGCGGATGCTGGGCAAGCTCGCTCCAGCTGGTGTGGAAACCGGCCTCATAACAGGCGTGGCGGCGGCCGTCATGCGACAGCACCGCCAGATCCATGTGGTCGTGCGGAATGAGCGAGCCGATCTCGATGGCTGTCGCGCGGAACGCCGTGCCGGGATCTATATGGCCGGCAAGCGCCCGCGAAATCGCCAGCAGCCGGTCGATCAGGACCAGGGACACCTCCGGCATGGTTTTCACGATCCTCCCGTGCCGGGAAATAGTGGACGCAGGCTGGCACCGCTGTCAACGACGGCTCGGTTGACGGGGCCGATCAACTTGCGGTGCGGTGATTGAAAACGCTTCGCGTCCTGGTCTAGGGAGGCGAGTCAGGAGACCGACGCAGAATGCCAGTGACGCCGACGCCAACCATTGCTCCGGGCGCCCCGGGAATTCCGGCACGATGGACGCCGAGCGCCAAGAGTGTCGAAACGTCGCTTGGCCGGCCACCCGCAGGGAAGCACGCCGATCTTCACTTTTTTCTGGCCCGGGGCCGGCGATTGGGAGAATGTCGGCTTCTCCGTTCTATCGCGCGCCCAGGATAGCCAGGCGATCCTTCCTCGATAAACCCCGCAAATCTCTTCGGAAACAGGGACGAAACCATGCAGATCGGAATGATGGGACTGGGCCGGATGGGCGCCAACATGGTTCGGCGCCTGATGCGTGACGGCCATGAATGCGTCGTCTACGACATCAACCCCGCCAGCGTCGCGGCTCTGGTGACCGACGGGGCGCTAGGGGCGGCTTCAATGGAAGAATTCGTCGGCAAGCTGGCCAAGCCGCGTTGTGTCTGGCTGATGCTGCCGGCGGCCATCACCGGCAGGATCATCGATCAGGTCGCGCCCCTGATGGAGCCGGGCGACATCGTTATCGACGGCGGCAATTCCTACTATCACGACGCCGTCGACCAGGCCGCGAAACTGGCCGCCAAGGGTATCCATCTCGTCGATGTCGGCACCAGTGGCGGTGTCTGGGGGCTGGAGCGTGGCTATTGCCTGATGATCGGCGGGCCCGATGTGGCGGTGCAACACCTCGACTCGATCTTTGCCACGCTGGCGCCGGGCGCCGACGCCGGCTCCAATCTGCTTAGGGATGCCGGAACCGCGCCCTATGGCTATCTGCATTGCGGACCTAGCGGCGCCGGCCACTTCGTCAAGATGGTGCACAACGGCATCGAATATGGCGTCATGGCCGCCTATGCCGAAGGCATGAACATTCTGAAGTCGGCCAATGCCGGCAAGCGCAAACGAACGGCGGACGCCGAGACCAGCCCGTTGGAAAACCCGCAATACTATCAGTTCGACATCGACCTTCCCCAAGTGGCCGAGGTCTGGCGGCATGGCAGCGTCATCGGCTCTTGGCTGCTCGACCTGACGGCCGGCGCATTGAAAGGCGATCCGGGCCTGGCGAATTTCGGCGGCCGCGTCTCGGATTCCGGCGAAGGCCGCTGGACGTTGAAGGCGGCGATCGACACTGGCGTGCCGGCGCCGGTCTTGTCCTCGGCGCTGTTCGACCGCTTCTCCTCGCAAGGCGAATCCGAATTCGCCGACAAGCTGTTGTCCGCCATGCGCTATGCCTTTGGCGGCCATGTCGAAAAGACCGGCAAGTGACGGCGACAGGGGAGACGCGCGCATGAGCCAGGAACGCTCCGACACGCTGGTGCTCTTCGGAGCGACCGGCGACCTCGCCCACAAGAAGATATTTCCAGCGCTTTACCAGATGGTCGCCAAGGGCACGCTCGCCGAACCGGTGATCGGCGTCGCCTTCGACGCCTGGGACATCAAGCAATTGCAGGCCCGCGCCCGCGACGGCATCGTCAATGCGCTGGGCAAGGTCGACGAGAAGGTGTTCGCACAGTTCGCCTCGCAACTGCGCTATGTCAGCGGCGACTACCGCGACGGAGCGACCTTCGAGAAGCTGAAAAGCGCCCTCGGCACGGCACAGCGGCCGATGCATTACATGGCGGTGCCGCCGACCATGTTCGAAACCGTCGTCCAGGGGCTGGAGCAATCGGGCACGGCCCAGGGCGCGCGGCTGATGGTGGAAAAGCCTTTCGGCCACGATCTGCAATCGGCACGCTGGCTAAACCGGGTTCTGCATCTGGTGTTCGACGAACAGTCGATCTTCCGCATCGACCACTATCTCGGCAAGGAAGCGATCCAGAACCTGCTCTATTTCCGCTTCGCCAATTCCCTTCTCGAGCCGATCTGGAACCGCAATTTCGTCGAGAGCGTGCAGATCACCATGGCCGAGGATTTCGGCATCGAGGGTCGTGGCCGCTTCTATGACGATGTCGGCTGCATCAGGGATGTCATCGAGAACCATCTGCTCAACATCCTGTTGCTGCTTGCCATGGAGCCACCCGTCGGCCGTTCCGCCGACGACCTGATCGACGAGAAGGTGCAGGTGCTGCGCGCCATCCGCACGCTGACCAGGGACGATGTCGTGCGCGGCCAATTCACTGGCTATCTCGCTGAACCGGGCGTGGCCCCGAACTCGCCGGTCGAGACCTTAGCGGCGGTGCGCTTCTTCGTCGACACCTGGCGCTGGCAGGACGTGCCGTTCTTCATCCGCGCCGGCAAGAACATGCCGGTGCATGTCACCGAAGTGGTTGTGCGGCTGAAGCGGCCGCCGCTCGACGTCTTCGATCCGATCAAGCCCGCCGACCAGAACTACGTCCGCTTCCGTATCGACCCGCAGGTAGTGATCGCCATCGGCGCGCAGCGCAAGGCGCCGGGCGACGACATGATCGGCGAACAGGTCGAACTGACGGCGCTCGACGACAGCAAGGGCGACATGCCGCCCTATGAGCGGTTGATCGGCGACGCCATGAACGGCAACGGTCAGCTGTTTACCCGCCAGGATGCCAGCGAGTTGGCCTGGCGCATCGTCGGCCCGGTGCTCGGCGACACCACGCCGCCGCATCTCTACGAGCCGGGGACATGGGGTCCGGCGGACGTTATGGGCGGCTTCGGGCCGCCCAACGGCTGGATCGATCCGGAAAAGTGAAAGGGTGACACAATGGCCAAGGCGGTGAAGCAATCGGTATCGGGCTCCGAGAAATCAGGCACTGAAAAGATCGTGCTTTCGATTGATATTGGCGGCTCGCACGTCAAGATCCTGACCAGCGCCGGCGGTGCGGAACGCAGGGCGGACTCCGGACCGGGCCTGACGCCGCAGCAGATGATCGACGCGGTGAAGAAGCTCGCCGAGGGCCTGTCCTATGATGTCATTTCGATGGGCTATCCCGGCCCGGTCAATCATAACAGACCGCTCACCGACCCCGCCAATCTTGGCAAGGGTTGGGCTGGATTTGACTTCGCGAGTGCGTTCGGCAAACCGGTGAAGGTGGTCAACGACGCACTGATGCAGGCCATTGGCAGTTACGAAGGCGGGCGCATGCTGTTCCTCGGGCTCGGCACCGGTCTGGGCGCGGCGATGATTGCGGACAATGTCGCCCAGCCGATGGAACTCGCCCACCTGCCCTATAAGAACGGCAAGAGCTTCGAGGACTATGTCGGCGAACGCGGCCTGGTAAAGCGCGGCAAGAAGAAATGGCGCAGATATGTCTTCGATGTGGTCGAACGGCTCCGTGCCGCCATGCTGCCTGACTATGTCGTCATTGGCGGCGGCAATGTCGACAAGCTCGATGAATTGCCCGCCGACTCCAGGCGCGGCGACAACACACGCGCCTTCGAAGGCGGATTTCGTTTGTGGCGCGACAAGGCGCTGATAGTCTGATATTGTTATTGTTTAATATAGTTGTTCAAAATAACGTGTGATATGATACAAGTCATTGCAGTGCGCAGATTTGCCGATTAGGAATTCCGCGCCACAACAACGCCGCCCGTCCCGTGGATGCACAAAGGACGCTTTAGCATTTTGATTTTGCGCATGATCCTTCGGGGAATCGAATCCGATTTTCAGGTCATTCGCTTTTAGACGGAGAAATAGAGTGATCGACGATAGCAACAGCGCCCGTAAAGACATCGACCTGCTCGAGCTGACCGCTCACATCGTATCCGCTTACGTCGAGAAGAACCGTTTGCCCGTCTCCGGCCTGCCTGACCTCATCGCCAGCGTCAGCGCCTCGATAAGCGGGCTCGGCAAGCCGGTGGCCCCATTGGCTGCTCCGCTGGTTCCGGCGGTCAACCCCAAGAAGTCGGTGACGCCCGATTACATCATCTGCCTCGAAGACGGCAAGAAGTTCAAATCGCTGAAGCGTCACATCGGCGTGCATTTCGGCCTGACGCCGGACGCCTACCGCGCCAAATGGGGCTTGCCGTCGGATTATCCGATGGTCGCCCCCAACTATGCCGCCTCGCGCTCGCTGCTGGCGAAGTCGATCGGTCTTGGCCGCAAGGCCGCCCCCATCAAGGCACCTAAGGGCAGGAAGGCCAAAGTTTCAGCCTGAGGCATGTCGCTCAAAAGCATTTCCTCGGGCTTGACCGAGGGTGCGCAGTAGTTTGGGATAACGACCTCCTAAGGCAAGGACCTATTTCGGCGCTGAGCCAATCAATTGATTGAAGCCTGCCGGCGAATCCGCCTTGGCAGGCTTCATGTTTTTATGGCTTGGATGGGTCGAACGGGTTCGTTGGGGAGTGAGCCATGAACTACACCAGAATGGTGATCGAGAAAGAGGCGCCGGAAGAGTACGGCTACGACCGTATCCGCCACAATCTCTCCGAAAGCTCGATCGCCGACCAGAAGCTCTCCGACATCGGCCTGTCGCTGCCTGATCTCACGCTTTTCTATGGTGAGCATCGCGGCGACAAGGCTTTGCGCGCGCAGATATCGGCGCAGCATGCCGGCATTTCATCAGATGATGTCCTGGTCACCGCCGGCGCCGCAGGCGCGCTGTTCATCATCTCGACCTCGCTTTTGTCGGCGAACGACCATCTCGTCGTCATCAGGCCCAATTACGCCACCAACATCGAAACCCCACGGGCGATCGGCTGTGCCATCGGCTTTGTCGACCTGGCTTTCGAGGAAGGCTTCGCCATCGATGTCGAGCGCGTCAAGGCGGCGATGCAGCCGAACACCAGGCTGATCAGCGTCACCTGCCCGCACAATCCGACCGGCACGATGATAAGCCGGACCGATCTCGATGCGCTGGTGGCGCTGGCCGAAAGCAGCAACTGCCATCTGCTGGTCGACGAGACCTACCGCGACCTCTCCTATGGCAAGCGGCTGCCGTCGGCCGCGTCGCTGAGCCGGAAGGCGATCAGCGTCTCGTCATTGTCCAAGGCCTTCGGCATTCCCGGCATCCGCATCGGCTGGCTGATCACCAGGGATGCGGAGCTTCAGGAAAAGTTCCTCGCCGCCAAGGAGCAGATCGGCATCTGTGGCAGCGTCATCGACGAAGCCATCGCGCGCGGCATGCTCGAGCGCCGCGACGCTTTCCTGGCGACGCTGCTGCCTGAAATGGCGAAGCGCCGCGACATCGTCCAGGCATGGATCGACCGCGAGCCGCTCGTCGACTGGGTGCGGCCGGAAGGTGGCGTCGTCGGCTTCCCCCGCCTGAATGTCGATCACGGTTTCGATCTCGACCGGTTCTATGTGAATCTGCTTGAGAACCACGGCACGTATGTTGGGCCCGGCCACTGGTTCGAGATGGAGAAGCGGTTCTTCCGCATCGGCTTTGGCTGGCCGACGGAAGCCGAACTACGCGGCGGCCTCGACGCAATCTCCGCCGCGCTGCAGCAGTAAACTCCCCGTGCGGTCGATGGAGCAGGTTGAAAATTCCTTGATCCAGCACCGATTTTGACGCATATCCGCGGCGAACTGAGCTAAAAGTTCCGCCAGCCGGACCAGCGCCCATCGTGGAAGTGCCCCGCCAGCTGATGCCATCACAACGGGGCCTCTTGAATCCATGACAACCGAACAGATATTGCCCGACCAGCGCTATGCCGCGTTCCGCCATCGCTCCTTCCTGAGCTATTGGGCGGCGCGTTTCCTCACCACCTTCGCCACCATGATCGTGTCCGTCGCTGTCGGCTGGCAGATGTACGACCTGACCCGGAACCCGCTCGATCTCGGCCTGGTCGGCATCGTCCAGTTCCTGCCTTCGCTGCTGCTGGTGCTGGTCACCGGCGTCGTCGCCGACCGCTTCGGGCGTCGGCTGATCATGGCGCTGGCGGTGGTGCTGGAAGCGATCTGCGCGCTGACGCTGCTGCTTCTGACGCTTCGCGGCATCGGCGGGCCGCTGCCGATTTTCGCCGTGCTTGCCATGTTTGGCATCGCCCGCGCCTTCTTCGGTCCGGCCTCCGCCTCGCTGTTCGCCAATCTGGTGCCGCCTGAGGATTTCGCCAACGCCATCGCCTGGAATTCATCGGCCTGGCAGACGGCGACCATCGTCGGTCCGGTTGCCGGCGGCCTGCTCTACGGCGTGTCGCCGGAAGTGGCCTACGGCACAGCCGCCGTCCTGATGCTTGTGTCCGGGCTGCTGATCTTCACCATCCCGAAGCCGTCGCAACGCACGGAGACCGAAAAGCCGACGATGCAGAACCTGTTCGGTGGGTTCAGCTACATCTGGAGCGAGAAGATCGTGCTGGGGGCTATCTCGCTCGATCTGTTCGCGGTGCTCCTGTCCGGCGCCTCGGCGCTGCTGCCGGTCTACGCGCGCGACATCCTTCAGCTCGGCCCCTGGGGTCTCGGTCTGCTGCGCTCGGCCCCGGGTGTCGGCGCCATCTGCGTCGCCGTCTGGCTGGCCGGCCATCCGATCCGCAACCATGCGGGTTTGATCATGCTCGGCTTTGTCGCCGCGTTCGGCGCCTTCACCGTGCTGTTTGGCCTGTCGACCATCACCTGGCTGTCGATCGTCGCCCTTGCCTTCCTTGGCGCGACCGACATGTTCAGCGTTTACATCAGGGAGACCTTGATCCAGCTGTGGACGCCCGACCATGTGCGTGGCCGCGTCAATGCCGTCAACCAGGTCTTCGTCGGAGCTTCCAACGAGGTCGGCGAATTCCGGGCCGGAACGATGGCAGCACTGATCGGCACGGTACCGGCCGTCGTGGTCGGCGGTTTCGGCGCGATCGTCGTCGCCGGATTGTGGGTGGTGTTGTTCCCTCAACTACGCAGGGTGCGCCATCTCAGCGGGCGCAATTGACGTGTCTTATCGAGCGGCCGGCTTGCCGAAGATCAGACGCAGGAACTCGTCCAGCCATCGCCTGAGATGCATGTCCCAGATCAGCCGGCCGCCGAGATGATCGCGGCCGGGCTGCGCGCCCGGCAGCTCGAAGCGATGCGCGCCGCGCACCACCCAGCGCTGCATCATCACCCTGGTCAGCTCGCCATGGAACTGGATGCCCCAGGCATTGTCACCATAGCGGAAGGCCTGATTGGGATAGGTCTCGGCCGTCGCCAGCAGCGTTGCGTCCTTGGGTAGCGAAAAGCCCTCGCGGTGGAACTGATAGACCATCTCAGGCCAATGCATCAGTTGCTTGCCGGCTTCGGTCGCCTTCAGCGGATACCAGCCGATCTCGACCAGCCCTTCGCCGTGGCCCTCGACCTTGCCGCCGAGATGGTTGACCAGCATCTGCGCGCCAAGGCAGATGCCGAGGCACGGCCGGTTCTCCCTGAGCGGTATTTCCAGCCAACTGGTCTCGCGGCGGACGAATTCATCCTCGTCATTGGCACTCATCGGCCCGCCGAACACCACCGTGCCGGCATGGCCGTCCAGCGTGTCCGGCAAAGTGTCGCCCAGCGGCGGACGTCGAACGTCGAGCTCGAAACCCTCTTCCAGCAGCATATGGCCGACGCGCCCGGGGCTCGAATTCTCCTGATGCAGCACGATCAGTATCTTCGGCTTCGAACTCGTTTGGCGCGGCATGGGAAGGCGAAAACCTATTCGTCGCTCGATGTTCCGGTGGCGCCAGGTGCAAGTGCGGCCGCCTTGCGGCGCGCCTCGACACGGTCGCGGCGCTCGACGCCGATCAGCTCGGCGACGCGCCAGACAGTGTTGTCCTCCAGCTCGTGCAGCTCGCCATCGGCATAGACGATTTCCCACATCAGGCCGATGAAGGCCTTGCGCGCATCGGCATCGAGATGACGCTTCAAGACACTGGTGAAGGCATAGAGGTCGATCGCCTCATTGTCGGCCCGCTCGCCGGCGGCGACAAGCGCTTCAAGTTCGGCACCGCTGATCGAGTAGCTCTGCGCCAGCACCGCCTTGAACCGCTCCCATTCGACATCCTGGCGCACGCCATCGGCGTTCATCACATGGTAGAGCAGCGCCGAAGCCGCAACGCGGGGATCGTCCGTACTGGAACGCGCGCCAGCGCCGGACGGCAAATCCCTGAGAAATGACAGAACGCGTTCAAACATAGATCCATTCCTCAGAGCATGATGCCGAAAAGTGTGAAGCGGTTTTCTCGGACAAACGGGACCCGTTTGTCCAGACATCATGCTCTATTTCCTTGAGTCAGAGGGGCCTGGCGGCCGGCCCAATTCAAAACAACCGAAACCGGCGTGGCGATTTTTCCGCTTCCTCGTCCGGATCGACGCCGGGATCATCCGGCAGCCGCGTATGCTCCTCGGCCGGCTCGACGCCCTCGGCATCTGTCGGCACCGCGGCGAAGGCCGCCGCCGTGATCGGCCTGACATGATCCTCTTGGCTCTCGGTGTCCTTATCCGCGGTCCCGGTCGGGCGGCTTTCATCGATCACCTCGACCGGCCTCTTCTCGCTCGTCGGCTTTGCCAGTGCTTCAACGACCGGCGCCGCACTGGCCGGTGCATCGTCATGGCTGTCGATCAACTGGCCGAGACGCTCCATCGGGGCGCGCCACTCGAAGGCATCTAGCCGACCCGTGATCGGCGATACCGGCGCCCAGCGTTCCGACACCACGCCGTCGGCGACCCAGGCCGGATCGCGCGGCGCCCGTACCGCCCTCGACAGCAGCTGCCGCACCTTACCCTGGTCGCCGGTCTCGGCCTCCTCGATGTCCGCGAGCAGCAGATAGGCGCCCTCGCGGCGGTCCATCCGGATCGCGGACTCGGCCTCGCGGCGGGCGGTCGAGAAGTCCTGCGCGTCGAGTGCGGCGCGCGCCACCGTCATCGACGATTCGGCGTGGTTCTTCTTCATCTCCTGCAGCTTCTTCGCCCGGTTGAGGCGGTCGAGCACGGCGTCACCCGGCCTTGCATGTGTATAGAGCTCGGCGACCTCAGGGTGCGGCTCGGCCTTCCACGCCGCCTCGAGGATCTTTGAGCCCTTGCGCACGTCGTTCTGCTTGAAGAATGCCGCGGCGGCGGCAACGGCGGCGGGCGCGAAGTCCGGCCGAAGCCGGTTGGCCTCGATCGCCGCGGTTCTGGCGGCAGCGGGATCGCTGTCGGCGAGCGCCTGCGCCTTGGCGGTCAACAGCACGGCGCGGCGGCGATTGGCGGCTTCGCGCTCGATCTGCCGTGTCGCCTTCTGCGCGTCGACCAGTTTCAAGGCGCCGTCCCAGTCGCCGCGCGCCGTCAACTCTTCCAGCGTCGATTCGGCGGCCCAGGCCAGCTGCGGCGCCACCGCCGCGGCGCGGCCGGCGTAGTGTCTGGCGGCGTTGCGGTCGCCGAGCCGTTCAGCTTCGAGATAGAGCCCGCGCAGGCCAAGCAGCCGCATTTCGGGATCGTCGAGCATGCTCTCGAATTTCTGCCGCGCTCCTTCATGATCGCCTTCGAGCAGCGACGCCTGCGCCTCCAGCAGATGGATCAGCGGTTCCTGGTCGGAACGGATCAGCTTGGCCGCTTCCTTGGTCTTCTTGCGGGCCAGCGCCCCGTCACCGGCGCCGGCGGCGATCATGCCGGTCGACAGCGCCTGATAGCCGCGATCGCGACGGCGGACGCGGAAATAGCGCGAGATGGTGTAGGGGCTGTTCCAGAGCGACTTGAGCAGCCACCACAGGATCATCACCGCGGCGACGACCGCGACGACAGCCACCGCCGCCACCATCAGGCTGACCTGGTATTGATAGCCGCTGAAGGTGACGACCATGTCGCCCGGACGGTCGGCCAGCCAGGCAAAGCCCAGTCCGAGCGCGAAAACGACGATGAGGAAGCCCAGCAGGCGGATCATTCTGTTGCCCTCATGCCTTCATCGCGCCGGAGATCAGTGCGTCGACCTGCGTTTCGACTTCGATGCGTGCCTTCAGTTTGCCGGCAAAGTCGGCGCCGGCAGCCTTGGCGGCTTGCGGCAGCGTGTCATATTCACTGAGTGCCTTGGCGTAGTCGCCCTTTTTGACCGCCGCTTCCATCCGCGCGACGATCTCGGGCGCTCCAGCACCTTCGACAGCGCCGATCGGCCTGACCTTCACCAGCGATTCGGCGCTCGACAAAAGGTTCTGCAGGAAGCCGGCATTCTCATCGACAGGGGTTGCCGCGGCGACCATGGCAGTGGCGGCGGCATCTGTCTGCGAGGCGATCTCGGTGCGGGTGGAGACGCCCTTTTCAGCATAGGGGCGCAAGGTCGCAAGCTGCGGCGCGTCCGGTGAAATCGCGGCGAGGGTTTCGAGTTCGGCCGCAAACGGCCCGCCACGCTCGAGCGCCGCCTTCAATGCCGACGCGGCGATGGCGAGCGCGATCTTCGGCTGTCCGGCCGTCGCTTCTACCTTGCCGGAAAGTTGCGACACCGACTGCTCCAATGCGGTGAGCCTGCCATCTTGCGCTGTCATCGCCGCGCCTGTCGACTTCGCCAGTGTATCGAGGCCGGCCAGTTTTTCGTTGAGCGGGCCGAGATCGACCGGCGCCGTGCCGCCTGCCTTGCCAAGTGCTGCGACCTCCGATTCAATCTGCTTGATCCTGTCGCCCAGTGCGGCGAGCCCGGCAGTGTCGCCAGCTCCGCCGGATTCGACCGCCGATTTCAGCGCCGCGACATCGGCCCTGACCTGCTCCAAGCCTGAAGACAGCCCGACTATCTTGGCTGCTGCATCGCTGTTGCCGCCAGCTTCCTTCAAGCCGGCGATTTCGCTCTTCAGCGAAGCGATCTCGACATTGACGCCCTCGAGCGAGACACCGGCATTGGAGCCCGGCGCGCCGAGCAGGCCCGCAAATTGCAGCCCCCCGGCGCCGAGCAGCGCGATGACGCCACCGATGATACCGGCAGCGATGCCGTTGAAGCTGCTACGCCTTGCCGGGGGCGGTACCATTTCCTCGTCCCGGGCCTCGGTTTTGGCTTTGTTGCCGTCGGTCTGCGTGCGCTTCGCCGATGCGTCTTCGAAATTGTAGTCGAAGGCTTTGGTTTTGCCGGCCGGCGCGTCGGACGATCCGGGATCGTTGGACGATTCGGGACCGTCGAACGATCCGGGATAGGGGAGCTCAGCCTCACTACTGCCCTTGCCCGCCGCCGCTGGCTGCTCCGATTCGGCGTGGGCGTCGGCATGCTCCCAGGGCTCGAGGTCGGTCTGGTCGGCATGCACCGGCTCATCGGGGCCCTCAGCCTGCGAAGCGTTCTCTGCTTCCTCAGCCTTCGCCTCGTCTGTCTGGGCCCTGGCTGCATCCTCGTCGACGACGCGTGAAACGGCGCCTGGCTCCAGATCGATGGTCACCGGCTCGCGGCGGCTTTTCGAGTGTCGCATCTTCGGCGTCTTGACCATGCCTGGCTCCGCACAATTCGCTTCGTCTCAACGCCTTGCGGCGCACGATAGTTCAAAAAGGGTCTAGCACATCACCAAGCGGTGAAAAGGGGCGGTGTGATGACGCGGCTCAGAGCCGCTCCTGCAAAAGCGCCAGCAGGGCTTCCTCGTCAGGCTGCGCGGCAATGCGGGTTCTTTCGCTTGCGATATCGTCGAGGGCTGCCGCGATGCGCGCCGAAAGCGCGAAAAACCATGTTTTCTCAAACAGCCCTTGCAGAGCGAGCCGGCTGGCCAGCACCTGGATCGCGGCAGCCGCCTTGGTTGAATAGAGCAGCACCGCGTCGACAGGTTGGCCTGCCAACATCGCAACAATGGCCTCGTCCGAATAACCCAATTGCAGGGTGTCATATGTCTCGACGGCACGGACCCGGACGCCCGCCGTCTGCAGCCTCTGTTCGAATGCCGGAAAGCGCACGCGCCCGCAGAGATAGGCAATCGTCTTGCCTGAGTGGTCGCCAGCAAGTCTGTCGGCGAGACCTTCGGCATTACCTGGGCCTTCACTGACAGACAAAAACCCCGCTTCGCGCGCGGCTTTCGCCGTTCTTTCGCCAACGGCGTGGCAAGGCAAGGCTGCGAGCGCCGCGATGAGTTCCTTGGGTGCATGGCGCACGGCGTTGGCGCTGGTAATGGCCACGGCGACGGCATCGTCTGGAACCGCTCTGCCCTCGACCGGCAAAGCCACCGTATCGGTCAAGGGCAGCAGAACCGGCTGGAACCCAGCGGCCCGAAGTTGCCGCGCTGTACGCGAGGCGGCAGGTTCCGGTCTCGTCACAAGGACGCGAAGCATTTCAGAGCCAGCCGTCGAAGAACTTTTCACCGGCCTTGGCCCGTACTGTCCGGGCTGCTTCGGCACCGATGCGGGCGGCGTCGTGCGCAGGTCCCTGCAGCTCGACCGTGTGCGACTGCGTGCCGTCGGGCGAGATGATCAGTCCGGCGAACGACAGTTTTCCGGCCTCGATCGTCGCATAACCAGCGATCGGCGTGCGGCAGGAACCGTCGAGCGCCGCCAGGAAGGCGCGTTCGCAGGCCAGCGCCTGACCGGTCGGCACATCATGGATAGCCGCCAGCATCTTTTCGACATCGCGGTCGCCGATACGCGTTTCGATGCAGATCGCGCCTTGCCCCGGCGCCGGCGGGAAGATGTCGAGCGGTATCAGGTCGGTGACGACATGCTCGAGCCCAAGGCGCTTCAGCCCTGCATAAGCCAGGATGGTGCCGGCGGCGACGCCTTCGTCGAGCTTGCGCAGCCGCGTCTGCACGTTGCCGCGGAACATCACCACGTCGAGATCGGGCCGCATGCGGCGGATCAGCGCCTGCCGCCGCAGCGACGACGAGCCGACTTTCGCTCCCTCCGGCAGTTCGGCGATCGTCTTCGCCGCCTTGCCGACAAAGGCGTCGCGCGCGTCCTCGCGTAGCAGGAAGGCGGACAATTCGAGACCGTCGGGCAGCTGCGTCGGCATGTCCTTCGACGAGTGCACGGCGATGTCGATCCGGCCCGCCAGCAGCGCCTCCTCGATCTCCTTGGTGAACAGGCCCTTGCCACCGGCTTCCGACAGCGGCCGGTCCTGGATGCGGTCGCCGCTGGTCGAGATGACGACAACCTCGAACGCCTCCGCCGGCATGCCGTGCGCGGCCATCAGCCGCGCCTGCGTTTCATGCGCCTGTGCCAGCGCCAGCGGACTGCCGCGTGTTCCGATTCTCAAGGTTGTTTGCATGGCGCGCGGTCCGTGATACCCCCCGGCCTGAGCATTTTGCAGCCAAGTGGAGCCACTTGGCGTCGCAGAAATGCGGCTAAAGTAACCGAGGCCTTTTCCGGCCTTTCTCCTAGCGGGGAAAGGCCTGACAGACAATCTCTTGGGATAGCGACGAATTGATCCGCGTTCTTGGCATAGAGACGAGTTGTGACGAAACCGCAGCCAGCGTCGTGGCGGTAGACGGCGACGCCGCGCCAAAAATCCTGTCCAACATCGTGCTTAGCCAGATCGAGGAACATGCCGCATTCGGCGGCGTCGTGCCGGAGATCGCGGCCCGCGCCCATGTCGAGGCGCTGGACGGCATCATCGAGGCGGCCCTTGCCGATTCGGCCGTCGCGCTCGCTGACATCGATGCGATCGCCGCGACCGCCGGTCCTGGCCTGGTCGGCGGGCTGATCGTCGGGCTGATGACGGCCAAGGCGATCGCCGCGGCGGCCAACAAGCCGCTGATCGCCATCAACCATCTCGAAGGTCATGCCTTGACGGCACGGCTAACCGACGGGCTCGATTTTCCCTATCTGCTGCTGCTGGTCTCCGGCGGCCATACGCAGATTCTCGCCGTGCGTGGCGTCAGTGACTATCAGCGCTGGGCAACCACCATCGACGACGCGCTCGGCGAGGCCTTCGACAAGACGGCCAAGATGCTCGGCCTGCCCTATCCCGGCGGACCGAATGTCGAGACGGCGGCACAGGTCGGCAATGCCTCACGCTTTGTCTTTCCGCGTCCGATGAAGGGCTCGGCACAGCCCGATTTCTCCTTCTCCGGATTGAAGACCGCCGTGCGCCAGGCGGCGACGGCGATTGAGCCCTTGAGCGACCAGGATGTCGCCGACATCTGTGCCTCGTTCCAGGCGGCGGTCGCCGATGCGCTGGCCGACCGCGTTTCTCGCGCGCTGGCCCGCTTTCGAGAAACATTTCCCGCCACCAAGACTCCGGCGCTGGTCGTTGCCGGCGGCGTCGCCGCCAACCGTACGATCAAGGCGATGCTTGAGCGGCTCTGCGCCGCGACCGGCTTCACCTTCATTGCGCCGCCGCTAAAGCTTTGCACCGACAATGCGGCGATGATCGCCTGGGCCGGCATCGAGCGGCTGCGCCAAGACATGGCGCAGGAGAACGGCTTCGATTTCGTGCCGCGCTCGCGCTGGCCACTGGATAGCATCTCGACACCGATGGTCGGCTCCGGCCGGCGCGGAGCCAAGGCATGACCGAGGGGGCCATGAGCGGCAACTACACCGCGCCAAGCGGCTGGCGCGTTGCCGTGCTCGGCGGCGGGGCCTGGGGCACCGCCTTGGCCTTGGCCATGCTGCGCGCCGGCCATTTCGTCCGCCTTTACGCGCGCGACCCGGACACCGTCGCCGCGATCGACCGCGGCGAAAATCCACGCTATCTGCCGGGCATTATGCTCCAGGCCGGCATCGTGGCTACGAGCAACATCCAAGCCGCGCTCGACGGCGCCGATTGCGTGCTGGCAGTGACGCCGGCGCAGTCGCTGCGGGCTACGCTGGCGGCAGCGAAGGACCATATGCCGGCCGGCATCCCGCTCGTTCTCTGCGCCAAGGGCATCGAGCGCGATACCGGTGCCTTGCTGTCGGCAATCGTCGAAGAAATCCTGCCGCAAAATCCGGTCGCGGCTCTGTCGGGTCCAAGCTTCGCCACCGATGTCGCCCGCGGCCTGCCGACGGCCGTGGTCGTCGCCGCCCGCGATGAGGCTCTCGCCGCCGATCTCGCCGCCCGCTTTTCAGCCGAGAACCTGCGCTGTTATTCGAACGACGACCTGATCGGCGTCGAAATCGGCGGCGCTTTGAAGAACGTCTTTGCCATCGCCGCAGGCGCCGTCACCGGCGCCGGGCTCGGCGCCAGCGCCCAGGCCGCCATGGTGACGCGCGGCTTTGTCGAACTGCGCCGCATAGGTGCCGCCTTCGGCGCCAGGCCCGAAACCTTGATGGGGCTTTCCGGCCTTGGCGACCTGCTGCTCACCTGCTCGTCCACCCAGTCGCGCAATTTCGCCTATGGGCTGGCGCTCGGGCAAGGCAAGCCTCTTGCCGGATTGCCGCTGGCCGAAGGCGTGCCGACGGCGGCGATCGCTGCCCGCATTGCCATGGAGCATAATATCGATGCCCCGATCATTGCCGCGGTCGCTGCCATTCTGGACGGCGCTATCACCATCCGGCAGGCTGTGACGGCCTTGATGACCCGGCCGCTGAAGACCGAAACCAACGATTGATCCCACGACATCGATCCAACGACCAGGAGAGAGACCATGCTGTTTGCTGTGATTTGCAAGGACAAGCCGGGAAGCCTGCAAGTGCGCCTTGACACCCGGCCCGAGCACATCGCCTTCCTCGAAGAACTGAACGGCGACAAGAAACTGGCTTTCGCCGGTCCGTTCCTTGACCCCGAAGGCAAGCCCAACGGCAGCCTCGTCGTCGTCGAGGCACCCGACGTGGCGGGTGCACAGGCCCTGTCGGCCGCCGACCCCTACGCCAAGGCCGGGCTGTTCGAGAGCGTCGAAATCCGCCCATGGAACTGGACGTTCAACAAGCCGGCGGCTAGTTAATTCCGGTCGTAGGCGGTGACCCGCGAGGAGGAGCAAAAGAAATGAACTACTGGCTGTTCAAATCCGAACCCTCGGTCTTCTCCTTCGAGGCGTTGAAGGCCAAGGGCAAGGCCGGCACGCAATGGGACGGCGTGCGCAACTACGCCGCACGCAACAACATGAAGGCGATGCAGATCGGCGATCTCGGCTTCTTCTATCATTCCAACGAGGGGCTGAACGTGGTCGGCATCGCCGAGGTCTGCGCGCTGGCCCATCCCGACACCACGACCGACGACCCGCGCTGGGAGTGCGTCGATATCCGCGCCGTCAGGGATGTGCCGAACCCGCCGACGCTGGACGAGGTCAAGGCCAATCCAAAGCTTGCCGACATGGCTCTGGTGCGGCTCGGGCGGCTTTCCGTGCAGCCGGTGACGCCGGCCGAATGGAAGGAAGTCTGCCGCATGGGCGGCTTGACACCGGCTCCGTGACGGCGCTGACGCCGAACAGCGCCAAACAATTCATTCTCGACAACACGGCGCTGATGGCGCCGCCGCACGCGCCGGAAATCCTGCTTCATCTTGCTGATGAAGCACATGAATTGTGGCAGCGGACTGAGGACGAGTTGGTCGAGATCGGCCTGCCGCCGCCCTTCTGGGCCTTTGCCTGGGCCGGCGGCCAAGGCCTTGCCCGCTATATCCTGGACAATCCCGGCACCGTGCGGGGCAAGCGCGTCCTCGACTTCGCCTCCGGCTCCGGCCTTGTCGCCATCGCCGCCGCCAAGGCCGGCGCTGCCAAGGTGATCGCAACTGACATCGATCCGTTCTGCGCGACCGCGATTTGTCTCAATGCCGAGGCCAACGACGTCATAATCGAATTCCTCGGCACGGATTGCATCGGCACCGATGCGGGATGGGACATGATCCTGGCCGGCGACGTTTTCTACGACAGATCATTCGCCGACCGGCTGATGCCGTGGTTCTCAACCCTAGTGGCGCGCGGCGCGGAGATTCTTGTCGGCGACCCCGGCCGGTCGTATATGCCGAAGTCCGGGCTGGAACCCCTTGCGGTCTATGAAGTGGCCGTCACACGGGCTCTGGAGGATACGCTGGTCAAGCGCACGACGGTCTGGCGCTTTGCTTGACGCCATCGCCGAACAGGCGTTCCATCATATCCGCATCTGGAGGGGGGACTCATGGATTTTTCAGCCGTGAACTGGCTGGCGGTGATCGCCGCCGCAATCGTGGCATGGCTGTTCGGCGCCGCCTGGTACATGGGCCTGAGCAAGCCATGGCTGAAAGCCGCCAAACTTGATCCGACCACGATGAAAAAATCGCCTCTGCCCTTCGTGATCAGCTTCATCGCCGAACTGGTCATGGCGTACATATTGGCGCTTGTCGTCGGCGCGATAACGGGCGGCGAGCCGACATTGCTCGCCGGGCTGATCTTCGGCTTCGTGCTTTGGCTGGGCTTTGTCGCCACAACGCTCTCGGTCAACCATCGCTACGAGAATTTCGGCTGGGATCTGACCCTCATCGACGGCGGCCATTGGCTCGGCGTGTTGCTGATCATCGGCGCCGTGATCGGCTGGTTCGGCGCCGCGGCAGCTTGACAGCCTGCCGCAATCTCAGGTCCGCGTCTTGGCGACTTCCTCGAGAATCCAATCGCGAAAGGCGACGATACGCGGATCGTCAGCGGTACTCTCGGGATAGACCAGGAAATACGCGAACTCGGGCGCTACCCGCAGGCCGAGTTCAAAAGGTTGCACCAGCCTTCCCTGGGAAAGGTCGTTCGCCACCATGGCGAAGTCGGCGAGCGCGACGGCATTGCCGTCGAGCGCCGCCTGGACGGCATCTGTAGAGTTTTTGAACACGACAGTTCGGCTGTCGTCGAAATCGTTGACACCGGCGGCCGCCATCCACATCCGCCAGTTCGGCCATGTCACGCCTTGTCGCGACCACTCGATATGGGCAAGCGTGTGGTTGAAAAGATCGCGCGGCTCGCGCAGCGGCGGACCGGAGGTCAACAGGCTCGGGCTGCACACCGGAATGAGGATGTTGTCGAACAGCCGGTGGGCGCGAAGTCCCGGGTATTTGCCGGCACCAAAGCGGATGCCGACATCGATGTCATCAAGTTCGAAATCCCGCAGTTCATAGGCGATGTCGAATCTCAGCTCGATATGGGGCTGATGCTTGCGAAAATGGTCGACGCGACGCATCAGCCATTTTGACGCGAACTGTGCGTCGAGCGTCACCTTCAAAAGGGCCGTACCGCGCGTCAGCTTATGCGCCCGCGAAACGGCCCGGCCAAGCAGGTCGAGCGCATCGGTGGAGGCGTCGAACAGCACAGCGCCCGCCTCGGTCAGCCGAATGGTGCGGCTGGTGCGTGTAAAGAGCACCAGTCCGAGCTGATCCTCGATTTCCTTGATCTGGTGGCTGACGGCGGCTGGCGTCAGTCCCAGCTCATCGGCGGCGCGGGTGAAATTAAGGTGCCGGGCCGCTGCTTCCAGCGTCCTCAAGGCGCGAGTTCCGGGCAGCAGGCGGGTCATCTTATCCTCAAAGAAAACTTGATGATCCAGAGAAAACTACTCGTTTCTCACAGTAATTTCAATATGCCATGATCCAGCCATCGAAGCATTATCAAGCCGGACTTGATGTCCGGAGAGAACGGATCACCCCATGTCCATCATCGCTTTGAATTCATCGACACGCCGTCCGGCCTGGCTGACGGAGGCCCTTGACTGGCTGCGCCATGCCCGGGTCGCGATCAATCTCCCGCACCAGAACGTCGAAGACCTGTCGGATCGGCAGCTGCGCGACGTCGGCGCCAGGCGCAAGGACGTTGCACGCGCCATGGACCGCGAAATGGGCCGCCTCGGCCTTCTCGACATCGGCTGGCAAAGGAATAAGGAGACAGGCAGTAAAGGAATAGGGGGCTAAAGCGCGCCGACGCGCATCCACTCCCTACTCCCTACTCCCTACTCCCTACCTCACCACCCTCACCACCGTCCGATCCGACAGCAGCGGCAAAAGCCGCGCCATGGTTCGCGCCGTCACCGCCACGCAGCCTTGCGTCGGCGTGAAGCCGGGGCGCGCCAGGTGGAAGAAGATAGCGCTGCCGCGGCCGCGCCGGCGTGGCGCCACGTTCCAGTCGAGCACCAGGCAGGCATCGTAGAGCCGGTCGTCGCGCCGCATGCGTTCGTGGCTGGCACCATAGGGGATCTTGACCGGCCTGTTGTAATTGCGGTCGTCAGGCACTTCGCACCAGCCCAGATCAGGCCCGATCGGCGTCATCGTCAGACGGGTCTTGCGGCCGTTGGAGAACTGATCTCCCCGGAAATATCCCGACAGGATCCGCATCGAGGCCAGCGGCGTGGCGCCGTCGCCTTCGCGCTTGTCGGCCGAGATACCGCCGCCCCCCAGCGCGCACGCAAACACCGTTTTGCCAGCCTGCAGCAGGCCCTGGCTTGGATGGCCGGGCCTGGCCCGCACGGTCAGCACGCGCAGCCCTTTTCGCAAAATTGCGCCGGCTGCATTGCGATCGTGTTTTTTCTTGTATGATCGTGCCACGGAACAAATCACTGTGATCGGCTGTTGTGCCGGTCAGCTTCCGCATAAACAGGCAGCGGTCAACTGAATTTTCTTTTCAAAACAACGGATTGATCCATGACTTCACGCACCATTCTAATCGTCGATGACGATGACGACCTGCGCGGCACCCTGGTCGAGCAATTGTCCCTTTACGAGGAATTCGACGTGCTGCAGGAATCGACTGCGGCAAAAGGTGTCGCGACTGCGCGCGGCGGCCTCATCGATCTGCTCATCATGGATGTCGGGCTGCCCGACATGGATGGCCGCGAAGCGGTAAAGATCCTGCGCAAGGGCGGCTACAAGGCGCCCATCATCATGCTCACCGGCCACGACACCGATTCGGACACGATCCTTGGCCTCGAAGCCGGCGCCAACGACTATGTGACGAAGCCGTTCCGTTTCGCTGTGCTGCTCGCGCGCATTCGCGCGCAATTGCGCCAGCATGAGCAGAGCGAGGACGCCACTTTCTCGGTTGGGCCTTACACCTTCAAGCCCAGCCAGAAACTGCTGATCGATCCGCGCGGCGGCAAGGTACGGCTGACGGAAAAGGAGGCCTCGATCATCAAATATCTCTATCGCGCCGACCAGAAGGTGGTGACGCGCGACGTGCTGCTCGAGGAAGTGTGGGGCTACAATTCCGGCGTCACCACGCACACGCTGGAAACTCATGTCTACCGGCTACGCCAGAAGATCGAGCGCGATCCTTCCAATGCGGAAATTCTTGTGACAGAAAGCGGTGGCTACAAGCTGGTTCCTTAAACATTTCATTATCCAATGAGCGGTCTGGGCGGGACTGCTGTCGGGTGCGATCCTGTCGGAGGGGGATTCAGGATCGACTCGTGAAGGAGGGATTGGACTGACCGTTCGGGGACACAGCTAGATGGCGCTGGATGACGACATCCGCATCCTGTCCGCCGTGAGGCTCTTCGAGGGCTTCACGCAGGAACAATTGCGCCTGCTCGCCTTTGGCGCCGAGAACACCAGGCTGCTTGCGAACCACAAGCTTTACCGCGAGGACGACGAGGCCGATTGCGCCTATATCGTGGTCAGTGGGCGTATCGTGCTCTATCGGGAGCAGGATGGCGAACGCATCCCGATCGGCACCGCCGGCCCCGGCACGATCCTGAGCGAACTGGCCTTGATCGCCGACACCAATCGGCTGACCAGCGCATCGGCCGAAATCGATTCCGAAGTGATGCGGCTCAGCCGCAAGATGTTCCGCCGCATCCTGGAGGAATATCCCGAAGTGGCGGTGCAGTTGCACCAGCGAATCCTGGAGGATTTCCAGGCGATGATCCGCCGCATCGAAGAGCTGGCGCCACGCTTCACCGGGTGAGTTGGAGGCGAGATATACGGGTTGACCGTACCGCCGCCCGGACCTGAGGGTTCCGTTGACAGGCAACAGGTGAAATCCTACAGAACCCCTCGAAGGCGGGCCGCCTAACAGGCACCGCCACCACCAGGCTCCTGGGGGAGCGAGGCATGCTGCCAGCTCGGTATGAGACGATCATCCTGTATGCCCGCAACGACGCGTTCGGCGACGGATTGATCCGGATTCCGGCTTTGCGCGCCGCCAGAACCGCGTTCCCCGACAGTTTTATCGTCTACGGAACCACCGGCTCGTCGTCCCTTGAACATGTCCTCGATCGCCATGCCGGCCACTTGGTCGATGCGATCAATGTACGGACGCCTCTGGCGCATCTGGTCGCCAGCCACCGCAAGGGCAAGGGGCGATTGGCCGTTGTCGATTTTCGCATCTCGGCGCGTTGGCTGCTCCAGGCCTCGGCGTCGCTGCTCGGCCGCGGGATCGCCTATGAAGCGAACTTTCCGGGTTTCGCTCTTTCCTGGCGCCCTGGCCAAAGGTCGGAAGCACGACCCGAGCACAATGCATGGCGTTACCACCGCCTCATCGAGCGACTTGCGGGGAAACGGTTGCCTTTCGACCATCGGCTGGAGCCCACCCCGGCCGCGCGGGCGGCGGCTAGGGGCCTGGCGGAGGGTAAGCATGCTCCCTTGATCGTTGTCGCGGCGCATGGCGACGGCGGCAAACGCATGACGGCGGATCAGGTTGTCGCTATCTCCGACAGCTTGATCGCCGACGGGGCAAATCTTCTCTATGTGAAAACCCCGGGGGACGGCCCTGATGTGACAGAACTGGCCCAACGCGTGCCGAAGCTGCAACTTGTCGATTCCGGCACGGTCGAGGGTGTCGATGTCAGCGATGTTCTGCTGGCGCTCGGAGAGTTTGCCGATCTCTACATCGGCGCCGAAGGCGGCACGGCACACCTCATGGCGACGGTGATGACGCCGATGGTCATCGTTAGTGGCGGCGCCAACATGGCCCGTTGGCGGCCGCTTTCCAACTGCGTGGACGTGGTCGAGTCCCGGCATGCGAGTCCATCCGGCCTGGTCGCCAATGTCCCGGCGCCGAAAATCATCGAGGCGGCCCAGCGGATGCTGGCGACGCGCCACCGCGACCATCCCTACCTGCTGGATCACGCGGCAGGCGTATCAGCGCCGCAATTTCGGGACAACGACACGCGCAAAGACAAGGACTTGAAGCGCGCCGTTTGAATTTGTTTGGCGGCAGCGTCAGGCCTGCCTCACCTGAGTATCGACACACCTAATCCAGATCGAACCGCGCGATGACAGGCACATGGTCCGATGGGCGCTCCCAGCCGCGCGCCAGGCGCAGGATCTCGTAGCCGGAAAAGCTGGGCACCAGATTTGGCGACGACCAGACATGGTCGAGCCGCCGGCCGCGGTTAGACGCTTCCCAATCCTGCGCTCGGTAGCTCCACCAGGTGTAGAGCTTCTGCTCATGCGGCACGTTGAGCCGCATCAGGTCGGTCCAGTTGCCGGCGAGGCGCATCGCCTCGAAATTTTCCGTCTCGACCGGCGTGTGGCTGACGACGTTGAGCAGTTGCTTGTGCGACCAGACGTCGTGTTCGAGCGGCGCTATGTTGAGGTCGCCGACCAGTACAGAGCCGGACACCTCGTCATGTTCTGCCCGGATGGCATTCATCTCGGCGACGAAATCGAGTTTGTGCTTGAACTTCCTGTTGATGACGGGATCCGGTTCGTCGCCACCGGCCGGAACGTAGAAATTGTGCAGCAGGATCGCCTTTCCGCCGGCTCGCACCGTCACCGAGAGGTGCCGGCTGTCCTCGATTTCGCAGAAACGCCGCTTCTCGACCACCTCGATCGGCCGCCGCGCCACCGTCGCGACGCCGTGATATCCCTTCTGGCCATGGAAGGCGATGTGCTCGTAGCCGAGCTTGCGGAAGGCTTTTTCGGGAAACAGCTCGTCCGGAACCTTGGTTTCCTGCAGGCAGAGCACGTCAGGCGCATGCTCGACGAGCAGGCGTTCGACGATCGGCATGCGCAGCCGAACGGAGTTGATGTTCCAGGTGGCGATGGAGAAGGGCATTGGCAATCCAGGACAGCGTGCAACCGGCCAGAACCGAAGGGTCCCGGCGGGGAAGACGCCTTTTGACGGAGTCAGCCCGGGAAATTGCCAGCCGCGGGCGGCAAAGACAAGCCGGGCAACGCCCGACGAGGCGCGGCCCGGTGCTTTCCACAGCTATAACGACAGGCTTAGCGCGGCCTGTTGGTGTTGAGCTCGCGGTTCGCCGTGTAGTCGATGGCAAAAGTGTCAGGCGCGAAGCTGACGCCTTCCTTGGTGTTGAAGATCATCACCGTCGTATCCTTGCCCTGCGCGTCGGTGATCGTCCACTGGCGCAAATCGAAGGTTTTCGGATCGAACATCATGGTGATCTTCGAATTGCCGAACACCGATTTGTCGGCGAGCTGGATGGTAGTAAGGTCATCCTCCTGCTTGACGCTTTTGACCCGGTCGCCGGAGAGGTCGATCCTGTCGTCGAGCAGCAGCTTCAAAGGCGTCTTCGACAGCGGATAGAGATCTGACGTGTTGAGCTTCTTGTTCAGGATGACCACCGACTTGCCGTCTGAAATCACCCGGAAGTTTGAAGAGCCATCATAGTTGAAGCGGATCTTGCCGGGCCGTTCGAGGAAGAACTTGCCGCCTGTCTGCTCGCCCTTGGGGCCGAACTGCACGAATTCGCCGCTCATCGATTTGACCGAGGAAAAATGATCGGCGATCTTCTGTGCCGCGGCCGGCACGGCCGCCTGCGCCGAGGCCAGCACCTGGAAGCCGGGCACCGCGTTGAAGGCTGCCGCCCCTGCAATCGCCAGGCCGAGGCCCAGCAACTGACGCCGTGAGGGAGCAACTTTGCCGGGCGCTGAAGGATCATTTCTCATGTCGGTCACTCTCATCTGATTCCTGAGTTGTTCTGTGCTTGGACCGCCAGTTAGGCTGAAATTTGGCGGGTCAAGCGTCCCTCAGTCGGTTCAACGCCTTGAAACGTTCCAGGTTGCCGGACCGGCTGTCACAAGCGTCAGGCCTTCTCGTCAGAATCAGGCCTTCTCGTCAGAACTTGTCGTCTTCGGTCGGCACCAGGATCTCGCGCTTGCCGGCATGGTTGGCCGGGCCGACGATGCCCTCCTTCTCCATCTTCTCGATGATCGAGGCGGCGCGGTTGTAGCCGATGCCCAGCCGGCGCTGGATATAGCTGGTCGAGGCCTTGCCGTCGCGCAGCACAACGGAAACCGCCTGATCGTAAGGATCGTCGGAATCCTCGAAATTGCCGTTGCCGCCACCACCGCCTGAACCGCCCTTGCCGGACGGCTCGTCGTCGTCCTCGCCGTCGTCCTCGGTAATGGCATCGAGATATTCCGGCACGCCCTGCAGCTTCAGATGCGCGACGATCTTCTCGACCTCTTCGTCGGCGACGAACGGGCCGTGCACGCGCTGGATACGGCCGCCGCCGGCCATGTAGAGCATGTCGCCCATGCCGAGCAGCTGCTCGGCGCCTTGTTCGCCCAGGATGGTGCGGCTGTCGATCTTCGACGTGACCTGGAAGGAGATGCGGGTCGGGAAATTGGCCTTGATGGTGCCGGTGATGACGTCGACCGACGGCCGCTGCGTGGCCATGATGACATGGATGCCAGCGGCGCGCGCCATCTGCGCCAGGCGCTGCACGGCACCTTCGATGTCCTTGCCGGCAACCATCATAAGGTCGGCCATCTCGTCGATGATGACGACGATATAGGGCATCGGTTCGAGATCGAGATTCTCGGTCTCGTAGATCGCCTCGCCGGTCTGGCGGTCGAAGCCGGTCTGCACGGTGCGCGAAATCTTTTCGCCCTTCTTGTCCGCCTGGCTGACGCGGGCATTGAAACCGTCGATATTGCGCACGCCGACCTTGGACATCTTGCGGTAGCGGTCCTCCATCTCGCGCACGGTCCATTTCAGCGCCACC
Source organism: Mesorhizobium sp. M0047 (assembly GCF_040323315.1). Lineage (NCBI taxonomy): Bacteria > Pseudomonadati > Pseudomonadota > Alphaproteobacteria > Hyphomicrobiales > Phyllobacteriaceae > Mesorhizobium > Mesorhizobium sp. M0047. The sequence continues at coordinate 6,674 of NZ_JAMYUW010000035.1, read as the reverse complement.
ACAGCCTTCTTCGGATCGGTGACAACCGGCGTGAGCAGGTGCGGGATGCCGTCATAGACCGACAGTTCCAGCATCTTCGGATCGATCATGATCAGCCGGCAATCCTGCGGCGTCAGCCGGTAGAGCAGCGACAGGATCATGGTGTTGATGGCGACCGATTTGCCCGAGCCGGTGGTGCCGGCGACCAGCACGTGCGGCATCTTGGCGATGTCGACGATGACCGCTTCGCCATTGATGGTCTTGCCCAGCGCCAGCGCCAGCTTGGCTTTCGTCGTCTCGAAATCACGGCTGGCCAGAATCTCCCTGAGATAGACGGTCTCGCGCTTGGCGTTCGGCAGTTCGATGCCGATGGCGTTGCGGCCGGGCACCACGGCGACGCGGCAGGCGATGGCGCTCATCGAGCGGGCGATGTCGTCGGACAGGCCGATAACCCGCGACGATTTGATGCCAGGCGCCGGTTCGAGTTCATAGAGGGTGACCACTGGACCGGGACGGACGGCGATGATCTCGCCCTTGACGCCGAAATCCTCCAGCACGCCTTCGAGCAGGCGCGCATTCTGCTCCAGCGCGTCCTTGGAAAGGCTAGCGTCGCGCACCACGTTCTTCGGTTCCGACAGGAAGTGCAGCGATGGCATTTCGAATTTTTCCGAGCCGATCAGCGATGTCTGCGCCTCGCGCTGGACACGGGCGCCGGGAGCCGGACGCGGTGCCGGTGCCTCGACGCGGGTGGCGGCATCGGAGCGGAACGGCTGGACCTTGGCGGTGCCGCGCCTGATGGGCTCCTGTTCCGGCTCGAAATCCAGATCGTCGTCGGCTTCGAAAATATCGGCATCGTCGGGGTCGAGCGAGACGCTGCGGTCATTGACCATGGCGGCGAAGAATTCGGGCTCGACGCGGGCGCGGCCATCCTGGCTCATCCGCGTTTCAGCGAACTCAGCCGATTCGACCCGTTCGGCGGCGCGCCGCCAGGCGGCGGAGCGCTGTTCCATTTCCGGCTCGTACTCGTCACGCTCCTGCCTTTGGCGCGCGGCGCGGCGGTGCATCCACGCGCGGAACGAGAGCCACCAATGAGTAATTGCCCCGAGCGCCAGGATACCCTCGTCGCCTTCGTCCTCATCATTGTCGAACAAAAGGTCGTCCTCGCGCGGATCTGTAGCGGGCTCGTCCTCCATGACCGCAAAGCCGTTCTTGCGTCCGATCAGCGCCGACCCATGGGCAAAGAGCCACAGCGCGGGTGCGGCCAGCAGGATGGCGATGATGCTGGCGATAAGCCCGGTCGGATAGCCGCCGATGACGACGCTTGGGATCTTCAGCACCATGTCGCCAAACACGCCGCCGAGGCCGGTAGGGAGCGGCCAGGTCTTGGGCGGTACCACACAACCGGCCATTGCCGCGGCCAACAGCGCGAAGCCGAACCAGGACAGCCCGCGCTTGGGCAGCCTGTCGATGCCGCGCGCGGAAAACAGCAGGAACCCCCAGATCACCGTCGGAACCAGCGCTGCGACGGCGGCGAGGCCGAAGAACTGCATAGCCAGATCGGAGAACACGGCACCCGCATAGCCCATGGCGTTGGTGACGGTGTTGTTCGTCGCGTGGGAGAAGCTCGGATCGGCGACGTTCCAGGTGGCAAGGCTGGCGACCCCGAAGGCGGTGAGCGCGAACAGCCCAGCGCCGACCAGCCGCCCGACCTGACGCCGCGCGAAGGCTTGGATGCCGTGCCCCGTATCGGCCAGCGCGAGCGGTGCTGAAGCCCCTGAACGCATGCTCTTCCCCGTCTGTCATGGACTCGCCAGGTGCGTGGCGCACTCCGGCAGATTCGGGTCTCAGACTATCGGTGGGAAGGTTAAAGGCGCATTAACTATAAGGGGTTGAGGTGATCAAACCTCGTTACCACCGGTTGAGCCGCTTGGAATACATGCAGCAGTGCCTTTGAGGCGCTGGCAAACACCATGATGGACGACGGAGCTGGCAGATAGACCTGCCGCGGAACGAGACAATAGCGGGCCTGCGTGCCCGCCATTTGTCCTTTTTTGGCAACAAAAGATCGGGCTGGGGCCCGGCAGGTCAGTTGGCGCCACCGAGCGCCTGCAGGTTTGCGCAGAATTCGGCGTGCGGCTTGCTCATCGCCGCATCCTGCCAAAAAAGAGGCCCGGAAATGATCCGGGCCTCAATGCGTGAACTCCTTTCGAGAGTGTCACGACGGGATGGTTTGGGGGGCCGGCGGGAGGAGGTTCCACCGGCCCCGTGAGGCGGAGCTGGCCTTACGGCACCACTTCGCCATGCTGGGAAATGTCGAGGCCTTCGACCTCTTCCTGGGTCGTCGGACGCAGGCCGACCAGCGCCTTGACGATGTAGAGGATCACGAAGGTTGCAATCCCCGTCCACACGATGGTGACGGCGACGCCGTAGATCTGCTTGCCGAGCGAAGCGCCTGCACTGAGGCTGTTGATCGCCGGATCGGCGAGCACACCGGTGAGCAGAGCGCCGATGACACCGCCGACGCCATGCACGCCGAAGGCATCGAGCGAGTCGTCATAGCCGAACATGTGCTTGACCTTGACCGCCGAGAGGTAGCAGACGACGCCCGCAACGATGCCGACGATGAAGGCGCCCGTCGGGTTGACGAAGCCGGAGGCAGGCGTCACCGCGACCAGGCCGGCGACGGCGCCGGAGATAATGCCGAGCACCGAAGGCTTCTTGGCGACGATCCATTCGGCGAACATCCAGGCGAGTGCCGCGGCTGCGGTCGCAACCTGGGTGTTGAGCATGGCAGCGCCGGCGAGGCCGTCGGCGGCCAGTTCCGAACCGGCGTTGAAGCCGAACCAGCCGACCCACAACAGCGAAGCGCCGATCACCGAATAGACCAGGTTGTGCGGCGCCATGTTGGTGGCTCCGTAGCCTTCACGCTTGCCGAGAACCAGCGCGCAGACGAGACCCGCGACACCGGCGTTGATGTGGACGACCGTGCCGCCGGCAAAGTCGAGCACGCCGGCCGTGCCGAGGAAGCCGCCACCCCAGACCCAATGCGCGATCGGCACGTAGATGACCAGCAGCCACAGCGCCATGAAGATCAGCAGCGCCGAGAACTTGAAGCGTTCGGCGAAGGCGCCGGCAATCAGCGCCGGAGTGATGATGGCGAAGGTCATCTGGAACATCGAGAACACGAATTCAGGAATATTCGCGACGCCCGGCAGCCACAGCGAGGCAGTGGTGATGCCGTGATGGAAGAATTTCGAGGTGCCGCCGAGATAGCTGTTCATGCCGCCGCCGTCGGAAAAGGCCAGCGAATAGCCGAACATGAACCACAGCACCGTCACCAGGCAGGTGATGGCAAAGCTCTGCATGATGGTGGCGAGCACGTTCTTCTTGCGCACCATGCCGCCGTAAAACAGCGCCAGACCCGGGATGGTCATCATCAGCACGAGCGCCGTCGAGGTCAGCATCCAGGCGGTATTGCCGGTGTCGAGCACCGGGGCCGGGGTAGCCGGTGCAGCCGCTGTCGCGGCAGGAGCCGCTTGCTGCGCGAAGGCGGCGACCGTGCCCAACGCCGCAAGAGCGAGCGAACCCAAAAGGGCGGCTCGTCCCGTCGTCTTTAAGGTAGAAGGAATATTCATTGAACTCTCCATTGGAATACGTGATCGCCGCTCAGAGCGCGTCGGTGTCTGTTTCGCCGGTGCGGATGCGCACCGCCTGATCGATGCCGAAAACGAAGATCTTGCCGTCGCCGATCTGGCCGGTCTTGGCGGCTGAGGTGATGGCTTCGACGGCCTTGTCGACCATGTCGGCACTGACCGCGACTTCGATCTTGATCTTCGGCAGGAAGCTGACCGCGTATTCCGCCCCGCGATAGATTTCCGTGTGCCCTTTCTGACGCCCGTAGCCTTTGACTTCGGTGACGGTCAGGCCCTGGATGCCGACGGCGGTAAGCGCTTCGCGGACCTCGTCGAGCTTGAACGGCTTGATGATTGCCATCACGATTTTCATAAGGTTGCACCCTTTGCTGTTGCGGTCCCCCGCGTTTGCACGACTTCACCGATCCTAAAGAGCCGGAGAGTGCCCACGTGGATTCAAGCTCCGTGCCAAGTGCCGAAGCAGGGTGTTAACCCGTTGTAAACAAAGGAATGAAGGCGGCCAAAGCCGTGAGGTGCCCGCAACAACGGCAAAGCATCTGCTTAAAAACTATGCAATTTTCGAAAAATGCCTACTCTGTAGGCGGTCGCTTGAGCCGGATCAGCCCTTCTTGCGCAACCGAGGCAATCAACGTGCCGTCGCGGGCAAACAGCGACCCGCGCGTGAAGCCGCGCGAGCCCTGGGTCGACGGGCTGTCCTGCGTGTAGAGCATCCAATCGTCGAGCGCATGGCTGCGGTGGAACCACATGGCATGGTCGAGGCTCGCCGCCTGGATATCGCGGTCGAAAATGGCGCGGCCGTGCGCAAAGGTCGAGGTGTCGAGCAGCGTCATGTCGGAGAGATAGGCGAGCACCGCCGCCTGGATGGCGCGATCCGCCGGAACCGGACCGGTGGTGCGGATCCAGATATTCTGCTTCGGCTCCAGCTTTTCGCGGCTCGTGTAATGCTTCAGCATCACCGGCTTCATCTCGATCGGCCGGTCGCGCTCCCAATAGCGTTTGATGCCTTCGGGCACCGCCTCGCCGAACTTGCCCAGCAACTCGCGCTGCGACAGCAACGTGTCGGGTCCGGCAACGTCCCGCGGCATCGGCACCTGGTGTTCGAGACCGACCTCATCCTGCTGGAACGAGGCCTCCAGCGAAAAGATCGCCTGGCCGTGCTGGATCGCCACCACGCGCCGCGTGGTGAAGGAGCCGCCGTCGCGGATGCGGTCGACCTCGTACACGATCGGCACCTTGGTGTCGCCGGGCCGCATGAAATAGCCATGCAGCGAATGCACGTGACGATCAGGGTCGACGGTTCGCTGCGCCGCGACCAGTGCCTGGGCGATGGTCTGGCCGCCGAAGACGCGCTGCCAGTCGAGCAAGGGACTGTGACCACGATACAGATTGTGTTCCAGTTTCTCGAGGTCGAGAATGCCGAGAAGCTCGTCCATGGCTGCCGTCATATTTCGTGCCCTCGCCGCAGAAGTGTTATGGCGGTTTCCGACAGGACGGACAGGCAGTCAAGGGCGCAAGACGCGGCTGGCGCGCAAGGAGCGAAGTTGATGCAACGCAAGGTGGACACGAAAACCAAGTCTGGACTCGATGTTCTGGTCGCCGGCGCCGGTTATGTCGGCCTGGCCAGCGCCGTATCGCTGAAGCAGGCACGTCCGGGCCTTGCTGTCGCTCTCGTCGATGCCGCGCCGGCCGGTGTCTGGCAAAGGGATGGCCGCGCTTCGGCCATTGCCGCCGCCGCCGGCCGCATGCTCGACCAGCTCGGCGTGTGGGCAGAGATAGCGCCGCAGGCCCAGGCGATCACCGAGATGATCATCACCGATTCGCGCACCTCCGATCCGGTGCGTCCGGTCTTCCTGACCTTCGACGGCGAAGTGGCGCCGGGCGAGCCATTTGCGCATATGGTCGCCAACAAAGTGCTGAACGGCGCCTTGCGGGCCCGCGCCGAGAAACTCGGCATCGACATCATCGAAGGCGTGGCGGTGCAGGGTTTCGAGACCAACGGCGGTGGCATCACCGTGCATCTCGCCGACGGTGCGACACTGAAGGCGCGGCTGCTGGTCGCCGCCGACGGCGTCAACTCCACGCTGCGCGACATGGCCGGCATCAAGACGGTGAAGTGGGAATATGGCCAGTCCGGGATCGTCTGCACGGTCGCGCATGAACGCCCGCACAATGGCCGCGCCGAAGAACATTTCCTGCCGGCCGGCCCTTTCGCGACATTGCCGCTCAAGCCCAGCGAGGACGGCACCAATCGCTCGTCGATCGTTTGGGTCGAGCGTACGCAGGATGCCGAGAAGCTGGTGGCCGGCGACGACCTCGTCTTCGAGCATGAACTCGAACAGCGCTTTGGTCTGAAGCTTGGCGAAATCCGTGTTGCCGACAAGCCGCGTGCCTGGCCGCTCGGCCTCACCATCGCCCGCGCCTTCGTCGCTCCGCGCATCGCGCTCGCCGGCGACGCCGCCCACGGCATCCATCCGATCGCCGGGCAGGGCCTCAATCTCGGCTTCAAGGATGTCGCCGCACTTGCCGAGGTGATCGTCGAGGCCGACCGGATCGGCCAGGATATTGGCGCGCTCGACGTGCTCGAACGCTACCAGCAATGGCGCCGCTTCGACACGGTCCAGATGGGCATCACGACGGATGTGCTGAACCGGCTGTTTTCCAACGACATCGGCCCGCTGCGCACCGTCCGCGACATCGGTCTCGGCTTGGTCGAACGCATGCCGCGCCTGAAGGAGTTCTTCATCCGCCAGGCATCGGGGCTGTCTGCTACCACGCCTCGATTGTTGAAGGGCGAAGCGATCTGATCGGGGTCACAGCTCTAGCTCTATACTAGTAGCGCTCGCAAACCATGGAGATTGGCAAAGCCTCCCCAACGTCGTCATCCCAGGGCGAAGCAGGGGCGAAGCTCCGTCGCGAAGACCCTGGGATCCTGTGTGTTGTTGCCATGCTATGGTTGAGGTGGGAAGGGATCGAGCCATGCCACGGCCTGTCCTCGAAAGGACGACCAGGATCCTCTCGGTCTCCTTCCCACCTCAACCATAG
>NZ_JAMYUW010000034.1:0-73545 GCF_040323315.1 Mesorhizobium sp. M0047 | reverse complement strand
CGCGCGCGTCGCCCGTGGGGTCCTTCCCCCATTCCCCCCCCGACGCGGGGGGCGGGGGGGCCGCCCCGCCCCCGCGGCCCCCCCCCCCCCCCCGGGGCCGTAGCAATTACTTGGAAGTCGGGTGCGTCAGGCCTGTTTGTCGGGCCTAACCAGATCCGTGTGGCTGACGCCGAGGGCCAATGCCAGTTCATAGATCGTTATGATCGTCGGATTTCTTCGGCCTTTCTCCAAGCCGCTGATGTACTGCTGGCTGAACCCGGAAATCTCGGCAAGCTGCTCCTGCGTCAGACGCTTCCTTAGCCTGATCCTCTGCACATTACGTCCGACCAACCTGCGCATATCCATGCACGACAGCCAGCGGATTACGCAGCTTGAGTTTATCAACTATAATATGTAATCCACATCGAGCACCTAAATCCGCTGGCGGAGGGCTTCGCGGGGGCCGTTTTCCGGAGGTATAACCAGCGATGTTACAGCCTAAGTCGAACACGCCAATTGCTGACGAAGTGCACTGGTCGGACAGCCTCACGGCCTACGATAAAGCGCATTTCACGACTTATATGCGGCTCCTAGACGCCTCCGCCGATGATGCGAGCGAAGAGGAGATGGCCCACGTCATCCTCGGCATCGATCCAGCACGCGAACCGGAGCGCGCCAGGAAGGCTCTTCGTAGTCATCTCGACCGTGCGAACTGGATGGTCACTACTGGCTACAAGAAATTGTTCGCCGGCTGAACAATTACACCTGCGCTCCATTTCGCCTCAGCAACGAAATCCCTGTACTCGTCTCTCTGAGCGCGTACCGTCCTGGATGGCGCGGCGAACGCCTCCACGCAGATGATCGGCAGGATTCTCACCGGCCGGCCTGAACCCGTGGCTCGCCGATCAGGGTTTCGGTATTTCCCGTTCCACGCCCGGCAGGCGAACCGCCGAGCGCGTGGAGGACGAGGCAGAGGCGACGGCCACGCGCTTGCGGTGGACACAAGGATCTGGCAGTCATCCGGGCGTAGCTAAACAGATGATATACACTTAAAGGCCCACAGCCGGTGTCTCAACTGCCAGGCGGGCAGATCGATAGTGTCCATATGGCGACGTACGGATTGAGCACCACTCCTCGAACCCGGGGATTGGAGATGTCGGTCAGGGCGTGGACACCAGAATACGGCCCCATCACGCCTGAGAGAGTCCGCGAGACAGAATCGCGTCAATGCGCCAGGTCGACGCGCGACGCGACGATGGTGTGATAGTCTTCCACCGGTCCGGCCGGCCGGCGGCGCTGCCTTCTGCCCAGTTCATGGCCCAGGCACGCTAGAGCGGGATGAATTGAGGCTGAATCGCAGGCGGATTCCCTTAGGCAGGCAAATCTGATTCAACCTTCATGCTGGGGAAGGAGGTCAGCATGGATGGGCAAGCCTTACTCGATGGATCTTCGCGAACGGGTTGTTGCGTCAGTTGAGCAGGGTGGGCTGTCGCGGCGGCAGGCGGCAGTACGCTTTGAGGTTGGGATCAGCACCGTCATCCGATGGGTGAGCCGGTTGCGCGAAACGAACAGTCTTGCGCCCGGCAAGATGGGTGGGCACAGGCCCAAGAAGATTGCCGGTGAGCATCGGGAGTGGCTGCTGGTGCGCTGCCGGGCCGCGGATTTTACGCTACGCGGACTTGTGGCCGAGCTGGCCGAGCGCGGCCTTGCGGTCGATTACCGCTCGGTGTGGGAATTCGTCCACGCCGAGAAGCTCAGTCACAAAAAAAGACGCTGATCGCGGCTGAGCAGGATCGCCCGGATGTGGCGCGCCGGCGGGCACAGTGGACAAAGTATCAGGACCGTATCGATCCTTCCCGCCTGGTGTTCATCGACGAGACATGGACCAAAACCAACATGGCTCCGCTCAGGGGATGGGCGCCGCGCGGCGAGAGGATCAAAGCCAAGGTGCCACACGGCCATTGGAAGACAATGACCTTCCTGGCAGCGTTGCGCCATGACCGTGTCGATGCACCATGGCTCATCGACGGACCGATCAACGGCGAGCGTTTCCAGCTCTACGTCGACAAGGTTCTCGTCCCCACCCTCAAGCCAGGCGATATCGTCGTCATGGACAATCTCGGCTCACACAAGGGCAAGACCGTGCGCCGCGCCATTCGCTCAGCCGGCGCCAGGCTGTTCTTGCTGCCGAAATACTCGCCCGACCTCAATCCTATCGAGAAGCTCTTCGCCAAGCTCAAGCACTGGCTGCGCAAGGCTGCCAAGCGAACAGTCGAAACCGTCTGTGACGCCATCGGCCAAATCCTAGGCACCGTCACTTCAACCGAATGCAGAAATTACTTCATCGAGGCCGGCTATGCGCCAACCTAAATTCATCCCGCTCTAGGATCACGACGGCCCGTCATCACAGCGCCGGCTCATGAACCCCGCCATTTAGCCGAACGGCATCCACCGTCTCGTTGGAGCCGTTGATATGCGGCCACGCCGCGGGTTTTTGTGTGGGTTCTCCGATCGGCGCGGCCGGCGCGGCGAAGCATGCGCTCCATGCACAGATGGCGACGGTGACAATTCGGCCGGCACAGCGCGACGGGCCGAACTCGATCATAGCTGTGAAGAGCTCGTAACACCAACAGAATGCCACCCGCCCGCTTCGGGGGTGGATGACGTAACATCGAGCGCACGGCGGTGCTTTCCGAGACGATCGTTCCTTGGGCGCCGTCTTTCCGTCCAACAGCACAAACAGTATCGCGAAACATGGTCGGCCCGCCTGACATTCGTCCGCACATCCGTAGGGCCTCCCCTTTAAAACGCGGTGTCGTAGAGGGTGCATGTAATTCGTTGCCAAGTCACCGTACCAACCAACCGTAATAAGTTGCATCATGATGCGTCTAGAGGAAGGAATGACCTTGCATTGGAGGCGAATGGCCAGCCGAAAACAGCCTGTGCTCATGCCCAACAGAACCAAAGACGAATTCAGCTTCTCAGAGAATTGCAGATCGGGAGGAGGCCAGCAGGGCTACGGCCTGATCCTTGGTGTGCACGCCGAGCTTCTTCTTCGCATTGTCGAGGTGGAAATCGACGGTACGCGGCTTGATGCCCAAGATGCAGCCGACAGCCCAAGAGGACTTGCCGCGCGCGGCCCATTGAAGGCATTCATATTCACGAGGTGTCAACGAAACGCCGTCCACTGTTCGATTGCCGGACAGCTTTCGACGAGCATAAATGTGAAAACATGTCGCCATGAGTTGGAGCGCCTGTTCGTATCGCCCAGCAACGCGCAGGGAGGCGGAATTGGGCTTATCAGCGGCAAAGGTCATAGCTGCAACACAGCCTCTGCGATCGATAATCGGGATCGTCAAACCGCACCGGATGCTGAACTGGGCCGCCTCATCGAATAGCTTCTTTTGAGCCGGCGACATCTCAACGCAACGCAAATCCGACCCCGGCCATTGAAACGGGGAGCCGCCACACCGCGCACGCATAATGACGGGATCGACCTTCTGATACTGGTTTTGCAGATAGTGCGCGGTCCAGGGAGGTGGATAATTTGAGATCAGCTTGGGCTCGCCACAAGACTGCAATGGCAAAGACAGATACGCAAAGGTAAGTAGATCAAGTGCTGCGGCCGCCCCAGCCATGGCATCCCGGAAATCTGTTTCATCGACACTCTCCGACAACTTTTCCAGAAATGTCTCGAAGAGAGGCGGCATGTTCTTCGTCATTGTCCTAGCTCAATCGCTTTGTCCGTCTGCTGCGCGCCGTTCTGACCTGGAGACTCCGCCATAAGCGGGGGCCGCATAACTGCGGCCGGTCTTAGCAAGCAGAGCTGACCGCTTTAGAATGCCACGAGGCGCTGCGTGATCTTCGCATAGTCGTCACCAACCGCAGCTGCGCTGGACTGTTCGAACGGCCATCACGGAGAAGCTACAGCATCTTCCCGACGCAATAACGCAATCGGAGAGATCTTCTTGTGAAATGAAATCATCGCCGCCCCCGCATCATGCAGTCGTGAGAAGTCATCCTGCGCCACCACGGTCGGGGCGGCATCAAAGCCGTCATCAACCAATGGTTGGCGCTGTCGACACGGAAGAGAACAACGGATAAGCCCATCTCGCCGCTTTGAGCGCTATGATCCGGACGTACCGTTGCGCCGCTTTCCGATTGTTGGTGGGCAGATCGACTCCAAACATTGGCATGGATATGGGCGCCGCTATTCTCCGCTAAATTCAATACCAAGCGTCATCTTAAGCCGGACCCAACCCAGGCCGGCACTATCGCTCGACACTGCTGCGGCGACATTCCATTGAAGGCTCTGAAGCACTTCGCGAAATGCGAAGCAGACGTAAACCCGCAGGCCATGGCAATGTCGATGATGGGCATCCGCGTGCCTTCGATCAGGCGCTTCGCATGGTCTGTGCGGATCCGGAGATAGTGGCGCACCGGCGGAAGTCGGACATGGGAAGCGAACAAGCGTTCCAGCTGGCGCCGCGATACTCCGGCCCGTTGCGCAACCTCTTCCATTGTCAGCGGGAACTCCACATTTTCTTCCATGATCCGCATTGCCATCAAGAGCTTATCGCTCACACCGGCAAAGGCCAGACCTGACGGCCCAGTCTGGCGGTTTGATCCTGATCGCTGACCTTGGACAGTCGCGTGGCGGCAGACCTCCTGTGCAATATACCCGCCGGCATGGCTGCCGATCAGATCCACCGCCAGGTCGAAGGCTGCCAGTTCTCCTGCGCAGGTTGAATACTGGCCGTCCTTGACAAACAAAGAATCGCTTATGCGGGGTTGGTTGAACACTTCGGCAAAAGCAGCGAGCCGCGACCAGTGTATCGTGCAGCGTGTACCTGCCAGAAGGCCCGTCCGAGCGAGCAGCCATGTCGCTGTCCCAACCGCAGATATCGGCACCGCGCGACGCGCCATCGTTCGCAGAAATCCGTTGAGCTCAGGCGTCAGTTGCTGTTCTACCGGCTCGCCCGTCACGATTGCGAGCTGGTTCGGTCTGCGATCGTCCGAGCCGAAAGCCAGCTCGTCTATCCCGACATCGACAGCAACCGAAAGGCCGTTGGCGCCCTCGATTGGCCGAGCGTCAAGCCCCGCGATTCGCCACCGGAACAGCGGCAGCCTCGATACCGTGTTGGCGATGCGAAAGGGTTCGATATATGCGTGAAGGGCCAGGTGCGAGAACCCGGGTAACAAAAGAACCACCAGGTCAAACGGTCGATCGGCCGCCGCCGAAATTTTCGGCGTGGCCAACGACGTAATTGCGCTGATGTTGGCGGGTGCGTTCACTAGGATGCGTACGAGGCTACTGGCTGACCGAACATGCCGGGTTCCGGTTTGACGCCGAGGCCAGGCAGCTGCGGCACCGCGATGTGACCATTTTCGATGACAATCGGATTCTTCGCGTCAAAATGTCCTTCGATATATTCCTGCGCGATCCAGGCGCCCTCAAAACGGCGCGGCTCCACAGTGGAAGCTAAGTGTACGCAAGCCGCCGCGATTATGTCGCCACCCCATGCGTCATCACAGCTGTGCGGTAGCGAGCGGATGGCGCAAACGTCGCGGATTGTCGCCATTTTGGTGAGGCCGCCGAGACGCGTGACCTTGAAGCCGAAGCCATCCGCGATGCCGAGGGAGATCGCCCTGAGTACCGCGTTCTGATCTTCGGTGTTCTCGTCCAAATATACCGGATGCGTCACCCTGCCCTTCAGGGTGGCGATCTCATCCATAGTGTTGCAGGGTTGTTCGAAAACGAATGGGATCGCCTGGCAAAGCCGGTCAAGATGAATGGCGGCAGCGACAGTGAGGCCCCTGTTGCCATCCACTGCGATACGAGCTTTGTAGCCGACCGCCTCCCATACCTTGTGAATCGAGGCCACATCCTGTTCGAGATTTCGCCCCGAGATTTTGACCTGCAGGCGTGGATAACCTGACTTCACCTTGTCGGCGGCTATCCTGGCCGTTTCGTCAGGCGGGCCAACAATGAGCGAATAGTAGGCCGGAACACGGTCGGTAAGCGCACCGCCCAGCAGTGTCGAGACCGGCACTCCAAGCCGCTGGCCGAGAAGGTCAAGGAAGGCTATGTCAAACGCTGCCTTGGCATAGCCATGCCCGTTCAAGCGCTCGTCCATGCGTTGGGCGAGAAGCCTGATCGAGGCAATCTCGGCACCCATAAGACCTGGGGCGATTTCGGCAATCGCCGCGCGTGCGCCGAGTGCATGATGCGGCTGATAAACCGGCCCGACCGGGCAGGTTTCGCCCCAGCCAGTCAGTCCGTCATCGGTCCCAATCTCGACAATAGTGCTGTCAAGCGCGTCTACGTCGTCGCTGGCCATTCGGTAGGTGCCACCTTTAACGGGTAGCTGGACCTTATAGACGTTGATCTGGTCAATGCGCATGACGATGCTCAGTATTCCTCGTTGAGCGCGTCGATAGCGGGGATTTCCCGCGAGCGCCGATCGATATACGCGCGCAATTCCTCGTCCTTCGCGATGTCAAGCTTTGGTTCTTCATATTCGGCCAGAAGGCGGCGCGCATGCTCCAGGGCACGTTGCTTGATGTCCTTGGAGCCATCAGCGTACCACTGCTCGACCGAGTTATTGTCGAAGAGTTTCGGAATAAAGAAGGCCTTCTCGAAGTTGGCCTGTGTATGGGGATGTCCAAAGTAATGGCCGCCCGGTCCGACATCGCGGATGGCAGCCAGGGCTTCATCGAAATCGTCCCACTGGATGCCTTGCGTCATGCGATAGCCCATGGCGCAGACTTCGGCGTCGACGACGAATTTTGCGATCGAGCAGTGCATGCCGGCTTCATTCCAGCCGGCAGAATGCCAAATGTAGTTTGCGCCTGACAGCAGCACGGCCATCATCGTCATCGCACTTTCATAGCCTGCTTGCGCATCGAAGATCTTGGCGCCGCCAAGCAAGTTCGAAGTTCGCCAGGGCACGTTATAGCGGCGAGCCATCTGGCCGATCATAAAATTCATGAGCGAAATCTCTGGCGTTCCCGCCATCGGCGCTCCCGATTGCATCGACACGGTCGATAGGTAATGCCCATAAATCGCAGGGCAGCCCTCGCGCACCACCTGCGTGTAGGCAAGTGCGGAAAGCGCTTCCGCATTGAGCTGCGCCACTGCCGCCGCGGTGGAGGCTGGCGTGTTCGCGCCGCCGAGAACGAAGGGCGAGCACAAGACGGGCTGGTTGCGCCGGCAGAAAGCACGCATGCCGCCCAGCATGACCTCGTCCCACACCAGCGGCGAATTGCCATTGCAGTTTCCGGTGGTGACTGCATGATTCTCGAGGAAGCCTTCACCGAAAAGAATCTCGCACATGTCGAGCACGTCCTCGGCATTCTTGGGCGAGGTGGTCATGCCCATGAAAATCTTGTCGGAATGCTTTATTGACGAATAGGTGATGTGCAGGTGCCGATGCGCGACAACAATGTCCATCGGCTCGACGATATGGTGAGCCGACGAATGTAGTGCCGGCATCATGTGGGCAAGCTTGTGGAAGGTCCCAAGGTCCGCGATCGTCGGGCCACGCCTCACATCATCGAGATCGCGCATGTACGGCGCGCCTGTCATGGGCACGAAGATTGATTTGTCGCCTCCGAGTTCGACATTCTTGGCCGGATCGCGCGCGAAATATTCGACGTTGGGGGGAATGGTCTTGATGAGCTCCATGACCAGGCCGCGATCGAGATGAACGCGGTCATCGGCGCGCACGTCCGCTCCGACTCTCTTCCAGTCCTCAATCGCGATCGGATCGCGAAACACCACGCCTACTTCTTCCAGGATCGAGAGAGAAGCCTCGTGAATGCGTTCGACCTGCTCGGCATCCATCGGCTCTACCACCGGCAGGCCGCGCTTGAGCGTCGGCAACATATCGACCTTTGGCGCGGTGCGGATCGTCCGCCTCGCTTCCCGCCCGCCTCTACGAGAGAGCTGTAGTTGAGCAGTCATGCCGGCCTCCAGACAAATATGTCGCGACCAAAACCGGACCGCACTCAACTATTGCCGCAGCTTTGAGCCTTCACCTACTGCAAAAGTCTCACGCGAGTGTTGACTAAAGGGCAGGCTGCGCAGCCGGCTCGCCCACCCGGACTCGAGTGATGGTCGGGTCGAGCAGCGGCGGAGCTTTCCACGTCGCAGCTCAGCCTTACGGATACCGCGGAAACTTGGACGTAATCGGCCATGACCGTAGGCATCCCGACAGGCAGAGACGATGATGCATTGCCGCAAGCGAGCGAAATAAAGTCAATCGGGAGGCGACTTTTTTGCGTCGACTGGCTCCCGCGGTTCCGTGGTAGCACGTTTCTTGCTTGGTGCGGGGCAAGAACAGAACAGCCCATTCCCGGATCAGGAGAGGTGAACAAAAACGACAATCTCGGACTCATATAGGCATCAGATGGGTAGCGACAGGAGGATTTGAATGCCAAGGCCAAATCTCGTCAATAATGTACTCAGCGCGAGCACGTCGCGCAGAACCTTGCTGAAGGCCGGCGGCGCCGCCGCGCTTGTCATGAGCGGCCTGACGACGGGCGCCAGGGCCGACGCGTCCCGGCCGCTGGTCTATGCCTTCGCGGCATGGTCCGACGCGCTGGCAATCACCTATGTCGGCGCGAAGCTCATCGAGGACAATTTCGGCTACAAGGTCCAGCCGCTGCAGGCGGAGCCAGGCGTGATCTATGCCTCGCTTCAAGCCGGGAAGGCCGACCTCTATTCGAACTCCTATATGCAGGGGATGGGCCCGCTGAAAGGCGCCTATCACGGCGGCCAGGCGGACTATGTAAAGAAAGTCGCCGGTTCCATCAAAGTCGTCGGCGTTTCGGAAGGCCCGATGACGCAGGGCCTTGCCGTTCCGGACTATGTAGACATCAAGAGCATCGCCGAGCTCAACGACCACGCCGACAAGTTCCCAAGCGGCATCATCGGCATCGACGCCGGCTCCGGCCTCATGCAGGCCGCGGATGCAACGGTGAAGGCTTACGGCCTCAAGCTCAACCTGGTCCCGGGCAGCGAAGCTGCCATGGAAGCGGCCTTCCAGCGGGCTTACTCGAAGAACGAACCAATCGTGGTCACCACTTGGGAGCCGCTCCCGATGTGGAGCAAATTCAAGATGAGGTATCTCGAAGATCCCAAGAAGACGATGATGTCGGAGCCCTACTACTGTTTCCACGTCACGTCGAAGGACTTTGAATCCAACTTCCCGAAGGCCCAGGCATTTTTGACAAGGTTCCACATCCCGAATGACGAAGAAGCCAAGATCATGGGCTGGATCGACGGCGGGATGAAGCCTGAAGACGCCGCCTCAAAGTGGATCGGCGAAGTGAAAGGCAAGGGCATTATCGAGCCGTGGCTCGCCTGATCCCGAAGCACGCATCCTCCCAAGAGTGCGGGGGTCCGCGCCGACCCCTGCATCACCACCTGTATTATGCGCGGGAGCCTCGCATGAGCACGCGAAAGCCGGCCGTCGAGATCAAGGATCTCTACAAGATTTATGGCGGCAACCCCGAAGTGAAACTGGACAGACTGCGTTCGGGCGCCTGCGGCCCCGACGAAGGCAGCGGTTTCGTCGCGCTCAACAACATCAACATGACGATTGAGACCGGGAAAATCTTCGTCGTAATGGGTCTCTCAGGCAGCGGGAAATCGACCCTTCTTCGCTGCATCAACCGCCTTGTCGACCCCACTGCCGGCCAGATAGTGGTCAATAGGCAGGACGTCACGAAAGCCGGCAAAAAGGAACTCCGCCAGATCCGCTCCAGCATGATCGGAATGGTGTTTCAACATTTTGCGCTCCTGCCGCACATGTCGGTCATCGATAATGTTGCGTTTGGGCTCCGTGTCGCCGGGGTCGGACGCAAGGAGCGACGCGAGCGCGCAGGCAAGGCACTCGAACTCGTAGGGCTCAGCGGTTGGGGCGACCGCAAGCCGTCCAACCTTAGCGGCGGCATGCGCCAGCGCGTTGGCCTGGCGCGTGCCCTGGTGATGGACACGCCTGTGCTGCTGATGGATGAGCCGTTCAGCGCGCTCGACCCGCTCATTCGCGAGGAGATGCAACAGGAGTTGCTTCGGCTTCAGAGCACTCTGAACAAGACGATTGTCTTTGTGACACACGACCCAAACGAAGCGGCAACGATCGGTGACCGCATCGCTATTCTCCTCAAGGGAGAGGTCGTCCAGGAAGGCCAGCCGATCGATATCGTGCTCTCCCCCGCCAGCGACTACGTCAGGGACTTCGTGCGGGGCATCGATGTCTTCAAGGTGCTGTCGGCTGGCCAAGTTATGGACGCCGTCTGCCCGCCGGTGGAACTGGCGAACAGGCCGATCTCGGAATGGACGAAACATCTATCGAAAGACTTCGTAAAGCTCGCGCCCGACGATCTGATCGCCCCCTATCTCGATGAGCTGGCGAAAGAGCAGCGCGCTTTGATCGTGGTTCAGAACGACGGAACGCCGGTCGGGACGGTTACCCCCAAGTCCGTTCTCAGAGCGCTCGCGGCCCATTCCTCGTTAGCCGGCGCGACGCCGAAGATCGAGAAACCGAAAGCTGCCGACACGACGAGGGCAAACGCCGCGGCAGAACGCGCGACACAATAACGAACCTCACTCTCAAACGACTCTAGCTGAGGATCATGAGGATGGATTTTTCGGAGTTTGCAGGCACGGTTGCCGCGTCAATCGACGAGTTCACGACCTACCTCTCAATGCATTTCGGATTTGTCTTCGATTTCATCTCGACCGTGATCCTGGGCATACAGCAGCCCTTGGCCGCGGTCCTGACGAGCGCGCCGCCCTGGCTGATCATCACGACCGTTATGGCCGCCGGTGTCCTGCTCGCGCAGCTCTCGCTGGCTATCCTCAGTGGATGTGGGCTTGCCTTCATCCTCGTCATGAATCTCTGGGCGCCGGCGATGGTGACACTGTCCCTGGTGCTTACGGCAGCCGTCGTCGCCCTGGCCATCGGGATACCAATCGGCATTCTCATTGCTGAATCGAAGCGCTTGAACGCGGTGGCTGAGCCAATACTCGACTTCATGCAGACGATGCCTCCGTTCGTGCTGCTCGTTCCAGCCGTGTTCTTCTTCGGCGTTGGAACGGTTCCGGGCATCGTTGCGACGATCTTCTTCGCCATGCCGCTGCCGATCAGGCTCACGGCCCACGGTCTCAGGATGGTTGAGCCGGAAATGGTCGAGGCGGGGGAGGCCTTTGGCGCAAGTCGCGTGGCCGTGCTGTTCCTGATCAAATTGCCGCTGGCGTTCCGCTCGATTATAACAGGCGTCAACCAATGCGTGATGATGTCGTTATCGATGGTCATCATCGCCTCCATGATCGGCGCTGGCGGCCTGGGCGACGAAATCATTCGGTCGATCTCTCGTCTCCAGGTTGGGAGGGGCGTCGAAGCTGGCCTTGCGGTCGTTGTTTTGGCAATCCTGATCGATCGCATCACCAGGCGGATTAGCGAGAAAGTTGATCCGAGGGCCTGACAAACATGAAGCCCGGTCAATGGCGGGCTTCTCCTCGTCACGCAATCGGCAGTGGCAACTTCTTGGTGCGTCCCCCATCGATGACGTAGACCTGCCCGGTCACGAAGGAGCTTTCTTCCGAGGCAAGCCAAACGGCAAGGTTTCCGACATCAGTCGGCTCACCAAGACGTCCAACCGGATGCATTGCGAGCAGTTCCCTGCGGACACGCGAACTGTCAGCCATGCTGTCGATGTAGATCTCACTGAGGTCAGAATTGATCCAGCCCGGCGCAATGGCATTGCACCGGATACCCTCGTGCCCATGGTCCACGGCGACGGCTGCTGTAAAGCCGTGAATGCCAGCTTTCGAAGCGGAATATGCAGGGTGACCCGGATTAGACGCCAAGCCTTCAATCGAGCCGATGTTAACAATGCTTGCAATGCCTCGCCTGCGAAGATGCGGCATTGCCGCCTTCGTGAACAAAAATGGGGCCTTGAGGTTGATGTTCATCATCTGGTCCCAGTCCGTCTCGGTCATTTCCTCGATGGTCTTCTCGAACATGATCCCGGCGTTGTTGACGAGGATGTCAAGGCCGCCAAACCGCTCGACGACGGCCTGAACGGCCGAAACGATGTGCTCGGAGTTCGCAAGGTCCGCCTTCACATAAAAGGTGCGATCGTTGAGGATCTCGTCGGGTGGCGGGTTCCTCTGCACAATGGCAACCTCGGCCCCCTCCTCCACAAAACGTCGCGTGATGCCGGCGCCGATGCCACGGCCGCCGCCAGTGATGATGGCAATTCTTCCTGCAAGTCTGTCAGCCATAGGGTGTCCTCAATAGACCGGCTTGGCGCCGTTCACTTCAACGGTCGTGCCGGCGATGTAGCGGGCGGCATCGGAACTCAAGAAATACACCGCATCGGCGATGTCTTCCGGCTCGGCAATGCGCCCGAGCGGAACGGTCTTGTTGAGCTCCGTTATGGCAGTGTCGGGATTGAAGCCGCGCTTGGCGAAGCCGGTGCGCAGCATCGGCGTGTTAACCTCATTCGGACACACGGCGTTGACTCGTATCCCGTCACCGGCATGGTCGCGGCCAAGGCACTTCGATAACGCCGCGACAGCCGCCTTGCTGGTGCAGTAGGCGGCATGCCCGGGTCCGGGATAAAGTCCCCAGCACGATGCGATGTTCACGATCGCGCCGCCGCCGTGGCCCTTCATATGGCCGATCGCCCTCCGGCACGTGTAGAATATCGACGTCAAGTTGATATCAAACGTCCGCTCCCAGTCCTCATCGGTCGTCTCGAGGATATTGCCCCTGGTGATAATCCCGGCATTGTTGACGAGCACGTCCAGCCTGCCTGTGATCTGGATGGAATAGTCGATCAAATTTTCGCAATAAACCTTGTTCCTGAGGTCTCCGGCCTTGCTCCAGACCTTCTGTCCGGTTCGGTTGAGTTCGGCCTCGAGCCTGTCCAGGCCAGCCTGGTCGGCGTCGCCGGCAACCACACGAAAGCCGTTCGCAACGAACTGTCTGGAGATCGCTTGCCCGATACCTCCCGCCGCGCCTGTTATGACCGCAGTTTTCTTTTCAATGCCAGTCATAGGTCAAGCCATCTTTGAGAGGGAAAGTTCAGCTCATTAATCTCTGAACGGCGGCAGAAGACCAGTGCGGCAGCCCTGCAAAAGTCTCACCCCCTTGTTGAGTTGTTGAGCCCAGACATCGCCCGGACATGCTACGGTGTAGCTGCGTCGGACATGGATTGGGCAGCGTCGCAGATCGCGAAGCATAGTTGGTACAGTTTTCCCATGTTCCGCCGTAAATGGGTTGGGGATCGCGGCCTTAGTCGGTCGAACGCACGCTATCGCGTCGCCTTGCAAATGGTTTCCCGACATCTTTCGACATCTTGGACCTATCTTGCTCAAGTTGTCGCGCCGCGCGGCTATTCAAGTTTTGGAGCTTGAGATGGTTCGCCGCTATTACGATCTGCCTCCCTGACTGCTTTGGCTGTTTTTGAGGCTTCTGCCCGGAAACTCGCATCTACGAGAAAGAGCCGGGCATTCTTGCCTATCCATCAATGCGGGCTTCAGTGAAGCCAATATTCGGGAGGTCGGGCCGACCGTCTTGGTCAACTATGACGCCGGATTCAAGGGAGCAGATTTGGGGGCCAGGGCGATCTCTGAAAAGATCGCGGATGGTATCCGGGATGCTCGTGAGACGAGTGAGAACCTGTTTCTGGACGTGGCGGAAGCAGTAAGCATCGCGCAGGAATTCGACAGCGCTGACGGCCCACTTGTAATTTCGGACTATGCGGATAACCTGGGATCCGGTGCCTATGGTGACGCTGCCAATCTTTTAAAGGCAATGCTTGAAGGCAAGCTTCAAAATGCTGCATTTGGCCGTGTCATTGATCCTGAAGCCGCCGCCGGAGCTGCCGCCCATACCCTTGGATTCGAAGTCACTGCAAGGATCGGCGGCATGAACGATCCTTCATTCGGTGGTGGGCCTCTCGACCTTACCGGCGAAATTCGGCTCATTTCCGATCGAAATATCGTCGGCGACGGACCGATTCGGCGGCCTGCATTTCTCCTTCGGCAAAACGTTCGTGTCCGCGTCAGTGGCATCGCCATGCCGGTCACGGCGGTCAGATGCTGGATCTGCAGCAGTTCAAGGGCTTCGGTATCATTCCCGAGGCAAAAGCAACCGTCGTGCATAGCAGGCATCTGTTCCATCAGGCTTCCAAGCAGAACGCTTCATTGCCAACGCCGCGATCGGCGGCCGTCGGGTGGAACGAACCTGTTGATTCGAGGCGCCGGCCAACACGTATGACGTAGGCGCTCGGCTGTAGAGCCCGATGATGCCGTTCTCAGTGGCTCGACAAATTTCATCATCGCCTCGTCCGCACGGTTGTGACCTTTAAGATTCGGGTTCAAATCCCCATAGCCTCATATGCGGCGGCGATCTGTCGAATGGACGCGACATGAGCAGCCGTCCTGTAGTCGCCGAGCTCCGGCTGCTCCTCAAGAAGATCGGCAATACGGGCCCAGGTACTGCGCATAACGTCCTCAAGGCCGGACCGAACGAGATCGATCTCAGCGCCCCCTTCAAGAAATTCGTCGCGCATGTCCGCCGGAAACGTCTTCCCCGTCATTCGCTCAAGGGCTGTTGCGATCGTCTGGTTGCGCCGTTCCCGCCGCCGCTTTTCCATCAAACCGAATGGAATGTGGGTCAGGTTCTTCACCCATTCGAAATAGCTCACGACCACGCCGCCCGCATTGACATAGAGATCGGGGAGGATGATCCCCCCTCGGGAGCGCAGCACTTGATCGGCCTCGAAGGTAACCGGGCCGTTGGCGGCTTCTACGACGAGTTGCGCTTTGATGCGCTCGGCATTGTCGACGTGAATGGCATTCTCCATCGCCGCCGGGATGAGGATGTCGCAGGGCTGTTCCAAACCTGTCATGTTGCTCGCGAAAGATGTGGCGCCGGCAAAGCCGAGAATGCTGCCCGTGTCTAATTGATGCTGTTTCAGCGCCTCGACGGGAAGACCTTCGGCGTGGCGACATATCCATCGCGTTCGGCAACGACCGTGATCCGAGCGTCATCTTCCTCGGAGAGGAACTTGGCAGCGTGGTAGCCGACATTGCCGAACCCCTGCACAATGACGGACGTCCCCTTGAGATTCCGTCGTCCATCAATCCGCGCGGTTCGGGCGTCACGGAGATAACTCTGGATGGCGAATTGCACCCCCCTCCCCGTCCCTTCGGTCCGTCCGGCAATCCCACCCTTGGAGAGCGGTTTCCCCGTCACGCAGGCGCGTGCGTTGATCACATCCATAGGATTGGCCCGGCGGAACTCGTCTGCCATCCAAGCCATTTCCCTCTCGCCCGTGCCCACGTCCGGAGCCGGCACATTGAGGCCGGGACCGATCAGGCCGCGCTTGGTGAGTTCCTGGGTGAAGCGCCGGGTGATGCGCTCTAGCTCCTGCGGAGTCCACTCGCGAGGGTCGATCATAAGTGCGCCTTTTGAGCCGCCGAACGGGACATCGACCAGCGAGCATTTGAGCGTCATCAGCGCCGCGAGCGCCTCCACCTCTTCAGCATCGGCATCAGGCGAAAAGCGAATAACGCCCTTTACCGGCTCGCAATGTTCGCTGTGCACCGAACGCCAGCCGACAAAGGTGTACATCCGGCCGCGGAGTCTTACGCCAAAGCGCACCGTATAGGTCGAGTTGCACTGGGTGATCCGCTCCGCCAGTCCTTTGGGAAGGTCAAGGAACGACATGGCGTGTTGAAGTTGAGGTCGACGCTTTGCAGAAAGCTTGAAGGCAAACCTGAGACAGAGGCATCCATGGTTTATTCTCCGATGTGTTAGTAGTGGTCGATGCGCATGACGGCATCGCCGACTGCGGCAGGATCCGCAACGCCTCGCATGCAGTCGACCATTGCGAGCTCTTTCTTTGCGCATCACGCTACTACCCGTTCGTCTCATCTCAGCAGAGTGCGACAGGTCGCGTTTCGCATGAGTAGCACGTAGATGAGGGTGAACAGTCGTCGGGTGGTCGACGGCCACCTTTTGATGACATTAACGCAACAAAGCGGTTCTGCGGCCTATACCGGGCAGCCCCAATTGGAACCCAAGTGACGCTTTTGGAATGCGGACAACTGCATCGTGTTGAATTGATGCGGCGATCGCATCGACGGCCACAATCTGTCTGCGGCGCCTAAGGGAACGCTCACACCGGGTCAATTGAGATCGCGAACGAACTCCTTGACCTCGTCGCGTTCCAAGACAAGTTCCTCGCCATCATGTGCGACGATGCGTGTCTCGATGCGCCATACGTCGCGAAGTCCGCGCACAGTAGCTGAGACTTTGACACAAACCTTCCAGTCGCCGCGGGCATAGGACCTTTCCCGAGTGCAGGTGGCGCGCGCCGAGTTCGGATCGTCGGGATGCACGGTGAATCTGTCCGTGGATTTGGCCGAAACGATCATGCCGGTATGCGGGTGCAGCACGGTTCCCATGTCGCTAGTGACGTGGGACGTGGTTTCGCCGGTGATCTGGTCGGTCACCAGATCGGCGCGGGATGGCTCGCCGGGCTTCAGCACTTCCTTTGCCATGGGTTGCGCGCTTTCGGGTGCGGCGAAAGACGGCAGCGTCCCGTCCTGCGCCTGCGGCTTGCGCACGGGCAGGATGAGACGGCTGCCTTTGCAATGGAGCGACAAGCTGGCGTTCTCCGGTCCGGGGAATACGGTCGGCCAATGACTGGTCGCAATGGCCAACCGGACGCGCTGACCGGGCTCGAAGCGCTGGCCACAGCTGCGAAGTTGCAGCCGCACCGTTTCCGGCTTGCCCGGTACCATTGGTGAGATATCGAGATCGTCATAGCGGTGCGACAGGTTGAGGATGCCGTAGCTGACGTCTGCCGCCGCGCCGTCCTCCAGCACAAGCGACAGCGTGGCCGACAGAATTGCCACCGGCTTGTCGCAGGCGAGCGTCACCTCGAATTCGGGAAAGCCCAGGATTTCGACGGCTTCGGTCAACGGCTCGCTTTCAAACACCAGTGCGTTGTCCGCTTCTACGCCCTCATCGACGGACAGCAGCGGTGTCACTCCGTAGCCACGATAGGTCCCGGCCGTGGCAGGAGAGCGGATATCGAGTACCTCCTTGCCGCCCTCCTTCTCCGTGAGGCGGTGCGGTGCGAGGTTGAACGACAGTTCGCTCACACCCGCCCCGGACCAGGACGGCTCGGCCACCCAGCGGCCGGGCCGTTCGACGTGGAGCGCCGCGGGATGTGCCGGATCCTGAATCCAGGCGCGCAACATCGGCTCGTCGGCGATGCCGGTGTCGATGCCCTTAAGATGCTGGTCCCACCAGCGCAGGCATTCCTGGAGGAACCCGATGCGTGGTCCAGGCATGGCGATGTGCGGGTACTGATGGCCCCAAGGGCCGATCAGGCCCTTGCGAGGTCCCGGCAGGTTCTCGAGCATGCGAAAGACCGGGTTGAGATAGGTGTCGGCCCAGCCGCTCACGGCATACACAGGCACCTCAACCTCGGAATAGTCCTCGCAGATGGAGCCGTGCTTGTAGAAATCGTCGCGGCGCTGGTGTTCGAACCAGTCGTGAAGCCAGATACCGTTGCCGTTGAGCCGCTGCTCCCACATCTGGCGCCAGCGCTCCCCGACGAGCGCGGGATCGGGCGGCGTCATCGCGATCGCCCAGGCTATCGTGCCCCACCTCAAATTGTCGCACATCTGCGCGCCGCCGAGATAGTGGCAGTCGTCAGTGTAGCGATCGTCGGTGGAACAGAGCGAGATTACCGCCTTGAGTGCCGGCGGCCGGCGGGCGGCGACCTGCAGGCCGTTGAATCCGCCCCAGGAGTAGCCGATCATGCCGACGCTGCCTGAGCACCAGGGTTGCTGCGCCAGCCATTCGATGACCGCCAGGCAGTCGTCCTGCTCCTGCTTGAGGTATTCGCCCCTGCAGACACCTTCGCTGTCGCCCGTGCCGCGTATATCTACGCGAACCCCGGCATAGCCATGGCCGGCAAAGTAGGGATGGGTGAGTGCGTCCCCTTCCACCGTCCCGTCCCGCTTGCGGTAGGGCAGGTATTCGAGGATCGCAGGTACCGGGTCTGCGTCGGCGTCCTCCGGCAACCAGATGCGGGCAGCGAGCTTCACGCCGTCAGGCAACGGAATCCAAAGATTCTCGATCTCGCGCACTTTGCGGGGAAATTCGGTAATGACGCGGATGTCATCCATGATGCGATCCTTCTATGCGCTCGCGCTTGCGGCAGGAGCTTCGGCGTTCAACGGGAAACGGCATTTGAAGCTGTGCTCGACCCTGGGGGGAAATCTCGCCAAGCGAGCCTTCCTCGAGGCTAGCCGGGAGCGCTTATTCGAAGGCTTTGATCACGGATCCCCTGTGTGGTGGCGAGCGAAAAGTGATCGTCACCGGCTCCCGGCCCAAACCCTTGGCCGCCGTTGGCTCCACGGTCTGGCTTCCTCCAGGTCACGTGCGAGACGGATCAGCGTGGCTTCATCTCCAAAGCGCCCAACGATTTGAAGACCAATCGGCAACTCACTGGCGCTTTGTGCCAAAGGCAAGGATACCGACGGATGTCCTGTAACGTTGAACACGCCCAAATACTGACAAAATGCCGCATCCAGCTCTGCCCATTCTTCAACCGAAATAGCAGTATTGGTGGTCACATACCTATCGCCATGCGGTCGAGCGACGGTCGGCATACTGGGGGTGAGTACTATGTCAAACGCATTGAGCGCCTCGCCAACCTGGACGCGCATTTTCCGAATCGTCTCGTGAGTCTCGTGGATCTCGGGCACTGTTAAATTTCGTCCACGCTCGTAAAACATAAGATTAACGGGTTCCAAGGTGTCGGCGTTTATACTGCGGCCAATCGCCTTTGCTGAGGCTTCCAATGCACCTACGTTCGACAGGCCATGAAATATTCGAACATAGTCTTCCTGTTGAAATGGTGGCGACACGTCGGTAACAACATGTCCCATTTCTTCCAGGAGCGTGGCCGTGGACTCGACAGCTTGGCGGACGTCCGCCTCGACATCCATAGTGCCCCATCTAGTCCTAGCGACACCGACTCGCAGTTTGCCGGTGGACTGGGTGAGTTCCTCCACGTAGGGACGCTCTGGTTGCGTGATGATGAACGGATCTCCGGGATGATGGCCTGAAAAGACATCTAGCGCGGCGGCCATATCACGCACCGTCCGGCAAAGAACAAATTTTCGACTAAGCCCAAAACTTCCATCCTGACGGTTCGGGCCGCCGGAAATTCGGCCACGGGACGGATTCATCCCGACGAGGCCACACCAGGACGCCGGGATGCGCGTCGATCCGCCACTGTCGCTAGCGGATGCAATCGGAGTGATGCCGGAGGCCACAGCCGCTGCTGGTCCCCCAGACGACCCCCCCGCGGATAATTCCAGATCCCATGGATTGCGAGTGATGCCGTTGAGAATTGATTCGCTAAGCCCCGATACACCAAACTCCGGCGTGGTTGTTCTTCCAATAATCCGGAGCCCGCCGGCCCGTGCTCGGCGAATAAAATAGTCGTCAGTGTCGCAGCGGTATCCCTTGTACAAGCGGCTGCCGCTTTCAAGCAGACGACCGCCTTCGGCAAAACTGATATCCTTTCGAAGGCAGGGCACGCCATGAAAGAGCCCTCCGTCTGCGCCCGCAACGGTCTCGGCATCGTCGTAAAATTCAATCACAGCGTTCACGCGGGGATTGACCTCGTCGCAAGCTTCGCGAGCCAAGCGCGTTAGTTCCACAGGAGTGATTTCACCCGCTCCGACGAGAGAAGCCAAGCCGGTGGCGTCATACTCTATGTATTCACTTAGCTTCATTGCAGCTAATATCCTTTCTTTCTTTGCCCAGTGTTGGCGACAGAAGGTCGTGGCACGCAGATGGGCGAGCATAACTTGTCATCGTCAGAGCTGGATCCAACTGGTGACAGCGGTCGCTGCTCCAACGGCGCGGTTACGCGCTCCAATGGGAAATGGCAGGTGAAGCAGTGCTCCGCGTCGTCCCGGTTTGCTGACGGTGCGGGAAAGACGCGACTGCACATGTCTTGCGCGTAAGAACAACGGGTGTGGAACTCGCAACCGGATGGCCGCCTTATCGGGCTCGGGACCTCGCCCTTGAGTTCGATGCGATTTAGCACGGCATCCGGGTCTGGCTCCGGATTGGCCGACAGCAGCGCCTCCGTGTAGGGATGACGCGGGTGCTCAAAGATACGCTCGGTCGAGCCGACCTCAATGAAGCGGCCGAGATACATAATCGCCATGCGATCGGTCATGTGGCGCACGACATTGAGATTGTGCGAGATGATCAGGATCGCCATGCCGAGTTCGTCCTGAAGCTGCGCGAGCAGATTTAGCACCTCGCCCTGCACCGAGACATCGAGGCCTGCAGTCGGCTCGTCGGCGATGAGCAAGTCGGGTTTGAGCGCTAGGGCTCGCGCGATGCCCACGCGCCTGGCCTGACCGCCGGAAAGCTGATGGGGATAGCGACGAGCAAAATCCGCCGGCAAGCCGACCATGCGTAGTAGGCGCGTCGCTTCGGCTCCCGCATCGCGATCCTTTAGTCCATGGATTCGGAAAGGTTCGGTTAGCAGCGATCGCACGGTCAACCTAGGCGAGAGTGAGCCGACGGGATCCTGGAACATCATCGCCATGCGCCGCAAATAGGGCTTGCGTTCTGCCCCGCTCAGTTCCTCAATTTCCTGTGCGTCGAAGCTGATGCTGCCGCTCACAGCCCGCTGCAAGCCGATTATCGTGCGCGCGATGGTGGATTTGCCTGAGCCGCTTTCACCGACAAGGGCAAGTGTCTCGCCCTTGTGGATGTCAAAGGAGACACCGCATACTGCATCGATGAAAGGCGCCTTTGACCCCGTGGCGAGCGCCTTCAGCGGACCCATGGTGCGGAAGCGGACGCGCAAATCCTGGACGCGAAGCAGCGCAGTCATGCCGAAACCAGCCGCTCTTCACCGAGGAGGTGGCATCGGGCCAATTGGTCCACGCCGATGCGATACTCGAGCGGGTTCTCTTGGGCACAGCGATCAAATGCCTGGGAGCACCGCTGGCGAAAGATGCATCCTTTCGTGCTGCCGAGAAGACTGGGCACCTCACCGGGGATGGTTGGCAAAACGCGTGTCTTCTTTCTGATCCGCCCCGGGTCGCACTCAAGCAGCGCGCGAGTGTAGGGGTGAGCAGGACTGTGGAAGATGTCCCGTACCGCTCCTTGCTCCACCACCTCGCCTGCATACATGACGGCGACCCGGTCGCACAGCTCAGCGACAGCGCCGAGATGGTGAGAAACAAAGAGGATCGAACAACCGATCTCCTTCTGCAGATCTTTGAGTAGATGAATGATCTGCACTTCCAGCGTTGCATCAAGGGCGGTGGTCGGCTCGTCGGCGATGAGGAGCGCCGGTCTTACAAGAAGCGCCATGGCGATGCAGATGCGCTGGCGCATGCCACCTGAGAAGTGATGCGGATAGGCAGTAATCCGACTTTGCGGATCGGGAATTCCGACCCGGTGAAGCATGTCGATGGCGCAAGCGCGCTTTTCTCTCACGCTTACTTGTTCGTGGTGCTGGATATCGAGCATCTGGCTCTCGATGGTCCGCACGGGATTAAGTGCGGTCATCGGGTCCTGGAAGATCATGGACAGGCGATCGCCCAGCAGGCTCCGTCGTGCCGGAGTGGACAATTTGAGCAGGTCTTGACCTTCGAACACGATGCTGCCGGCTGTGACATCGGCATTTTCGGGAAGGAGGCCCATCACCGTATAGGCGAGCGTCGATTTTCCGGATCCGCTTTCACCGACGATGCCAACCACCTGTCCGGCTGGCACATCGAGCGACACGTTCCGCAGCGCATGAATTCGCCCGCGCGGCGTACCGAAATCGAGAGCGAGGCCGCGGATCTCAAGCGGCCGGGCGGACGTATGGGATATCGAATCCTCGCGTCTCATAGGTCTTTCCGCAGCTTGGGATCGAATATGTCGCGCAGCGCCTCACCCAGAAATGTGAAGCCTAGCGTTGCGAGGATTATTGGGATGCCGCCAGCGATCACGAGCCAGGGGGTCTGGTTTATATAGTTATAGCCATCGTTGAGGATCGCTCCCCAGTCAGGGGTCGGAGGCCGCACACCCATACCTAGAAAACTGAGACCGGCCGAAGTGGCGATGACGGCCGGCACATCCATGCTCACGAGAATGACAAGGGGACCGATGACGTTGGGCAATACATGGATGGCGAGGATACGTGTCGTGCCTGCGCCCATGCTGCGCTCTGCGGCGATATATTCACTGCTCTGCAGCGCTTGCGCCTGGGTACGCGCCACGCGCGCATAGCCAGGGATACCCGTGATCGCTATTACTAAAATTATGTTGACTAGGCTTGGTCCCAGAAGCGCGATGATTGCCAGCGCAAAGATGATACCGGGAAAGGAGCGGATGGTATCGAAGATGAGCAGGAGCAAATGGTCCAGCCAACGCGGCCCGAAGCCTGCGATGAGACCAAGCACGACGCCGACCGCCAGCGCACTGCCGAGGGAGGCGAAAGCAACGAGAAGCGGGATGCGGCCGCCCATGATGGTGCGAGAAAACGTGTCGCGGCCCAGTTGGTCAGTACCCAGCAGAAAATCCACTGAAGGTGCGGCCAGACGCGGTCCGGCCATGATCCGGATCGGATCATGCGTTATAAGAAGCGGAGCAAAGATCGCGCTCGCCATTATGAGCGCGACGAGAACTGCTCCGAGCATGCCCAGACGGTTCTTGCGTAGTTGCCGCAGGAAGGTGCGAAAGGCGCCGGTATCAATGGCATCGTTGGCTTCTGGAGGGATGGCTTCAACGCTTGCCATGTCAGAGCTTTTCCCGGTTTCGCGGATCGAGGAATGCGTTGACAAGATCCGAGAGCGTCGTAGCGGTAACAATAAGGAACGTGGTGACGAGCACCACGCCCATCACAATCGGATAGTTGCGCGTGTTGACCGCGTTCACAATCAAAGCGCCGATGCCGGGTCTTGCGAAAACGACCTCAATAAAGACAGCGGACGAAAGCAGCCACGCGATGCCCACCCCAAGTATGGTCACTGTCGGCAGGATCGCGAGCGGCAGCGCGTAGCGCGCAACGATGCGCCATTCCGAGATCCCGAAAGCGCGAGCCATGCGCACGTGGTTTTCCCCCAGGATCTCAAGCATGGATGCCCGTACCAGCCGGGAGATGTAGCCGACCCAGCCAATACCTATGGCGAAAGCTGGGAGGACGAGATAGATAAGTCCATCCCAGAATCCATTGCCGGCTCCGATCGCTGGCAACCAGCGCAGAGTCACGGCAAAAATCAGCAGCGCATACACTGCCATGACGAAGGACGGAATGGCGATCGTGGCGATCGTCACGACGCCGGCCACATGGTCGACCGTGGAGTCGCGTCGTATCGCCGAGTAGCAGCCGAGCGGCACGGCTATTACGACCGCCCATAAGATCGAGACGAAGATCAGTTCGATCGTGTAAGGCAATTGCTCGAAGACGATGTCGGCGACAGGTCTCTGGCTGAACACGTCAAAACCGAGATTGCCGTGGAGCAGCCCGCCGAAGAAGCTTGCTAACTGCACGATTAATGGTTGGTCCAGCCCCATCTGCTGATGGAGCTGCGCCTTCATCTCGGGCGTCGCGCGCGGACCGAGCAAAATCGCGGCAGGATCGCCCGGCACCGCATGAATCATCAGGAACAAAAGCGTCACCGCGATCACAACAATTGTGACCGCGAGGACAACCCGCTCGAGGAGGTAGAGCCACATGTTCCCGTAAAGCCTAGACCGGCTTGAAATCGACGAACAGCGGATCCCCGGACGGAATAGTTGCGGCTTCCATCTGGGTGGTGCGGTACATGAAAGCCCTCGCGCCGTTGGTCAGGAACCGGTAGGCGCCCGATTCTTCCATTATATCCTGCATCTCGTAATAGACCTTGGCACGCTCCCCAGGGTCGCTGATAGTGACCGCCTTAGCGACCAGCTCATCAAAGCGCGCGCTGCGGAAGCGCTCCCAGTTCCATTCGCCCACTTGAGCTTGCACGAAGTAGGTCACAAAGGAATGTGGATCCGGCGCAGCGATGAACCCATTTACGATGAGCTGCAAGTCCTTCCAGCGCTCGCCCTCCGTCTCCATGCCGAGCGTCCAGAATGTGCTGTTATCTCGGACATTGACCTCGACCGAAATGCCGATCTGGGACAATTGTGCTTGCACCGTCTGGGCAATCGTTGAATTAACGTTGTCGTTTTGGCAATCGATGCTCAAGGTCAGGTCGCTCACGCCGGCCTTTTCCAGAAACTCCTTTGCCTTTGCGAGATCCCCTTCGGGTGGGATGAGCGCCTTTGCACGGTGCCCAATGATCCCCGGAGCAATCGTGCCTGTCGCCAAGTTGACCTGGCCCGAATAGGCAAGATCCAGGATCTGCGGCACATTGATCGCCCATTGGATCGCCTTGCGGACATTGATGTCCTTCAGCTTCGGATGATCCATATTCATGCCGATCCAGTAATACCAGAGCGACGGCTTATCCTCGACCTTCGTGTTGGCGGGAGGAGTGCTCTTGAAGGTCGCAAGCGAATCCAGACTGAATTCAGTGAAATCGACATCGCTCGCCTGGTAAGCGCGTTCCGCCGCCTTGAGGTCATCGATCGGCAAGATTCGGATTTCGTCAAAACCCGGCTTCTGGCCCGACCAATCTGGATTACGTGTCAAGAGTATGTATTGTTTGGGCTTCCAGTCGGCGAGCACATAGGGACCAGAGAACGCTATCTGCTTCGTGCCGAAATCACCGCCGTCCTTGGTTGCCTTCATTACCGATTCCTCGGAAATTATGTGGCCCACCCCACCAGTGGGCAGCACGACGGTCCAAACCGGCACGTACGGCTTGGTGAACACGAGCACGCCCGTGTAGTCGTCCTCGATCTCGACGCGATCGAGCGCCCCCCCCCAATCCGCTCCTTTTTTTCTGCGCTCGAAGGAGAATTTGACGTCCTTGGTTGTCATCTCGCCGTAACCGCCGGTGAACTTGATGCCTTTCTTCAGGCGAAAGCGGATATGGGTCTGGTCAACCTGCTCGATTTTTTCTGCCGCCTCTAGCTCCCAGGACCATTCGGCACCCGGCTTAAAGCGAATGAGCTTCGAATAGATACAGTTAGCCACGTCCACGTCCACGGCTCTCGCCCAGTTGCCGGGATCGAGCTTGGCGAGGTCGCCATCGGAACGCACCCTGAGCACCTTGCCTTCGGCTGCCCAGATGGCTTGCGACAATGGCATGCCGCCCACGACGATGCCCCCGCCCAGCGCGGCGGCGGCTTTGAGAAGGGCCCGGCGGTTCACGTGCTTTATGATATTATTCATGATCGATCCTCCCGTTCTGCTGATTGAGCTCCCGTTCGAAGCCGGGCTGCTTTCGTATTGTTGCATCAGCAGTAGAAACTGCTTATACGGCTCGCAATCGAAATAACCTCAACAGCGGGGTGAGTTTTTCGTCGGTGCTACAGAAGGTAAGGTCGCGCCGGCGCCCCTGAGCGGGCGGTAACGGCATTCACTCCTTCGCTCTCGGCGATCGCCTCGACGACCAATCCCGCCGGGATCAAGGACGAAAAACGCAAATTTCTCATCATGGTGCTGCTTCCCCTCTGAAAACAGCACCACGCCGCCATGCAAAATCATCAAATGTGAGTCAGCCCCCCTTTTTCGTTAAAAAAGGGGTCCCGATTCCGCGATCATTGACATTGAGTTGCTAAGCGCAGACATCGCCCAGTGCATGCTACGCTACGGCCGCGTCGGACATTGATTGGGCAGCGTCGCAGATCGCGAAGCATAGTTCGTACAGTTTTCCTACGTTCAGCCGCAAATGGGTTGGGGATCGCGGGCAAAGTCGGTCGAAACGCAGGCCACCGCGTCGCCTTGCAATTGTTTTCTCCCGAGATCTTGAGCATCCCTTGCCCAATTTGTCGCGTCGCGCGATTATCGAAGTGTTTGGAGCTTGAGATGGTTCGCCGCTATTACGACCTGCCGTCCCTGACTGCTTTGGCTGTTTTTGAGGCGTCTGCCCGGCACCTGTCATTCAAATTGGCTGCTGCGGAACTGAACGTCACTCCTGGCGCCGTCAGCCGACAGATCAAAGCGATCGAGGATGAATTGGGGGTTCCGCTGTTTACCCGATTGGCAACCGGTGTGGCGCTGACAAGCGCGGGCGAAGACCTTTATGGCGTGTTGGCCAGCGGCTTTTCGCGCGCCTCAGAAATCGTACGAAATCTGAAGCGCGGCGACCGTTCCAAGAACGTCACGCTGGCGTGCTCTGACGCCTTCGCTTCGACATGGCTGATCCCGCGCATGCCGGACTTCTGGACACGGTACCAGGATATTGCCGTTGACCACCTTATCTCGGACAATCCACGCGATTACCGCCGCGCCGAGGTCGAATTACGCATCCGCTACGGATTCGGATCGTGGTCGAACGAAAATGCCGAGCTTCTGTTCGACGAAACGATCTACCCAGTTTGCGGACCAGGATTTGCAAGCAAACATCGGGACGCAACGGCGGAGTCACTGGCAGACCTGCCCCTGCTACATGTTGATTGGGTTGATCCTGACTGGGCTGGCTGGGACGAAGTTTTACGGCGTGCGGGGGTACCGCACGGCTCGACTCGCGGTCGGCGCTTTGGAACGTTCTTCGTGGCGCTTCAGGCGGCCCAGGCTGACCAAGGCGTTGCCGTCGGCTGGCACCGTCTGGTCAAAGCGCAGATCGATCAAGGGAAATTGGTCAGGCTGACGGATCTCGAGTTGCCAGCACCTGGCAGCTATTATCTCACGTGGAATGACAATCGCACGCTTTCCCCTGCTGCGGAGAGCCTCCGTAGCTGGATCCGGGAAGCGGCGGCGCAAGAACGAGAAAGCTAGAGCGGTTCACGGCTTGGTGGAATCGAAGGGATTCCCGATTTGTCGGTTTTGTGATTCAAGATGCTGGCTGGAGTAGAGGCCAGCATCTGATGACTCGACCTCTTTCCAATGATCTTCGCGAGCGGGTTGTGGCGGCGGTTTTGAGTGGCGCGAGCCGGCGGTCTGCCGCCAAACGGTTCGGCATTTCGGTTTCGGCGGCGGTGAAGCTGTTGCAGCGTCATGAGACGACCGGGTCGGTGGCGCCGGGCGGGTGGACATCGCAAGAGGGTGCTTGAGCCGCACCGTGCTTTCATCGAGGCGCGTATACGTGAGACGCCACATCTGACGCTGCATGGTCTGAAGGATGAGTTGGCTGGCCGTGGGGTGAAGGTTTCCCACAACGCGGTGT
This sequence comes from Mesorhizobium sp. M0047, assembly GCF_040323315.1. Lineage (NCBI taxonomy): Bacteria > Pseudomonadati > Pseudomonadota > Alphaproteobacteria > Hyphomicrobiales > Phyllobacteriaceae > Mesorhizobium > Mesorhizobium sp. M0047. The sequence goes on along the minus strand of NZ_JAMYUW010000034.1, from coordinate 46,232 downwards.
GGCTGTTCCTGCGCCGCGAGGGCCTGAGTTTCAAAAAAAACGCTGTTCGCCCTTGAGCAGGCACGCGCTGATATTGCCCGCAGGCGCCAGCGATAGCGATATTGGCAAACTGGTCTCGATCCGCAGCGCCTGGTCTTCATCGATGAGACCTGGATCAAGACCAACATGGCTCCGCTGCGCGGTTGGGGACCGAAGGGCAAGCGGCTGCGCGGCTTGGCTCCGCACGGCCATTGGCGCACGCTGACCTTCCTGGGCGCGTTGCGCTGGGATCGGCTCGCGGCACCCTGCGTCTTCGACGGACCAATCAACGGCCAATGCTTTCGCGCCTATGTAGAACAGCAACTCGTCGCCGTGCTGAAGCCAGGCGAGATCGTCGTCATGGACAATCTGGGAAGTCATAAATCGGCGGCCATCAGGCAAATGATCAAGGCCGCCGGCGCCAGGCTTTGGTACCTGCCGCCCTACTCTCCGGACCTCAATCCGATCGAGCAGGCCTTCGCTAAGATCAAACACTGGATGCGCCAGGCTCAGAAACGCACCGTCGAGGACACTTGGCGCCATATCGGCCACCTCGTCGAAACCATCGAGGCTGCCGAGTGCAAGAACTACTTCGCAAACGCCGGATACGCTTCCGTCAAAACGTGAAATGCTCTAGAGCTCTCTGCCGGCGCGGTTCTGCATCGCCCACAGCTTCAGGGGCGCTCCGATCGACATCAGCGGTTCTGGATAAAGCCGAACCGGGGCTGGCTCGTTCAGGGCGTCTGCAACCATTGGCTCATTGCTTCCGACAGCAAGATCGGCAGCCAGCATCCCGTAGAGGGTGCCCTGCACCGTTCCGAGGCCATTGCAGCATCCGGCTACGAAGACTCTCTCCTCAATTTCGCCGAATGCGGGCGCGGAATTGAGGGAGAGACATAAGTGACCTCCCCAGCGAAACTCCATCGGCATTTCGCCCAGCATCGGAAAGCGTGCACGGAACGATCGATCGTGCGCAGCGCCGATCTGATTGATCTGCTTCTCGCTCGTGGACATGTCCGGATTATACGTGAAGGTGTTACGGACGATGATCCGGTCGCCGATCCTTCGGATGGTCGATCCCATCGGGTCGGCCGGGATCAAGCCCCAATGCGGCTCACCGTCCAGAGCTGCCTGTTCGCTCTTGGAGAGAGGCCTTGTCATGCTGGCGTAGGTAAACACATGCAGCAGGCGTTTCTTGAAGAAACCAAAGCTTTCGAGATGACCGTTGACTGTCAGTATCAACCGCGGCGCGGTGATCTCGCCCTCGGCCGTCTCGGCAGTGTGCAGTTTGCCGGTCTGCAAAGATGTGACCGGTGAATTCTCGAATAGCTGCACACGCCTCGACAAGCCTTCGGCGAGTCCACGGATGAAGCCGGCCGGCTGTGCCATTACAGTACCCGGCGTGAAGGTACCGCCGACGAAGAAGTCGGTTCCGGTGATTTCCTTCAACTGCGGCCCGTCGAGCCGCTCGAATGGCTCGCCTAACCCCGTCAGGTGCTTTTCGAATTCGCGTAGAACGGCAAGGCCGTGATCGGTTGCAGCTCCATGGTACTTGCCAGCCCGCACGAAGAATTTCTGCAACCCGTATTCGTCCGCGGCCGAAGCAGAGAAATCGATCGCGGCCCGGTTCAACCGGATGCGCTTGCGATCGTGGTCCTGGCTTCCGCCGTAGTGTGCACCACCCAGCTCGTGCGGAAGATCGATCATGAAGCCGGAGTTGCGCCCGGCAGCACCCCAGCCGACGCGTTGCGCGTCGACAACCACTATGCGTTCGTTCGGAACCAATTGTGACAGGCGCCGCGCGGCCGCCAGTCCAGCAAACCCAGCTCCTACAATGAGCCAGTCCGCTTTGTGACGGCCGCGCAGCACCTGAGGCGCCTTGGGAGGCGGCAGAATACCGTACCAGCCCGGCATGGATGTGTCCGTAGGCGTGCGGACTGACCCACGATCACTCATCAGTGCGACCAGGCTAGTCTACGGAACGCGAGACCTTTGGGTCGGAAATGTCCGCCCAAATGGTCTTGAGTTCAGTATATTGGTCGTGGGCATGCAATGACTTGTCTCGTCCCCCGAACCCCGAAAGCTTGAAGCCGCCGAAGGGAGTCGAGACGTCTCCTTCGCCGTAGCAATTGATGGTCACCGTCCCGGCGCGAATGTCCCTCGCCATGCGATGTGCCTTGCCGAGATTGGCGGTAAAGATCGACGCTGCAAGCCCGTATTGCGTATCGTTGGCGACCCGAAGCGCCTCGTCAGCGTTGGCCACCTTGATGACCGATAGCACTGGACCGAAAATCTCTTCCCGGGCGATCGCCATCTCGAGCTTAACATCATCGAACACAGTCGGCTCGATAAAATAACCTTTGCCGTGCTTATGAGCATTTCCGCCCGCCACGACCCTGGCGCCTTCCGCCCGCCCCTTCTTGATGTAGCCCATGATGCGGTCGAATTGCTCCTTCGACACAATGGCGCCCAGCCGATTGCCCGGGTCCAACGGGTCGCCCAAAGGCCATTCCTTGAGCTTGTGGAGAACGGTTTCCACCAAGCGGTCCTTGATCTTCTCATGGACGATCAGGCGGGAATTGGACGAGCAGTTCTCGCCCATGTTCCAGAAAACACCCTGAGTGACGTGCTGTGCGACAACGTCCAAATTCTCGGCGTCATCCAGCACGATGCACGGGTTCTTTCCCCCGCATTCAAGCACGATGCGCTTCAGGTTGGATTTAGCGGAGTATTCCAAGAATTTCCGGCCAACATCGGTCGAGCCGGTGAATGCGACCATGTCGATATCGGCATGCATACCGAGTGCCTTACCGGTCACTTCGCCCGGACCGGTGACGATCTGCAGGACGCCTGGCGGCAACCCGGCCTCATGCGCTAGCTCGGCGATCCGTAACGTCGACATGTTGGTCTGCTCGGCCGGCTTGACGATGACCGAGTTTCCGGTCGCGAGCGCCGGCCCGATCTTCCAGGCCAGCATCAGGATCGGGAAATTCCAGGGCAGAACGCAGGCGACCACCCCCAGTGGCTGGCGCACGATCATCGACACGACATCATCGCCAGAAGGCGACGTCTGGCCGTAGAGCTTGTCGGTGGCTTCCGCGTGCCATTCCAGACAATGCAGGGCCTCGGGAATGTCTATGGTCTCGACGTCGTAGATCGGCTTGCCGCTTTCTAGCGTCTCAAGCACTGCAAGCTCATGGGCGTTTCGCTTCATCAGTTTCACGAGCCGCCGCAGAACGCGCTTGCGTTCGCTCGGATGCGCACGCGACCAAGCGCCCGATTCAAACGCCAGTCGTGCCTCCTCGACAGCGAGATCGACGTCGGCCTGGCCGCAGGAAGCGATCCTGGCGATGACCTGCCCTGTCGCGGGATTGATGGTCTCGAAAGTATCCCCAGATTGTGCCGCCCGCGCCTTGCCGTCAGTCACTGCGCCGGTCGGCAGTGGCAGGCTGTCCGCCAGGTTCTGGTACTCATCACGCGTTAATAGCGATGACATTCTCGGAAGCCCTCTTCTGGGATTTTGCAGTGATTGACGCGATGACTGCCTTAAGGGTGCGGATCGTCGACTCGAGTTCCCGCTTCTGTTCGTCGTCGAGTGCCCGCATCGGCCGACGCACGGGCCCAGCCGGCAACCCAGCCAATTCGCACCCGAACTTGATGCTCTGTACGAACTTGCCGCCCTGCTCGAGAAGTCTCATCAGAGGCAGAAGCGCCGACATGATCTGCCGGCCCTTGGTGAAGTCCTTCTCGATTACGCAGGCTTCGTACAGCGCGAGGTGCTCAGCCGGCAGGCAGTTGCCGGCGCCGCAGACCCAGCCTTTTGCGCCCCAGGCGAAGAATTCGAGGGCCTGATCGTCCATGCCGCAAAACAGATCAATGTGCGGATAGTCACGAGCCAAGGCGTGCAGCTGATTCATGCTGCCGCTGGATTCCTTGATGGCGCAGAAATTGGAGCTGCGACCAACGCGGTTCAGGAACTCGAGGTCCATCATCGTTCCGGTGCGCCCGGGATAGTTGTAGAGCATCACCGGTAGATTGGCGGCCTTGTCGATCGCAAGCGCATGATTGGCAAGTTCGAGCTGCGTGGGAACAGCGTAGTACGGGGAGCCGACCAGGATTCCGTCGTATTTCAGGTCCTTTGCAACCAGCGCATATTCAATGCAGTCCTCGGTACGAATGGCGCCGACGCCGGCGATCAGGGGCATCTTCCCCTTCACCACGCCCCTGGCAAGCTTAAGCAGGCTGACACGCTCGTCGCGTGAGTGGGCGTAGTACTCGCCTGTCGTCCCACCGACAATGATCCCGTGGACACCCGTCGCGACTAGGTGCTCGACCATGACGCAGAAACCGTCACGGTCGATCGATCCATCCGCGTGAAAGGGCGTAGTGACGGGCGGAATAACGCCTTTGAACGACATCTGCCTGGCTCCAACTTGGGCTAGAGGCCAACGGTTATATGCAAAGCGATCTGTCGTAACAGCTGAATTAAAGTCACCCGACACAATACTTTTTTGCCACATCCGTTCTGAAAAGTCCCGGTACCTTCCCCTTGAACCGGCTCACCAGTACTCACCAGTCCCAAGTGGGCTACGATGTTGAGGGATATAGCGTCCGGGCTACGTTTGCCTTTGGGAAGTTACCGCAAGCGCATTGGATGAGCGCTGGGTTTCGCCAGTGTGGACAAGTATGACCAATTTTAGATGGGTGAAAGCGCCGTTCGATCCGGTGCTGCAGTCGCCGACTGCCTCATGCGCTTGGCACCGCCGACGCTTGTCATCGCGGTCGTCGCGCGAAAATCCTTGGCTATGGACGACCCGTTCTCGGGGCTCTGTGCCCTTATCCGTCCGAGAGCGTCTCGAGAACAGACTGCCTTCATGACGCACGACTGCGAGGAGGCCAAGCTCTGGTAACCGACCTACGGTCTAGATTGGAGCTGACCTTGCCCCTCTGATCTAATCCGGTTTGAAGTTCGTTCTGGCCCATCGAGAGGACCAGGACATGAAACGTAGCCGCTTCTCTGAAGAGCAGATCATCGGAATTTTGAAGGAACACGAGGCCGGGGTATCGGTTGCCGATCTGTGCCGCAAGCACGGGGTCAGCGACGCCTCGATCTACAACTGGAAGGCCCGCTTCGGCGGGATGGATATCTCCGAGGCTCGGCGACTGAAGGCGCTGGAGGACGAGAACACGCGGCTAAAGCGGCTTTTGGCCGACGCCATGCTCGACAATGCCGCGTTGAAGGATCTTGTGGGAAAGAATGTATGGTCCGCCCCGTCCGTGCAAGGGTTCGCGACATCGCCGATGACGATTCCAGTTGCATAAATGTATCCGGCCTCTCGCGAGTGAGCTGCTGTTGCAGCCAGGCCATGATGAGATCCGCGCACGCCGTTCCCAATAAATGGTTCGGGCACGAAGCCCGCTTTTTTGCACAGGGCTTACGGCATGCTGATCCACTGTTTCGCCATCACTATTCCCGAGCCTTGCAATCGAGCCGGAGCGTCAGGCGAAAGCAGGGTCCCTGCGTTCGTAGAGCGCTCCCGGCTTGGTCAGGACAACCCAGACAATGCGCGCCATCTTGGCGGCAAGTGCGACAACAGCTTTGTTCGGGTGCATACGGCTCTGCAACCCGTCAAGCCAGCTTCCCAGGCGGTCCCGGGTTCGATCCAGGTGACGGAAGCATGATCGCGCGCCATGAACGAGCAGCTTGCGAACGTAGCGGTTCCCGCGCTTACTGATACCGAGTAGCTTCTGCTTGCCTCCGGTCGAGTATTCTCGAGGGACCAGCCCCAGCCATGCGGCCAGGTCGCGAGCCTTCTGGAACTGGCATCCGGTGCCGACGGCCGCCAGTAGCGCGGTGGCTCCCAATGCTCCGATTCCGGGGATCGTCATGAGCCGGCGGGCAACATCTTCTCGGTCTGCGATCGCTGCGATCTCCCTCGTCACGTCGTTGATGCGCTGTTCCAACTGGCGCAGATCTGCGAACAGGTCCACGAGCAGTTTGCGCATTGCCGGCGAGAGGTCATTCGAAAGGTCATCGAGAACCAGTGGCAAGTCGAGCTTGAACAGTCCGGCGCCCTGTCTCAATGCGATGCCGTATTCCAGGCAGAATGCTCGCATCTGGTTGATCAGACGGGTTCGCGTGCCGATCATCTGGTCGCGCACCCGATGCAAAGCTTGGAGGTCGGATTGCTCCTCGCTCTTGATCGCGGCAAATCGCATCGTCGGCCGCGTGGCTGCTTCGGCGATAGCTTCGGCATCGATGATGTCGCTCTTGTTCGACTTGACGTATGGCTTCACGAACTGCGCTGGGATCAGGCGAACCTTGTGCCCCAGTGCCTGAAGTCTCCTGGCGATCCATTGCGATCCAGCGCACGATTCCATCCCGACGATTGCCGGCGCTGCCCGCTCAAAGAACTTCATCAACGTATCGCGTCGGAAGCGAATTCGCTGGACGGGCTCGCCGTCGCTGTCCAAGCCGACGACGTGGAAGATGTTCTTGCCGATATCGACACCATAGACGGCCGCAGGGCGCGGCGCATTGCGTGGGGACATTGCAACCTCCTTTGTTGTGACTGCCCAGATGATGCTGCGGGAGGACGGGGCGGACCATCCCATTAATGGTGACGCCTGCGGCCAAGCGGAAAGCTGTCGCTCGCCTGAAGGAAGGCTTCGGGATGAGCGAACGGCGGGCGTGTAAAGCCATCGGCTGTTGCCGCATGACGGTTCGCTACGAGACCAGCAGGCCGGACGACCGCGAGGTTCGCGAGCGGATGAAGGCAATCGCGCAGGAACGTCGTCGGTTCGGCTACCGGCGTCTTCTCGTGATGCTGAGGCGGGAGGGCCTGATCGTGAACCACAAGAAGCTGTTCCGGCTCTATCGGGAGGAGAAGCTCGCCGTTCGCCGCCGTGGCGGCCGCAAACGGGCGATCGGGACAAGGGCGCCGATGCTGGTGCCGCTGAGGCCCGACGAGCGCTGGTCGCTCGACTTCGTATCGGACCAGCTCACCGACGGGCGCCGCTTCCGCATCATGGCCGTCGTCGACGACTGCACGAGAGAGTGCCTGGCACTCATCGTTGATACGTCTCTCTCGGGCATGCGGGTTGCCCGCGAATTGGACCGGCTCATTACCGAGCGCGGCCGGCCGAGGATGATCGTCAGCGACAATGGCAGCGAGTTCACCTCGAACGCCATCCTTTCCTGGGCGGATCAGAGCCGCGTCGAATGGCATTACATTGCGCCCGGCAAGCCGATGCAGAATGGCTTCATCGAGAGCTTCAACGGCCGACTGCGCGATGAACTGCTCAACGAGACGCTGTTTACCTCGCTGGCTCAGGCGCGCGTCGCCATCGCCCTGTGGCGCGCCGATTACAATACCGCCCGGCCGCACTCCCAAATCGCCTGGCAGACACCGGCCGAGTTCGCCGGCACCTTCAATCCGCGACGGTCGCTCGCGCTGCGCTATGCCAAAGGCTCCGCGCCAGCGCCCGTCCCTTCACCCGCCCAGCAGGGCACAACCCACGCCGGAAAGGAACTCAAAACTGGATAGAAACTGGGGGCAAGGTCAGAGCGACCATCGGCTCAATTTCGAAGAGACCTGCATCAAGGGCTGATTCGAAAGGACACTTCCAGTTACGAGGCAGAAGGGGGGGACGCATGCCGGTTTGCGCCGCGCCCTGCAGGAAGAGCTCGAGGGGAGCCGAAATAATGGGGTGTCACGTCCAGCTTCGCTGCTACGCAAGACCGTTGCAGAAGAAAAAACGACACTCGGTAAGTGACCTTTTTGCAGCTCGCTTCATATTGACTTGCGTTCCAGTCTACGGCCAGGTTGACGAACTTTCGGTTCACGGACCGGCATGTCCTGGCGATCTTTGAGGGGATGGAATGGTCTCTAATACGCAACTTGATGAGCGACGGAAGCTGGCAGTTGCGCGCGGGGTTTCGTGCGCATTTCCCATCTTCGCCGATCGAGCTTCGGAAGCTGAACTTTGGGACGTCGAAGGCCGTCGTTACATCGACCTTGTAGGCGGGATGGGCGCCCTCGCCGTCGGTCATTCGCATCCCAAAATTGTCGCAGCGGTGCGTGAACAGCTCGATCGTTTCAGCCACACGTTCTTTGGGACGGCGCCCTATGAGGGGTATGTTGCCGTGGCCGAACGTCTGAATGCGATGACCAAGGTTGGAACGACAGCAAAAACACTGCTCGTGACGACAGGCACCGAAGCAGTTGAAAACTCCGTGAAAATTGCGCGCGCCTTTACCAAAAGGCGAGGAGTCGTTGTGTTTAGCGGCGCCTTTCACGGCCGCTCTATGTTCACTATGAGTATGACCGGTAAGGTAAAGCCTTACAAAGAATCCTTCGGTCCATTCCCTGCTGATATATACCGGGTACCTTTTCCGTACGCTTACCGTGGCGTTAGCAGCGAAGATACGCTAGCCGCAATCCATTCACTATTTGAAAGCGAAATCGAGCCGCAGGCGATCGCGGCTATCGTCATCGAGCCGCTTCAGGGTGAAGGTGGATTCCTGGCAGCGCCTCCCGATTTTCTGGTTGCGTTGCGGAAGCTATGCGACGTCCACGGAATCGTTCTGGTCGCAGACGAAGTTCAATGTGGTTTCGGCAGGACGGGCCGCCTCTTCTCAATTGAACATTCCGGCGTCGAACCGGACCTTGTGGCTGTTGGCAAGAGCCTCGGCGCCGGACTGCCCCTAGCGGCCGTAGTCGGCAAAGCAGAGATCATGGATGCGGTTGGACCCGGCGGTCTAGGAGGAACCTATGCCGGAAACCCACTGGCATGCGCTGCGGCGCTGGCAGTGATCGACGTGCTTGAACAAGGGAAGCTGATGCAACGCGCCGAAGAAATTGGCGCTCGCATGGAAGCCGGTTTCCGCCGTATCCAGACCGCAGGCAACCGTTCCGTTATCGGGGACATCCGTGGACAAGGGGCAATGCTCGGAATTGAGCTCGTTGAAGATCCCGACAGCCGTGCTCCCGCCCGCTCACTCACTGAAAAGGTGATCCAGGAGGCGGCAAGACGTGGTCTACTCCTCGCCGCGGCCGGGCGCCATTTCAACGTGATCCGGGTGCTGGTTCCGCTCACCATCTCAAACGAGGTCCTCGACGAAGCCATCGCTATCATCGAAGGATCTATCCAACACGCGGTGGCGAGTGAGCTCTGAGCCAGCGCGCATGGCTCGCCTGGACGCAGTTTGCGGCGCCGTAGTGGCATCGATGATCGAAGCTCTTGCCCGCCAGCCGCATCAGTGGATCAAATGTTGGCACGGTGCCGAAAATCATAAAGCATATATTGGAATTCTATCAGCATCGAGGGGTGACAATGCACGGGTCGAATTACGGACGCGCTATGACGGGAGGCCCGCTGTGACGACCATTAGTCCGACTGCAGGTTCGGTTAACTCTCAATCCGCGTGGACAGAGAGCGCAGGGACCGCGGCCGCTCGCTCTGCCCTGGCGGGGTTTGCCGCTCGTTCTGACCTCGTCCGCGAGTTTCTGGCCGCCCCTTTCGGCCGCCACAGCGCCGAGCTGCATCTCATTCTAGACGTCATGCGCTCACAGCCGATAGCTGGAAAGTGGATTGCCATTATGACCAAGCCTTATAGTGAATGGCGCGCTGCGCGCTGGTCGCTGGACATGCCCTTGCGGGTGGCCGAAATAGCGCCGCCGCGCTTTGAATCTCGCGAGGATGTTGAGCGCTGGGTTTTCAAGCAGCGTTGGCAGCACCTCTTCGGCGCGCTCCCAATGCCGGAGGATGGCGATGATGTCTGATCGTCCAGCGATTCTTGCTTATGCAGACCGCGACAGCGTTAAGCCTGGCGAAACCATTGCCTTCGCTGTCAGCTGTATGAAGCTCGACAGCTTCGACTGCGATTTCGTGCGGCTGCTTGGCTTCGATGCCGGACCGGAGATGCCAACGTTCCAGCCGCCCGTGATGCCGGTTCCGGAGGCCAAGCGGTATCCAGGACGTGAACAACCCATTCGTGCTGGGTCCTACATCAAAGTCGGCGGATCGCAGCGACTGGCAGATCTTAGGTCGGTAACCATTTGTGCTTACGTCATGCCGACCCTTGTTGCCGGCCAGCCACGTTGCCTGCTTAGTACTCTGACCCCCGGCGGAGACGGGGGAATAGCGTTACGGCTGGAGGCGGACGGCTGCCTGGCGGCAATCCTCGGAAATCCAGTTGAACCACGGGTCTACCGCCTGGATCGTCCCTTGTCTCTCTGGCTCTGGAGCTTCGTTGCGCTGACCTATGATGCCGAACGCCATCAATTGCAGATTCTGGTGCATCTCCTCGCTTCCGGGACGCATGACCATGTTGGCGCGACCTGGCTGACTGTTGACGACGTGGACCCGCCCGCGCGCGGCGATGGCCGCCTTCTAATAGCGGCCGAACGGGATGATAGTGGAATTCCTCGCCACCACTTCAATGGCAAGATCGAGCGTCCCCGCATCCTGGCAGCGGCGCTGTCGCTCGAAGACCTAAGCGATTTGGCGTCACGCAAGCCGACCGACCCTTTGAGTTGGCCCTGTCTGGCGGATTGGAATTTGCTGGGCGATCCAGTGTCTGAAATCATTCCAGATGAATCAGGCTCTGGCCACGACGGCGTGTGCATCAATCAGCCCACCCGTGCTGTCCAGGGATCGAATTGGGAAAGCCCTACGATGGATTGGCGCCGCGCGCCTGAACAGTACGGCGCGGCTCACTTCCATCATGACGATATCGAGAACCCGGGCTGGCACGAAGACTTGCGGCTTACCGTGCCGACCGATTGGTCCAGCGGATGCTACGCCGCGTGTCTGCGCGGCGGTGGTGCAGAGTTCTTTGTTCCGTTTTTTGTGCGGCAGTCTGCCGACGCTACCAGTGATGTTGCTTTTCTGGCACCGACTGCGACATACGCGGCTTACGCGAACTTGACCATGCAGCGGCAAACGAACGAGTATAACCTCGGTTGCCTAGCGTCCTCGTACACGCCGCTCGATCTGCTGGCGTTCGAACACCCGGGCCTTGGTAAGTCACTCTATGATCCACACGACGATGGCAGCGAACGGTGCATTGGATCCCTGCGACGCCCGGTGGTCAATCTGCAGCCCGGAGGCTGGCTCTGGAACTTCCAGATTGATCTTTGTTTACTCGGTTGGCTCGCCCGAGTGACTCCCGATCACCAGGTACTTACAGACGAAGACCTAGACCGCGAGGGTTTGGCGGCACTGGATAAATGTCGGGTGCTTATTACGGGAAGTCATCCTGAGTATTGGTCGCTGCCGATGTTGCATGCCCTGGATGACTTTCTCGCAAGGGGTGGGCGCCTTATGTATCTCGGTGGAAACGGGTTTACCAGCGCGATCGATTACCATCCTCAACGAAAAGGCCTGATTGAATTCAGGCGGCGCCATTCAAGAAATGGTCGCTTCGGGGCCGGTGAAGCCCATAGCAGCTTTAGTGGCCGCCCCTGCGGCATGTGGCCGGACTTAGGTAGACCCGAGCAATCCCTGGTAGGCATTGGATATCTTACTGAAGCCTTTGACCGCGGCAGTTATTATCGTCGTCTCGCCGCTAGCAACGATGTCCGAGCTCGCTTTATTTTCGAGGGTATAGCTGAAGATATCATTGGCGATTTCGGCATTATCGGCGGGGCCGCCGGACTTGAGATCGACGTAATTGATGAAACGTTAGGTACGCCGCGTCACGCGCTAGTGGTAGCTGCTTCCGAGCAGCATGGCAGTTCTTACGCGCACACACTGGGCGGGTTGGATTTCTTCACTAGGTTGTGGAATGATGCGCCACAGGAGCCTATCCGCGCTGATATGACGTTTTTCGAGACCCCCGCAGGCGGTGCGGTCTTTTCTGTCGGTTCTATAGCTTGGGGCAGCAGTCTTTCCTACGCCGACTATTCCAACAATGTCGCACGGATTTCTGAGAACGTGTTACGCCGCTTCCGCGATCCGACGCCCTTCCCAATGCCTGATTGACTCAGTTGGCGGAGAGCCGGGATTAAGGGGCTGCTACGATGCCGTGACGCTAACGACCAGCGGCGAGGGGTATCCACCTACCGCCGGCCCTCGACGTGCAGAGAGACTGTTGTCAAGACACTTACCTCTGATACGCAGGCGTGCCTTCTTAGACGAAAAAGCGGCCCGCCAAACGTCTACAGTCCTCGCAGAAGCCCTACCTCGCGCCGGTCACTAAAGTCCGCCTACGGCCTTGAGCTTCGCGTTGACCTTGATTACCGGTTCCATCGCCGCGAAGATGGTATCCGATAGGTGGCACTTGATTTCGTGACCGTCCAGCATCTTCCTCGTCGGAGGCACCTCGCGCTCACAGAGATCTCCTGGAACGAGGGTTCTGTAGCGACAACGCGTATGGAATGGGCAGCCAGTCGGTGGATTCATGGCCGAAGGAATATCGCCTTCAAGCACAATCTGCTTTTTCACGACTGAAGTGTCGGCGATCGGGATCGCTGAAAGCAGCGCCTCTGTATAAGGGTTGTATGGAGGGCTGAAAATCTGGTCGGTCGTGCCCTGTTCGACGATATAGCCGAGATACATGACGACGACGCGGTCGGCGATGTAGCGCACGACCGACAGGTCATGGCTGATGAACAGCATGGTCGTCTTGTTCTTGCGCTGAATGTCCATCAGCAGCTCAGTCACCGCCGCCTGCACCGAAACGTCGAGCGCCGATACGGGCTCGTCGGCCACCACGACCTTGGCAGCACCGGCGAAGGCACGGGCGATCCCTATGCGCTGCTTCTGCCCCCCAGAAAGCTGGCGCGGCTTGCGGGTCTCGAACGCCCGCGGCAGCTTCACCAGGTCGAGAAGCTCCAGCATGCGCTTGCGGCGATCGACGGGACTGCACCCAACCTTGAACCTCTCAAGTGTGCGGATGATCTGCGAGCCGACTGTGTAGCTCGGGTTAAGCGTATCGAAGGGGTTTTGGAACACCATCTGGATTGACGAGACCGTCTCCACGTCGCGGTTCTCGACGCTAGTGGACTGGATTTCCATGTTTCCGAGGGTAACTTTGCCGGAACTTGCCGTCTCCAGCCCGAGTAGCACCTTAGCCAGCGTCGACTTTCCGCAACCGGATTCGCCCACGATCGCCACAGTCTCGGATTCGCGCGCGGTGAAGGAGATCGTCTCGATGGCCTTGACGACGCGGCCCTCGCTCGAGCCGAACACTTTACTGCCGCCGACCTTGTAGTACTTCCTAAGATCCTCGATCTTGAGCACCGGCGCGCCGGGCTCGACGCGTTCGTTGACCTTCTTGGCGCCGGGCGGCAGCGCTTCCCAGTCGATCTCGTTGAAGCGCACGCAGCGCGAAAAATGGCCTTCGTGACCAGCGACCTCGATCATCGGGATTTCGGCGGCGTTGCAGACGCCCTCGACGAAATGGTGGCAGCGGGGGCCGAAATTGCAGCCCTTCGGCCGCTCGTGAGGCAGCGGCAATTGGCCCGGGATTGAGATCAGAGGCCGCGAATTCTTGTCGGCGCCGGGCAGCGGGATCGAGCGGAACAGGCCTTGCGTGTAGGGATGGCGCATCCGGTCGAAGACGTCCTTGATCTTGCCGGTCTCCACCGCTTCGCCCGAATACATCACCGTGATGCGGTCGCAGGTTTCCAGGATCAGGCCGAGATTGTGCGACACGAAGATCATCGAGGTGCCGAACTTCTCGCCGAGCCCCTTGACCAGGTCGACGATGCCGGCTTCGACCGTCACGTCGAGCGCCGTCGTCGGCTCGTCAAGCAGCAGCAGTGCCGGCTTCGACAGCAGCGCCATCGCGATGACGATGCGCTGCTGCTGGCCACCGGAAAGCTGGTGCGGATAGGAGCGCATCATGCGCTCGGGATCGGGCAGCCTGACCGAGCGCACCATTTCCAGCGCGCGTCGATAAGCCTCTTCCTTCGACACCTTGTCGTGGATCAGCGGCACTTCCATCAGTTGCTGGCCGACCTTCATCGCCGGGTTCAGGCTGGCCATCGGCTCCTGGTAGATCATCGCGATCTTGTTGCCGCGGATGGCGCGCAGTTCCTCGTCGGACAACTCGCCCATGTCCTTGCCCTGGAACTTTATCCGGCCGCCGACGATCTTTCCGATGTTGGAGAGGTCCCGCATGATGCCGAGCGACACGGTCGACTTGCCGCAGCCGGATTCGCCGACGATGCCCATCGCTTCGCCAGGCATGACCGTGCAGGAGAAGTCCATGACGGCCGGTATCTCGCCCTTGCGGGTGAAGAAGGAGATCGACAGGTTCTCGATCTCGATGATCGGCCCATTGGTCGGCTTGGCGGGATTTCGAACTGCCTCATTCATGGGTCGCTCCAATCCTTGTTGTTTCAAGCATATCGGGTCGAGAACCCGTCCATCAATCTTTCATCGATTGTTCACGCAGCGAGTCGGCCAGCAGATTAAGGCCGAGCACGAACGACATCAGCGCGATCGTCGGCGGCAGCGCCGGGTGGATAAAAGAGCGCAGCAGGCGGCTGGCATCCTTGATCGACGTGCCCCAATCTGGGCTTTCGGGCGCCAGCCCCAGCCCGAAATAACCAAGCGCGCCGAGCAGTATTGTGGTGTAGCCGATGCGCAGACAGGTATCGACGATCAACGGTCCGCGAGCATTGGGCAGTATTTCCCAAAGCATAATATACCACGGCGTCTCGCCGCGCGTCTGGGCAGCAGCCACATAGTCGCGCGTCTTGATGTCCATGACGAGCCCGCGCACGATGCGGAACACGCTGGGTGAGGAGCCGAGCACCACCGCCACGAAGATATTGAGCTGGTTGGGATCGACATGAACAATGCCGAGCGGATCGGCATCGAAGACGAAGCTGGCATAGATCCAGCCGCCGATCAGCATCGTCAGTCCGATTAGCACGTAGTGCCGGTCGGGCCGGTCTTCGAAGCGCGTATGGAACAGCGCCAGGAAGAATATGATCGGGAGCAGAAAGATGAAGGCCGCGAGCGACCGCGGGACCGACACTCCGATGCCGGTCGCCTCGCTGAACCAGTTGTCGAAGGACAGCTGGCGGATTTCGGGCGTCACCAGCAGGTAGAACAGGAGGATAACCGGGAAGGCCAACACCAGGTTGGCAAGAAAAGACAGGACGGAATCGATCCTGCCACCGTAGTGCCCCGCCGGCAGGCCAAGCCCGATGCCGACAATCAGCGCGAAGGTGGTGGCGAACGGCGCGATTACCATCACTATGCGGCTGCCGTAGACCATGCGCGAGAAGACGTCGCGCGCGAGTCTATCGCCGCCCAACAGAAAGACCTGCTTGGTGCCGGGGTCGATGGAACCAGGCAGCGCATTCTTCATGATCGAGATTTGCGCCAGCGGATCAAGCGGCGCGATGATCGAGGCGAAGATCGCCGTGAACAGCCAGAACAGGCAGATTGCGACGCCTGCGATACCTGCACCGCTGTCGAACAGCTGACCATAAAGGCCTAGTCTCTTCCTGAAAGCGAAGCTCAGGCCCATGACCACGGCGAGAGATACCCCAACTGGCCAAAAACGGAAGAGGACGCCGAGGACTACCTGCGTGGCGCCAATAGATTCGAGGTCCATTCGCCGCCCCTCCTCCTATTGCACGCGAATGCGCGGATTGAGATAGACGTAGCCGATGTCCGACATCAGCTGCGTGAACAGCACGATGGCCACCGACACTAGCGAGCAGGCTAGCAGGAGGTCGATGTCGTTGTTGCCCGCCGCTTGCACCAGCGTGAAACCGAATCCCTGGTAGCGGAACATTGTCTCGACGATCACCACACCGGTCAGCAGCCAGGGGAACTGCAGCATGATGAGAGTGAACGGCGTGATCAGCGCATTGCGCAGCGCGTGCTTCATGACCACCGCATGGAAGCTCAGACCCTTGAGCCGGGCCGTTCGGATGAATTGGGCCGTCATGACCTCGACCATCGAGGCACGCGTCATGCGGGCGATGTAGCCCGCCCCGAAGAACGCAACCGTTATGACCGGCAGGGTGAAATTATACAACGTGATCCCGTGATCGGTTGCCGTGGCGGCCGAGCCGTTCAGCCAACCCAGCCCGCTCGCGAAGATCACGGTGAAGATGACGCCCGAAACATATTCCGGGGTCGCCGTGGACACGATCGAGATGACAGAGACGATTCGGTCCGTTCGAGACCCCTCCCGCATCCCGGCAATCACACCGGCGACGAGCGCCACCGGCTGCATGACCACCATGACCCAGAACATGAGGATGGCTGTCGCCTCGAGCGCCGGGGAGAGCGTGTCGACGACCTTGACTCGGAATTGCGTCGAGCAGCCGAAATCGCCTTGCAGCACGCCCGAGAGTTGCCGCGTCTCCGGTTCGTGGCAGAAGCCGAACTTGAGCGCCGGCTTGCCGGTCTTCGGGTCGAGGACCGGATCCTTCGGCCAAACGCCGATCCATTCGGCGTAGCGCTTGAAGAACGGCTCGTGATACCCGTTCGCCTGGAGCCAGTTCTCCACGTCCGCGGCGCTGGCGCGATAATTCGTTTGCACCAGCGCAAGCTTCTTGAGGTTCGGTCCCAGGTTGACCAGATAGAAGACAACGAGCGTCAAAGCAACCATGGTCAGCGCCATGACTCCGAGGCGCCTCAGTATGAGTCTCAGAATGGCATCCTCCCCTATTGATGGGTGGAACTCCCCACCTATCAATGTCGATCATGATTTTCCTTTTTAGGCCTGCTGAAGCAGCGGCGATCGAACGTGATGCTTACCAGCCCATTTCTGGATTGCCACTCGAATTAAAATCAATCGGCAGGCTATTTTTTTGCGTCAGCTGCAGGGCTTCGATAGTGCCAGTTGTCTCGAACCCTTTGACCATGCGCGGCCAATCTGCAAATCCAATCACTGAGCTCGGGACTCAACACGGCCACCGCCACAAAGATTCGGCCAACGGGAGAGGAATAAGATATGAGCATCACCAACCGCGAACTCGAGAGCAGGCGCGCAGCCTCACCGCTCCGCGATCCAGTCGAGTTCGCGGGCGACGCGCTCATCGAATAGCGAGTTGTCGACGAGTGCCGCCAGGCACTCCCGGCTGAAGTCGTCGACTACCCCACAGAATGTAAAAGCGGCGCCCATCGGTCAGTGTCAAGACGAAGTCGAGGCTCCCGCGCTGTTTGCTCTCCTGCGGATCGTCACCGGCGCTCTCAAGAGACCATAGAGCTTCTTCCGGTGGTCGACGCGCCCTCGCGCTTCAGGAGCAGATGCAGCCGCCGATAACCGAAGTGGCCGCGCTCCGCTGCCCGATCGGGCAGTGTCGCGCGCGGGCTCACGTCGCCCGGCCGCACCGAGCGGTAGCGGTAGACGCGCGGCGCAAATGCCCATCAGTTCGCACGCGCGGCGCTGGGAGTATGGCCCTTGCGGCCAATTGATCTTTTTCCCCGCATCAGAGCCGCGAAGTCCGCCGCTCTCGGTACTTTGAATTTGGCTGTCGATTACGCCGGCCGTCGGCTCCTACTTGCGGCCTTCGATCAGACGCGTCGCCGGCACAGAATATCGTAGACGAGGTTCCAAAAGCCGCCGTCGCGCAACCGGTTGAAGTGATATATGACCGTCGTGATCGGCGGGACATCCTTGGGCAACCATGGGCGACTTCCGTCGACCGCGAAGACAATCATGCACCCGGCAGCGTCGTCTCTTTGTGACTTTGTGTGGGGAGGTTTGATTAGAATCAGAGGCTCGTCGTCCCCCACCGAGCCCCCTTGATTATACCCGCAGCAGGTCACCAATCTTATGCAGCCCGGTCGAGCCAAACCTTACCGAGGTCAATCTCGAATGCCGGGTGCATCGCGTAGCCCCTGACTTGCTTTGTGGAATGATTAAACAAGGAAACCCAATAAGGCTGAATGATGATGCCGGAATCTTGGAGGAGCGTTTCAATATCTTGCATGAGCGCCTTGCGCTTCTGTGGATCCGGCAACGTCAACACCGCGTCGACTTTCTTATCGAACTCCGGGTTTGACCAGGCCGACTCATTCCATGCTGCGCCACTGCGATAGGCAAGCACCAAGTTCTGTACACCCAACGGTCGATGATTCCAGTTCGTTATCGAAAGTGGGTATTTCAACCAATTGTTCCAAAAAGTGGCCCCGGGAACAACCGTACGCTTCACCTTGAATCCGGCCTCGCGCAACTGCGCGGCAATCACATCGCCCGTATCCCTCCACCAATCCCCGTCAGGAGTGATGATCTCGTGTTCAAAGTCCATCTGGCCAGCTTCGGCCATAAGCCGCTTGGCAGCCTCAACATCCCGTTTCTTTTCCGGGACAGGATAATACTCGGGGTGTAGTGGTGCTACATGGTAATTCGCAGCAACGGTGCCGTAGCCATTGTAGGCAGTTTGCAGCACAGCATTATTGTCAACCGCCAGCTGCAGCGCATTGCGCACCCGCTGGTCGTCATAGGGCTTAGTGGTGACGTGGGTGCGGCACACTATCGTTGCAGACGTTTTAGCTTCATACTTTGCCAAACCGAGGTCATCATATGTGGCGACGAAATTTACCTCCGTCTGATAGTTAGCATCTACTTCGCCTGACTCGAAAGCGCTCTGAAGAGTAGAGGGATCAGCGCCGTAGCTGATGAATCGCACTTCGTCGAGGTACGCTTCACCGCCCCACCAGCTTCCGTTTGTTCGACGCTTTAGGACGGCCATTTTGTCCACGTCGAATGATACTAGTTCAAACGGTCCCGTGCCTATGGGATGCGCAGCGATGTCCGACCCATTCTTTTCGTAGTCACGGTGGACAATCAGCGCTGGATAATCGGAAAACGTGGGAATGATCGTAATATCGGGTTTTGGGAGCTTGAGCTTAATCGTGTAATCGTCAGCTTTCGCGATGACGCCTTCTAGCGCTTTGCCCGTCTTTTCATCAATGAGGGTGGCCATCCGTGCGGCCATTGTGTTTCCAGGCGCGTCCCTTTCACACCAGCGTAGCAAGTTAAATGTCACGTCATCTGCAGTGAAGTCGTCCCCGTTGTTCCACTTCACACCCTTCCGTAGGTGCAGGACATATTCCGTTGCATCGTCATTCGTTTCCCAACTTTCAAGAAGTCTGGGTTCAAAGGTATGTTCAGTGGTATACTTGACTAAAGGTTCGAGGAATTGGCGGTAGATGTTAGCCAAATCCGGCAAGTCATTTACGCGGGGATCCCTCGGACCATAAACCGGATGGGCAATTCGCAGAGTTCCGCCTTTCTTAGGCGCTTCGTCGGCATGCGCCGGCGGCGTTGCATCCAGCATCGAATACGCCATAGCTGTCGACGCACCGAAGATGGAAGCAAGGGCCAGGAACTCGCGCCGGTCAATCCCGCCCTTTTTTGCTTCCTCGGCGACACTGTCGAAGCACTTAGGCATGGGCTTGCCATGTCTAGTGAAATACCCCATCTAAACCTCCCAAATTGGTTACCGCTAGAGGCTATAGGAAAGGGCGTCTCTGGGCAGTCGCAAAAAAATCACTCGGCAGGCGACTTTTTTGCGAATTCGTCCTGTGTTGGCTTGAGGTAACCTCGTTGCGGCGTTGGCTACCGCATTCCCGATTGGTTGTCGGGGCTATTCTATCTTACTGCGGGCGTCGGCCATGTTGCCGGCCACAAAGCGTCTGACGGGCATTCCCCTGCCGTGGTCCCGCCTCCGCCTATGCGCGAGATGAAGGCCGTCCCAGGTCTACGATCTGATCGCCTGGGCCTCCCTTGTAACGGCCCACATGAAGCCGGCCAGTTCACGGGCGATCGCTGTGCACACCACCGTTGTCCTCTTGCCGCGTCCGCTCAACATTCGATAGGGCGGTCAGCCGTGTTTGAGCCTTCCATGCGATCTCGCGCACCTTCGGTGGAGCTTGCTCCAGCCGGTACAACTTTATCTTACCTACCTTGGAGGATGCCTGTACGTCCAGGCGCTCTCGACCAGCATATGGCGAACCCGGCCGTTACCCGCCTTGGTGATGCCGCCCCGTCTGACTGTCTCGCCGGTCGATCGTTCGCCGGGAACGAGGCCAAGATACCCCATGACTTGGCGCGGGCTCTCGAACCGCTGTACGTCACCAACCTCGGTGGCGAATGTCACGGCAACGATCAGGTCTACGCCCCTCAGGGTCTGCAGCGCCCGCACGGATCGGCGCCAGGGACCAGGTCGCAACGTCCTCGATCACACCCTCAAGTCGCTCGACCCGCTCTTTCGAGACGCGGACTGTTTCGACCATTTCCTGAAGCGCGATCTGATGCGCCGGGTGATCGAACGGTTGCTCTTGCAGCCAGCGCAGATAGCGCATTGACCAGCCCTTCCTGCGAGGATAGATCCGCCCGTGTTTGAGCATGAAGGCGCTCACATGCTGCCGGTGGACGCGAAGCGTCTCGACTGCGGCCGCCCGGGCGCGGACGAGATCCCGCATGGCCTCGTGACCTTCATCAGGAACCCACACCGCCGTCAGTTCGCCGGCGCCCAATAGTCGAGCCAACGCAAGAGCATCCCGGCCGTTGGTCTTTACTCGCTCGCCGGGCTTTCTTGGGATCAGCGATGGGGCGACCACCATGCATTGATGGCCAAGCGATCGGATCAGCCGATAGAGGCCATAGCCGGTCGGGCCGGCCTCGTAGCAGAAATACACCCGATCGAACTTGGTGGCGATCCGCCGGATAACTCGGCGCATGCTCTCATCCGATGCGTCGACCTCGCCGAAGAAGCGAACCCCTCCCTCCCGGCCAGCGTCCGCAATCGCGATGGCGTTTCTCAGCTTCGCGACATCGATTCCGACAAATGCTTCTCTTAATCTGCCACGGCTCGTCCTCCTGTGATGAGTATCGGCTCGGCCCGCCCGAGTAACCCTCGGACGCGCAGTGTAGGGAGAGCCACCTCACCGACAGAGGCGGACATACGGTCTTACAAGACTTCTAAGCGAATATTAAATCTTGAGTATTGCCCGCATCGAACGCTGGACGACCTAGACCAAAGGATTCTGACAGCGCTACAAAGGAGCAATCGGCACTCCTTTGCTGAATTTGTCGGTTCTTCGGCCGCCTCATGCATGCCTTGAGTGAACAATTTGCGTGCGGAGGGCGTGATCGTTGCGGATATCTCTCCCGTGGATCCGAAGGCTTTTCTCAAATCGCTTACCCTTTGTTGTGACAGTAGAGCTTGACCGTGAGCGCGCGATGCGCGCGGCCAAGGAGGTAACTCAGTGCTACATGGTGACTGGCGACGCCGGTTTTGTCTTGGTCGTGGCGGTCGAAGACCTTGAGGCCTTTGACGTCTTCGTCAAGACAAAGCTCTATACCAAACCCAACATACGAAAATTTAGGACATGATCAGTCTTGATCGTAGTAAATTCGAGCCACGGATCGCGGTATAGCTTCCGGCGGACTGCGCTGAAGCCGTCGAACCGAGCCGCTTTTGAAGCGCCCTTGACTTCCAGCTTCGGATTGAAAGTTCTCCGTGCCATCCAAGGCGGGCAGTCAGGAAAGCTCATCGCGGGAGGGACCGGCTCGCTCAAGGCGGCGACCGGCTCGGGGAATCCTCGTTGGCCTGGCGAGCATCGCTATACTGGCGCTGCTGCCGCTCGTTATCCACGATCAACTGGGAGGACGACCGCTCGGCTATGGCACGCTCATGGCCGGCTTCGGAACAGGCGCCGTCTTCGCCAGGATCTCCAACGTAAGCGCCGGATCATCACCCAACCTATCTTCTCCATTCGGCGGCTGGAGGTCAAGCGCTTTCGAGCTTTCCGCTTTCGAGCTTTCCGGTTCGCGGGCATCTGACGTCTTTCGCACGGTCTTGCTTCTCTTGGGGATCGGCGCCTGGCCCTCCCAGTCTGGGGAATCCGCAGAACGAGGTGCAACAGTCTTGGACGCGTCCTGATGACGATCGGCACCGCCAGCAAGAAGTGCGGGCGGCATTTTCGTGGGCAAGATCAAAACCAAGCTCAGCGGGTCGCCTGGGCGACAAATGGCATCTCGGCGAGCCGGCGTCAGCATCAGCGGCAAAAGAAGGCAGTGGCTCTGGCGCGCCGTCGATCAGGACAGCTAAGTTCCCGACGCCAGAGACGAAAGGCTGCCAAGCGCCTGATGCGCAAGCTGCTGAAGGCTCAAGGGCATGCGGCAGGGGCCCTGATCACCGACAAAGGTCCGTTCCTATGATGCGGCGGGGCGCAACCTTATGCCAGGCGTCGAGCACCGGCTGCACGAGGGTCTCAACAATCGAGTGCACGCCAGGTTTCAGCGTTCCGCCTATATCCATGATCCAATCGCCACCTATTCCCCTCCCCCAACACACTCTCATCAGTATAACATCGAGATCTGTGTAACGATCCGATGCAAGCCTGGAATGAAACCATGTGTGTCGCCGCAGCGTCACAGCCGAACCGGCCAGCTACAGCTACGCCAATCGGCCGATAGCTCACGGCGCCGCAAAATCGGTAGATCAAACTCCTATTACAATAAATTAACAGAACCTTTGCAACCGCAAATCGCCAACGATGGTACGTTCCCCAGCAACATTAATGGCGGAGTCATCGCAAGTCTGAGGTCGGGTACGGCTGAAACGGCTGATGCCTATTTATGCTCTGACGGCTCAACACGCAAAGTAGGATCAACAATTAATGGCAAAGAGAGCACTCATTCTGGTCGAAGGCGATCCAACGGGTAATGGTCTCCTCTACATCCAAGCGGCCCAGCGTCTTGGCCTTCATCCAGTTACTCTGTCGGCTGATCCAGCTCAGTACGACTATCTTGAGGCGGAAAGCGACGAGGCAATCCGCGTCGAGACAGACGATCTCGATGCGCTGATCCGCGAGTGTTCCCGCCTAGGGGCTACGTATGACATTGCCGGCATTACGTCCTCCCTGGAGGCGTTCTACGCGACAATTGGCAAGCTCTGCCGGTATTTCGATCTACCGGGACCGAACCCGGCTTCGATTGAACGATGCTGTGACAAATCCGCTCAACGTCAGCTCCTCGCGGAGGCCGGCGTTCCAATACCTGCTTTTCGCGTGGCAGCAAATGTGGCGGAGGTGGAAAGCGCTGCCGCGGAGATCGACTTGCCGGTGGTTCTTAAGCCAGCGGTGGGCGCAGGCAGCAGAGGTGTCCGACTGTGCCGAAACGCCGATGAGGTGGCCGAACATACGACCTATCTATTGGGCGGGAACCACATATGGCGGTCTTCACCGAGAATTCTGGTCGAAGAATTCGCAGAAGGCCTCCATTATAGCGCTCAGACAATGGGGAATGAGGTCATTGCGATTGGCAGCGTTGACTGGGGCCACCCACCGTATTTCGTGTGCCGTCAGTTGATCTATCCGGCCCTCCTGACCAATGACCAACATCAGCGTATTGTAGACATTTCTCGAAGCTGTTTGCGAGCTCTTGGCCTTGGCTGGGGCCCCACGAACATTGAATTTCGGTGGACGAAGCGCGGCCCGGTCCTCATTGAAGTCAATCCGCGTCTTGCTGGCACGACCACTCCTCAACTGGTTAAGCTGGCTTACGGGGTCGATCTAATCACCGAGCACATCAAGCTTGTCATCGGCGACGAATGGGATTTGCGCAAAACGCATTCGTGCGCTGCGGTCGCGCGGCACCTGATTGCTGATCGCGATGGCACCCTCGATTGGATCGATGGCGATAGTCAAGCGGCTGCCGTATCGGGTGTCGCCGAGGTCAAATTCTGCGTTGAACCCAAGACGCTAATCGTCAGGAGAGGCGATTACCGGGACTCTATCGGACATGTCATCGCCGCTTCACCCAGCCTTGCTGAGACCGAGGCGATACTTCAGCGTGCCATCGGTTTGATCAGTTGGTCGATCGCACCATTCCCGAAATTTTCGGCCTCTTGCCTCTGGTCCGATTGAGACGCAGGTCGACGACTATGCTTGTCTTCGTTCTAGGCCCCTCCACGCTATCAAAGACAATAGAGGACATTACCTATCTGCGAGCGGCTACCGGTTTTGGCAGATTTACCTGTTCAGCCTGCAGTTAAACGCAAAATGGATGGAATGTAAGCTCACACTTTTTGCTATAGGCACAAATTGATCTCTGAATGCTAGGTCGCTTCGGCGCGAAAAGGTGTTGTATGTCGAACAGGGAAGATGGAGAGACATGTGTTGACTGATTTGGCAGAACTATTCGATCACGGCAGTAACGAGCGCGGTTCATTGCTTTCTGCCCGCCGGATGATCGTCAAGATTGGCTCCTCACTGATTGTCGATGCAGAGACCGGAGAGATACGAGGTCCTTGGCTTGAGACGCTAATAGAAGATGTTGTTCGAATTGTCGCACGCGGGCAGCAGGTGATCATTGTCACCTCTGGTGCTGTCGCGGTTGGATCATGCCACTTCAATCAGTTGAACAGACCTCTGCGAATTGAGGAGAAGCAAACGGCTGCCGCGATTGGTCAGGTCCGACTCTTGCTTGCGTATCAAAATAGTTTCGAGCGCCAAGGGTTAGGCTTGGGGCAAATATTGTTAACCCGTCAAGATATAGACAATCAGCATCGTCGCCACACTGTGCGGTCAACCCTTCAGCGACTTCTGGAAATTGGCGCGGTACCTGTTATCAACGAGAACGACGCGACCGCGACGGCCGAGAACTGTTTCGGCGACAATGATCAGCTGGCCGCTCAGGTGCTGCAGATGGCAAACGCCGACCTTCTCATTCTGCTTTCCAACGTAGACGGCCTCTTCACGGAAGATCCACACCTCAACCCGTTAGCCCGCTTGGTCACAGAAGTGGGATGCATTAGCCCCGAGATGGAGGCCATGGCCGCCCATTCCCCCGCTCGCCATAGTTCGGGTGGCATGGTGACAAAGTTGATCGCAGCAAGGATAGCCATGGACGCGGGCTGCCGCATGGTCATCGCCAAGGGAAACAAACCTTACCCGCTCACCGCTATCGAGAACGGGGAGCTATCGACGTGGTTTGTTCCGTTCGCCAACGACATGGGGCACCCTTGCCTCACCTGAAGTGGGACGGCAGAAAAAAGGAAGCAAGCGTATGGCAAGATTTCTTAATGTCTGGATAGAAGGACCCGTTGGCATTGTCGTGCTAAACCGTCCCGAGAACCTGAATGCATGGCACGAGCCGATGCGCAACGAGTTGGCAAACACGCTTCAGTCGTTTGATCAGGACGAAGAGGTACGCGCGATAATCCTAACGGGTGCAGGGGCGCGCGCCTTTTCAGCCGGGCAGGACCTCAACGAAGCCAAGGCATTCGACGAATCCCGAGCTGGTGACTGGATCGAGGAGTGGCGCAGCCTTTACGGGATTATGCGCAACATTTCAAAGCCGCTGATCGCCGCTCTCAACGGGGTCGCCGCCGGATCCGCCTTTCAGGTCGCGCTTCTGTGTGACATCCGCGTCGGGCATGAAGGTAGCCGAATGGGCCAGCCCGAGATCAATTCCGGCATTACGAGCACACTCGGCCCTTGGATCATGAACGAGATGCTTGGTATGTCACGGACCATCGAACTAACGCTGACCGGCCGGCTGATGGATGGCACCGAAGCCCACCGGATCGGCCTCATCCATTGCCTGGTCGATAAGGACCGAGTCATGGCCAAGGCCCGTGAAGTAGCCGAACAGCTCGCCGCCAAGCCGCGCATAGCGATGAAGTTAAACAAGCGCCGCTTCACCGAGATGACCGAAAGAACCTTCGAGGACGCCCTTCAGTCCGGCCTGAAGGCGCAGAGGGAATCGTATGCGAGCGGTGAGCCTCAACGCTACATGGAAGCCTTTTTCGCAGAACGCAGGCGCCGTGCGGCCGGAGCGAGTGCATGAATCTCCTCGAATACGAGGCCAAGGCCCTGCTTTCTCGGTATGGTATTGCCAAACCCATCGGTGCGCTTTGGCCCGAAATTCCGGACGGCGTTTGCGAATTCTTCGTCAAGGCTCAGGTCCCGGTCGGCAAGCGCGGCAAAGCGGGAGGCGTGCGGTACGCCACTGTCGGTGATGTGGAGCAAATTGTCGAGGCAACAGTCGCCCAACAGTTCGGCGGCTTTGCGGTCGAAAAGATCTATGTGGAAGAGCGCCTCGAAATTGCAAAGGAACTCTACCTCGCCGTCGCGACTGAGCGCGAGATGGGGTGCCACACGATCATCTTCTCTTCCGAGGGAGGCATGGACATCGAGGAGGTCGCCGAAGACCGAGTCCTGCGCGTTTCGATCGAGCCTTGGCTTGGCTTTCAGCCGTTCCATGGCGTCCGGCTCGCGTCATTTCTCGGGGACGCGGCCGCCGGACAATCGCTTTTACGGACTGCACAGGCGCTCTATTCGCTGGCGGTGGACCAGGACGCCGTATTGGTCGAGATCAATCCGCTGGCAGTGGTCGAAGGCGGTCTCGTGGCCGCCGGCGCCAAGGTGGTGCTGGATGACAACGCCCGCTTCCGTCATTCGGACTGGGCCGGCTACGCGCTTCGAGGCGAGCGGTCGCCACTCGAGGAAAGCATCGCCGCGACGGGAGCGGTGGGGGTCGAGGTCGACCCGCTTGGAGACGTGGTCGCCATTACTAGTGGCGCCGGCCTCATGATGGCCACCCTTGACCTCCTCATTTCCACCGATCAGAAGGTGCGTGCCATTGTTGATCTCGGCGGCACGGTACTCTCCGGGTCTGACGGGCTCAAGGGCGTGCTTACCGCCATTGCGTCTGCAAGACCTCGGGTGACCTTCCTGAATGCCTTTCTGCAGACGGCGCATTGCGATGACTTCGCGCGGGGGCTGGCGGAAGCCCATGCGAATTGCCCATTGGAGGGACGAATCGTGGTCCGACTCAAGGGACGGAATGGCGAAGTCGGTCGGCAAAGCTTGATACATCTTGGCTTTGAGCTTCACGAAGATCTCCGCCCCGCAATCGAAGCAGTTTCCAAACATCTGGGTTGAATACCGAATGGCCATTCTCGTCGATAGAAGCACTCGGATCGTCATTCAAGGGATCTCCGGTACGAATGGCTCCAATATGGCCGGCCGGCTCCTCTCCGAAGGCATGCCCTTCTACGGAGGCGTTTCACCAAAGGGAGCCAGCAAAGAGGTGGCCGGAGTTCCTGTTTTTTCCTCATGCCATGAGGCGGTAAATGAAGTGGGCGCAAATGCGAGCTTCCTTTCAGTGCCAGCCAAGGGGGCGCTCGATGCGACGCTGGAGGCGATCGACGCAGGCATTCGGACCATTGTCGTCTACGCCGAAGGCGTACCGATAAAGGATGCCATTTACATGACGAGCTATGCCAGGATGAAAGGGACTCGCCTGCTCGGTCCGAACGCCGCCGGGTGCATATCGCCTGGCCTGGCTAACCTCTCTGATCTCAGAGCTGCCCTATTGAGACCTGGCCGGATCGGTGTCGCATCAAAGAGCGGAAGTCTGGCCTATGAGGTCATCGATGACCTGAACCGAAACGGTCTCGGGCAAAGCAGCGTTGTCTGCCTCGGCGGCGACCCGGTCATTGGGCTGAGCCATTGCGATGTCCTTGAGCTCTTCGAAGAGGACGAGGATACCGATGCGATGGTGCTCGTTGGTGAGATCGGGGGACGTTCCGAACTAAGGGCTGCGGAGTTTGTTCGCAGGGCGAAGAAACCGGTGATCGCTTATATCGCCGGAAAGAACGCGCCACCCGCCAAAAGTATGGGCCATGCTAGCGCGGTGATGGGCCCGGAAGAAGAGAATGCGCCGGCGAAGGAGGAGACACTTCGTGCGGCCGGCGCCACCGTCGTCGACACCCTTTTCGAAATCGGGACCGCCGCCCGACAGGTGCTCGAGTCCCGTAAGGAGGTCAAGACCATTAAGATATCGGCCGATTGACGCAGCGAAAGATGGCCGGTTCGGCTGTCACGCTGCGGCGACACCCGCGATTCTGCATTGCATCGCTACGCAGGTCTCGAATTGTGCGGATGACAGTGTGTTGCAGGGAAAGTGGAAACGTTCGGCGATCGGATCATGGATGGAAACGAAACGCTGGGCCACCTGAACCGGGAAAACCGTGAAACCATCGCTACTGGAAGGAAAGAAATGGCTTGACCGCATTCACAATTAGAGGGCCGAACACACACACCTTCTTCTCGACCATATGCATCGCCGTGACCGTCATCTTCTGGCATGATTGCGCTGGAGATGTCACTGCGCGGCGTGTTGCGAAACTTCGGCTTGAAGGTACGAGCGATCTCGCGTGGGCGCTATGATACGAGCTGCGTGAACTTATGGAGGGCAGCTATGCTGAGGCAGCAACCGCGGCTATGCTCAGATCACGCCCCTGCACTGCGCTACGAAGCATGAACCCGGGGTGATCTCAATAGGAAGGGGTGGGCATGACCGGCCCCGTTACCGAATCCTGAGCCTACTGGCGCAGGCACGCATAGATCTGAGCGCTGCACGTTCGAGTCTTGTCGCCTCTCGTACTATGCCAATCTGGTGGACACGACGATCTTCATGCCCGGCAAGGTCGGGAGCCGAGCATCGGTGGTCGCCCCTCGTGCCTTGCAGTAAGTCACTATCGCAATGCAAATTGTGTATTGATAGACCGCGCGGGGTCAATGGAGATCCCACCAGCGGCGGAAACACGCGATCAAGCTGATTGGATTCACCAACCGAGAGTGAAGGGGCACGACGTCTGTGGAAATCATCACAAAGGAAACGAGCGCTGCGAAGAGGGCACCCGCCGATGCATCAAACGGCAGCCGTGACCTCCTCATGGTCAACTCGGTGGAAAAAGCCTTCCGGGTTTTGCGGGCGTTCGACGGCTCTCACCCGAGCCTTAGCCTATCTGAGATCGCAGAGGTTACTGGTCTTGACGTGAGTGCCACTCAGCGGTTCACACATTCTCTGCTCAAGCTCGGCTACCTTGAGAAGGACGCCGCCTCTAGGCGCTATGGTCTGACGGTCAAGGTTCTTGAACTTGGCCAGAGCTATTCGCGCGCGAACCCCCTCGTGAAACAGGCAATACCTTATCTTCTTCATCTCAACAAAGAGACCGAGGAGACGGTCAATCTGACTGTCCTAGACGAGACCGACATTGTGTTCGTCGTTCGCTTCTTAAGTAGACACGTCTTCAATACAGACGTCGTGATCGGCACCCGGCTTCCAGCGTACTGTACCGCTCCCGGAAGAGCAATTCTGTCTCGACTCCCCAGCGACGAAGCTGAGGCGATCATATCTAGCTCTGAGCTGCGTCCAATAACGTCCCACACTCCGCGGACCGCAGCCGACGTAATGGGGAAGGTCGCGACGGCAGCGGCAAAAGGATACGCTTTGCAGGTAGAGGAATATTTCTACGGAGACATGTCAATCTCGGCCGCTGTGGTCGACGCTCGGGGACGCCCAGTCGGTGCGATTAATATCGGCGTTGCGACAACACGCTATACGCCGCAGGAGATGGAGGTGAGGTTTGCGCCGATGGTCGTTGCTGCGGCCCGATCAGTATCGGACATTTCCCTGTGATACGTGCTCAGCGATGCCCACTACACCGTTACGGCGCACTCCAATGAAGCCGGCCACTGATTCCGAAACGATGCCGGCCAGGAAGTCTGATCTCATTCCGGCCGTGATTCCGACTGGGGCCGGACAAGGGATCTGCTAACCGTGACCATTGCGCATTGCCAGCAGCTAACCGGTTGCCAATTGTCGGCCGAGCGGAGCATGGCTGGTATCTGCGCATGCCGCTCAGCCAAGCCGGCATTCACTTGCCGCACGACCGGACGCCAGCGGAATGGATCAACGATCTGGGCGTTCGATTCAAGATTTCGGCGTAGATGTCGAGATCGCTGGCATTGACGCCAGGCTCCGCATCGTCCCCATGAACAAACCGACACGGCGTCAATGCCGATGATGGTTTCGATAATCGGGAATGCAAAGCTCTGATCACCGAGACAGTAAATGCCGCGCCCGTTAGCCTGAGGTAGGAGCGTGGTGAGCCTCGATGGACGGGTCCCTTAACCATACCGACGCGGCTGCAGCCCCGCGTGGAACCAACTGACAAACGTTTCGATCGAAAAAACAGGGAGTCCGGTGGCAACGCGAATGTCAGCCGCATAAGGTACCATATTGGTGCATTCGAGCACGATCGCGCCGAGATCAGGATGGTCTGCAACGAGTGCCTTCGCCGCATCCACATTGTCCTGGCGAGCCGCCTCGATATCGAGTTCCCTCTCGTTGCCGAGAATGGCACGGGTGAATTCACGCCCGCCCTCCGTGGTGCCGACTGGAGTTGCCTCCGGAACGCCTGCCCTCTCTAGATGCAGAGCTGTCAGTGTCGATCGGGAAATGGTCAGGATGCCGGCACGTTTTGTCCCGGGAAGCAAGCAATTGACCATCGCCACCTGCATCAGCGAGGACGTCGCGACTGGCACGCCGACGGCTTCGGCGAGTTCTTCCTGGAAAAGCGAGAGGAAACCGCAAGTGGTAGTGATGCCGTCGACTCCATCGGCGACCAACTCCCGCGCCGCCTCGACAAAATTGCCGAGCAGGCCCTCGGCGCCCTTGCGCACGACGCGATCGGGTGTGGCGGACCGGACGACCCTGTAGTGGACCGGAAAGGGCCAGGTAAGCGCATTGCCCATGTCGCCGGGAATGCGTGGAAAGTGGGTGTCGAGCATCAATATGCCGACCGCCGCACCGCCGATCGATTTGCCGCCGGTCACTCGCATAGTTGGTCCTCCTTCTTGAATTGGCATGCAAGAAATGTTCCGCGGTAAAGCCGTGGCATTCCTTCATAGCCTGTGCGTCGAATAAGTGTGAACAGATAAAAAAGAAGACCTGCGAGTTACCTATGAAATGTTGTTCCATGGTCACGATCGCGCAGATATTTGCGAGCCATAGGAATTCGTAGGGCCAGCCCCGAAGGGCGTGAGGGACGCTGAGGCCGCCTGCTGCCGTAATCGGCTAGGGCATGGCGGCTTTTCGATCCTCGCCAGCCTCTCTGCAAATCGCCGGGCTGGGCGGTGGCGTGCTCTCCCGTTGTCGTGTAGGCAGTCTCATACTCGTCAAGTCGCTTCTAGGCTCCGACAGGGCTCAGACCGATAGCGCTATGCGATAAAGTTTATCGCGAAGCCATTATCTAGGCTAAGTGTTGGATGATAATCAAGCCCTTCAATCGCGAGCTATTCGCCGAATCCAATTTCTGATGTTTGCTGGCGGCGCGCCCTGGAAGACGCGCCGCCAGCGACATCGGACACAATGGGCGACGGAAGCAGAGCACCCGTCCTGGATCGGCCCAATGTCGCCCAGGGGTGCGGCTCTGCCATAACAAAGCATTTTGTTTGGGGCACTGACGAGCTTCTATCGCACGTAGAGGCGCGTCACATCCTTTATCCTGCAGCCTACGCCCCAGCCGGTTTTGTATCGCTACCGCGAACAATTCGCTGGCACCGCAAACTCCAAGGTAGCCTTGTCCTGTTAAGCTCGCCAGCGGCGCCAGGTCCGCATCAAAGGGGCCGCGAAAGGCGACCGACCTTTCTGCACCTTGCAAAAACCAGTTGACAATTCCAATACCATATGTTCGTCATCCGATAAGTGTTATCGTATTGAAATAGGAGTGCAGAGTGAACTACGTCCTTTCGGAAACGACGGGCTCGGTTAGGAAGCTCACCCTGAACCGACCAGAGAAGCTGAATGCCTGGAATGAGCCGATGCGGACGATGCTCATCGAGGCGCTGGACGCGGCCGAGGCGGACGCGGCTGTTCGCGCCATTATCCTAACAGGTGCAGGCAGCAAGGCGTTTGGCGCAGGCCAGGATTTCAGCGAAAGCAAGAAGTTCGATGCCGCGCGCGCTGAGACATGGATGGATGAGTGGAAAGCGCTGTACAGCCGGTTTCGCAACAGTACCAAGCCGATCGTGGCTGCGCTGAACGGCGTAGCTGCCGGCTCGGCCTTCCAAGTGGCCCTATTGTGCGATCTCCGGGTCGGCCACAAGGGCATTATGATGGGGCAGCCGGAGATCAATTCCGGCATCCCTTCAGTGACCGGCAACTGGATCTTACGCGAGATGCTCGGACTGGGGCGCGCAATCGACCTGATGTTGACTGGGCGAATGCTCGATGCCGACGAAGCCTATGCGTTCGGCCTGATCAATCGCATCGTGCCGGAAGCCGATGTGCAGCAAGCTGCGCTCGAACTGGCAAATGAACTTTCGGCCAAGCCGCCTGTTGCGATGCGGCTGAACCGCCAGCGCGTTGCCGAGGTAACGCAGGCGGCGTTCGATGATGCCATGGCCGCCGGCACCCGCATTCAATCCGAGGCTTACGCGACTGGTGAACCACAGAAAATGATGGAGAAATTCATCGCAGCGCGCGCTGCGCGAAAGGCGTGAGCCGGGTCGGGAGCCTGAAAATTGGGAACGAACCCACAAAACCTGGTCAACAGGCTACAGCGAACAAATGGAGGTTTTCAGATGACCCGCAGCAACCTTTCTCATCCTACCCGCCGGTCTGTCCTGGCAATTGGCGCGGCTCCATTGGCCTTGCCGATGCTGAATCGCAGGGCGTGGGCGAACACGTCGATCACGGTCGCCGACCCCGGCGGGCCATACACGTCTGGTTTTCGCAACGCTTTCTATGATCCCTTCACCGCCGAGACACGTATCGAAGTGGTTTCCGTCGCGCGAGACGCCGAGCCGACCGCCCAGTTCAAATCCATGGTCGAAACGAAGGCCTATATCTGGGACGTCTGCACGATCACGCTTTCTGCGCGCCTCATCCTCGAGCGCGACGGACTGCTGGACGACCTGAACGTTGACCCTGCGGCGACAAAGGATTTCATGGCAGGGGCGGTGCACCCGAACTTCTTGGGCACTGATGTCTATTCGACGATCTTTGCCTTCAATCCAGATGTTGTCAAAACTCCGCCCGCTTCATGGGCCGACTTCTGGAATGTGGATGCCTTTCCTGGGCGCCGTTCCCTCCGCAAGAACCCGATCGACACCCTTGAGCAAGCGTTGATGGCGGACGGTGTCGCACCGAAGGATCTCTATCCGCTCGATATCGATCGCGCCTTTGCAAGCATGGACAAGATCAAGGACAAGATCGACGTTTGGTGGACCGGCGGCGCGCAGACGTCGCAGATTCTGCAGAGCGGTGAGGTGGATATTATCGCGGGCTGGAATGCCCGCTTGCAGGCAGCGGTGCATTCCGGTGCGAAGGCGCAGCTCGTGTGGAATCAGGGGCTCTACTCCATCGAAGGCTGGGGTATTCCGAAAGGCGGGCCAAAAGCCGACGCGGCCCGCCAGTTCGTTGCCTTCTGTGCGCGACCCGATCGTCAGGCCGCTTTCACGGAAGATCTCACCTATGGCCCGACGAATTTGAAAGCCTACAAAACGATCAATCCGGACCGTGCGAAGATTCTCCCCACGTCTCCGGAGAACTTGAAGCTCATCACGCTCGCCGACGAAAACTGGTGGGAGGAGAATCGCGCGGCTGTTACCGAGCGCTTCAACACATGGCTGCTGATCTAGCCGTCTAGTGCTGGAACTTGATGCCGGGCTCTCGGAGTCGCGGCAGCCGAATTTGCATTCTTCAGCCGATGTTGAGCGTTGGATCGCCACCGATGACGCAGCCAGTTTCACGCGCGAAAATCGACATACAGGGCCTATCGAAGGAATTCGGGTCCTTCACAGCGCTGCGGCCTACAAACCTACAGATTCCGAAGGGGGAGTTCCTGACCCTTCTTGGCCCGTCTGGTTCCGGCAAGACGACGTTGCTCCAGATGGTAGCTGGCCTGCTCGATCCCACCAGAGGGAAGCTTGTGGTCGACGGTCAGGACTGGACCTTTCGGCCGGTCAATGAACGGGGCGTCGGGCTGGTGTTCCAGCATTATGCGCTGTTCCCACACATGACCGTCGAGGAGAATGTGGCGTTTCCGCTGAAGATGCGGAAGGTGACCGGTGAGGAGCTTCGCCGGCGCGTCGTAGAAACGCTCGACAAGGTCCAACTCGGTCCGTTTACCCACCGGTTCCCTCGTGAACTTTCCGGCGGCCAGCAGCAACGCGTGGCGCTGGCCCGCTGCTTCGTGTTCCGCCCCGAGATCATCCTCATGGACGAGCCTCTCGGTGCCCTCGACAAGGCACTCCGTGAAAGTATGCAGCTTGAGATAAGGGGGCTGCATCGCGAGTTCGGAACCACACTCATCTATGTCACCCATGACCAGGAAGAAGCGCTTGTGATGTCCGATCGCATCTGCGTCATGAACCATGCGCAAGTGGAGCAGATCGGCACGCCGCATGAGATCTATGCCGATCCGGAAACCATCTTCGCCGCTTCCTTCATCGGCCATTCCAATCTCCTGAAGGGCAAACTCGTCGGAAAATCCGATGGTGGACTGCACATGCTCGACACGCCGGTCGGCCGGCTGGCTGGGAAGCTAAGGGCGCGTGACAAGCACGCAAAGGACCTCGTGCTCGTGGTTAGGCCGGAACAGCTGCGCGTCGGGCCCTCCCCTGACGCCCGACACAACGAATTGAGCGCCACCTTGCGCGATGTCGTGTATGTCGGCTCCGAAAACCGCCTACTGCTGACATTGGCGGACGGTACTGAAATATCGGCGAGCGACAAGTCCGACCCTTCCGACCTGCCGAAACAGGGCGAAGAGATTTGCTTTCATTGGCGCAGCGAGCGGGCACGGATCGTCTCATGAGTATCGCCCAGCAAACTTTCGCGCCTCGACACTTGAAGATCGGCGCCTTTTGGCTCGCCGCGCCGGCAATCGCGTTCCTGCTGGTCTTCTTCCTGTTTCCGATGCTGAGGCTCTTTCTCCTTAGTGTGCAGGATGCCGGTACGGGCCAACTCACAACCGGTCATTATGAACAGCTTGCCGATAGCACCGTCTATTGGCGGATCCTCTTCATCACGTTCAGGATCGCGATCCTCACGGCATTTTTCTCCGTCCTGCTTGGCTATCCCGTCGCGCGCTGGCTGGCCGGCTTTCCCGAGCCGAGGAGAGGGAATCTGCTGTTTCTGGTGCTGCTGCCGTTCTGGACGTCTTATGTCGTCAAGACCTTTGCCTGGATGATCATGCTGGGCAACCGCGGCGTCATCAATTCGTTGCTGATTTGCACCGGCGTCTCTGACGGCCCCGCACCCCTTATGTATAACGAGTTCGGCCTACTTATTGGCATGATCCATGCGATGACGCCCCTGGCCATCCTGACCATGGTGCCTGTGATGACGGGCATCGACCGGAGCCTGACGCAGGCGGCAGAGTCGCTCGGGGCGGGCCGGTCGCAGGGATTCTGGAACATCTATTTTCCCCTCTCGATGCCAGGCGTCGCGGCGGCGGGCCTCCTGACCTTCATAACTTCGCTGGGGTTTTTCATCGTGCCCGCCTATCTGGGAGGGCGTGGCCAGACCATGCTGGCGCAAGTCATCATCACTCAGGTCCAGGAACTGGTAAACTGGGCCTTCGCGGCCGTGCTTGCGGTGCTGCTGGTCGCGGCCGCTTTGGTCGCAATCTGGATTTACGACCTGTTCTTCGGCCTCTCTTCGCTGACCAGCGGCAGTTCGGTAGGACCTGGCGGCAAGCGGGGAAGTTCCCTGCGGAAGCTCGGCACCGGCGTCCTCGAAGCACTCGGCAAGATGACCAGACCTCTCAACCGGCTGGGTGCGCGCGACCCGGAAGGATCGAAGAGCGGCAGCGTCTTTGTCTGGTTAATGTTGCTGTTCTTGGTCGCACCGACGCTGATCGTGATTCCGCTCGCTTTTACCTCCGCCAGCACGCTGGCTTTTCCTCCACCGGGTCTTTCCCTGCGCTGGTTCGGTCAGTATTTCAGCTCGCCGATCTGGGTCACCGCGACGGTCCGCTCCTTCGGCGTCGCCTTCGCCACCGCATTCTGCGCGACGGTACTGGGAGGCTTTGCGGCGCTGGCACTTGCCCGCTCCCATTCGCGCTGGAACAAGGTGACTCTTCGGGTTCCTTCTTGCCCCGATGATCGTGCCGCGCATCGTCATCGCGGTCGGACTTTTCTATCTGATGGCACAAGTCGGCCTTGTGGCCACCAACACCGGCCTGGTGATCGGCCACACGCTGCTCGCCATGCCCTACAGCTTCATCACGATCGGCGCCGTGCTGAAAGGCTACGACTGGCGGCTGAACCAGGCGGCCGCCACGCTCGGCGCAGGACAAGGCACAATCTTGCTGCGCATTACGATGCCGCTGCTGCGCGGCGGCATCATCTCGGCGGCACTCTTTGCCTTCGTCACGTCATTCGACGAACTGACCATAGCCCTCTTTATCAGCGGAGGCCTCAAGTCCACCCTGCCGAAACAGATGTGGGACGACATGTATCTCCAGCTCAATCCTACGCTGGCCGCAGTCTCCGTCGTGGTGTCGATGATCGTAACAGTCATCCTTCTCATTGCCCGAAGGCTGACGAACCGGAACTGACCAGAAGTTGAACCTGCGGGCGAAAATTAAAACGAGGATAAACATGAAAATCGAGGGGCTCGCCCAACGCCTTGCGCGCAGCGTGCAGGAGCAACCGGATCGCGTGTATGCACGAACCATGTCTGGTGACATCACCTACCGTGCGCTATCCGGCGCGGCAGATTCGGTGATCACCAGGCTGGAAGCGGCGGGCCTGCGTCGCGGCGACAAGGTCGTCGTTATGATGAGAAACAGTCCGATGTCGCTGGCTTTCATCATCGCACTGCTTAAGAGCGGAATCGTCTGGGTCCCGGCCAATCCCGCTCTTGTCGGGGCCCAGCTCGCCCATGTCATCCGCCGGGTCGAAGGGAGCTTGATCGTCTGCGACCCGGCGGCGTCCCCGGCAATCGAGGCGTGCGGCACCGCCGCCCGTCTGGGAACGATGGTAATCGAGGATGCGTCCCTCCCGCAGGCGGCAGCGAAGCCGTGGGCCGGTGAAATGCCCGAACCGTCCGACCTCGCGACCATCATGTTCACCTCCGGCACGACCGGCCCCGCGAAGGGTGTGCAGGTCACGAATATGATGATGGAACTGGCGGCGAAGGCCGTTCTTCTGTGCGCCGATGCCAAACCAGGCGACAATTTCTATATCTGGGAGCCGTTCTACCACATCGGCGGCGCACAGGTTCTTTTGCTGCCGTTCTTCGAAGACGTCTTGCTCACCGTGCGCGACCGCTTCAGCGCGAGTCAATTCTGGTCCGACGTTTCTGCCGCCGGCTGCACGCATATTCATCATCTCGGCGGCATCATCCAGTTGCTGCTCAAGCAGTCGCACTCGCGGTTCGATCGAGAGCACAATGTCAGGGTCGCCTGGGGCGGAGGATGCGTGCCGGCGGCATGGCGGCCATTCGAAGAGCGCTTCGGCGTGGAAGTGAGAGAGTGTTATGGCATGACCGAAGCATCCAGCTTGACCACCTGCAACCTGGAGGGGGTGGTCGGTTCGGTAGGGCGGCCCTTGCCCTGGTTTGAGGTACAATTGAAGGCGGATGACGGACGCGTACTCGGGCCAGGGGATGGCCGAGGTGAGATCGTGGTCACCACGTCCTTGCCTGGTGCTATATTTTCCGGCTACTTCAATGCCCCCGAGGCAACTGCAAAGGCGCTGCAGCCGGACGGCTTCCACACGGGTGATATCGGCTCGTGGGACGAGAACGGCATGCTGTTCTTCCACGGGCGAATGAGCGACAGCATCCGCTGCCGTGGCGAGAACGTATCCGCCTATGAGGTCGAGGCTACGGCAAACCGCCATCCGGCCGTCGAGGAATCGGCGATGGTCGGCGTGCCAGCAGAAGTAGGCGAATATGACATGCAGCTGTTTTTGCGGCTGAAGCCCGGGACCGCAGTATCGGAGGAAGATATCTCCAACTGGTTGGAGACCCAGCTTGCCCCCTATCAGAGACCGCGGTTCATCTCCTTCGTCGACAATTTCCCGAAGACACCGAGCCAGCGCATCCAGAAGCATCTTCTGCCGAAGGAACCGAGGGATCGTTGGGAGCGGCAATCCAATCGGCCTGTGCGCAAGCCCCCGACAGGATGCTCAATAGGAAACAGGTAACGGTGACCCGATGAAAAGCCTATTGGTTCTGGGCTGCGGCCAGATGGGGAGCGCAATTGCCACTGCGGTGAAGTCGAGAGTCCCCGATATTGATGTCGTTGGATTCGACAGGGACATCGATAGGGCGAGCAAGACCGTGTCTGAAGACATCCGCATCACCAGCTCAAGTATTAATTTGCAGACACGCAATTTTGATGTTGTTCTGCTTGCGGTAAAACCCGCGCAGTTCACTGAACTGGTGACAGTTTGTCGTAACTTTCGAGGAAGGCCTTTGACCATTTCGGTGATGGCGGGTGTCCCACTAAAGACCCTGACGTCATTGCTTCAACATTCCCGGGTCGTGCGCGCAATGCCTAACCTCGGAGCCTTGGCTGGAGAGAGCATGACAGTCGGGATCGCGACCGTCACCCTTTCCGCTGAGGACAAGACTGCTGCCGAGAACTTCTTGAGATTAGTTGGAAGGTTTCAGTGGCTTAACGACGAGAGCGAAATTGATATTGTGACAGCAATCGCTGGCAGTGGCCCGGGGTTCTTCTTTTCCTTCGCTCAGCATTTGATAAGCGGAGCGGTCGACGAAGGACTCGAACCGGCATTCGCTGAACTCTTGGTTAGACAGACGCTTCGTGGAGCGGCGGCGCTGCTTTCGCTTGATGAGCATTCTCCGAGGCATTGGAAGGAGAGCGTCGCGAGTCCGAAAGGAACAACCGAAGCCGGCTTGAAGGTGCTTGAGGCCGCAGATGCGCTTCCAAGCCTCTGCCGTGTTGCAATCAAGGCAGCGAGAGAGCGTTCGCAAACCATTGCCCGCGAGATGTGATGCGGCAGCGGATCTTAGATTTCTCTGACGCCACAACGTCAATACGGAATATTAATTCAGATCTTGAGATTGCGGTTGTGTCAAGTTCTGAAAAATGGCGTGGCAATAGCTGTGACGTCGGCGTGTCCGCCGCGCAGCCCCCGTGTTTAGCGGAGCGGCGGAAAGACGGCGGTGCTCAGGCGGCCAATGCCCTCAGGCTCTCCTTCTTGTGCTCGCGCAGATGATCCATGTTGAGGTAGCGGGTCGCCTCGAGCCAGTTCTCGTGGATCTCCACCGCCAGCGCCCGAACCAGCCCCAGACAGCACTGCGGGTTGGGGAAGATACGAACGACCAGGGTGCGCCGCTTGATCTCCTGGTTCAGCCGCTCCAGCATGTTCGTAACCGGTATGATCATGACGGTGCCATCTGATCCCCCGCTGGAGATGCGAGATTTCCGGCGTATGGTGTGACCATCCGGGATAGGGGCACCGGGAGCACGCCAAGTGCGGGCAGGCCGATGTATTCGATGAGCTGCGAGCTCGCGT
This sequence comes from Mesorhizobium sp. M0047, assembly GCF_040323315.1. NCBI lineage: Bacteria > Pseudomonadati > Pseudomonadota > Alphaproteobacteria > Hyphomicrobiales > Phyllobacteriaceae > Mesorhizobium > Mesorhizobium sp. M0047. The sequence goes on along the minus strand of NZ_JAMYUW010000034.1, from coordinate 6,923 downwards.
TAGTAGCTGGCCGCCCCTGCGACCTGCCCGGTTGCGCCGAGAGCGCGGATCCGTAGGTGTCGCGTCGCCCGCCGGCTCCTGATTGTTCAAGGAGAGAGGGAGCCAATGAGACGTGTAATTGGAATGGACATCCACCGCACCTTTGCGGAAGTGGTTTTCTGAAAAGATGGCCGGCTGCGCCATCACGGACGGGTCGACATGACCCGCTCCGGACTGGAGGGATTTGGCCGCAGCTTGAACAGGACGGACGAGGTCGTTGCCGAGGCGACCGGCAACGCCATGGCGGTGGTGCGGGTGCTTTCGCCTTTCGTCGACCGGGTGATTGTCGCCAACCCGATGCAGGTGAAGGCGATCGCCCATGCCAGGATCAAGACCGACAAGATCGATGCCGCTGTTCTGGCGCAGCTTCACGCCAGCGGTTTTCTGCCGAAGGTTTGGGTTCCCGACGAGCGGACCGAGCGGCTTCGCCGTCTCGTCGCGCGGCGCAATCAGGTCGTGCGGCATCGCACGCGCGTGAAGAACGAGGTGCATGGCATCCTGCAGGCGCAACTCGTGCCGAAGTGCCCGCATGCCGATCTGTTCAACAATCGCGGCCGTGCCTGGCTCGAGCGGCAGGTGCTTCCCGACGACGAACGAGCCGTAATCGCCAGACATATCCGCGAGATCGATCGCCTGGCTGAGGATCTGGCAGACCTTGATGGTGATATCGCCCGCGAAGCGGTTGACGATCCACAGGTCCGTCGGCTTCAGACGATCACCGGCGTCAACGCCGTCGTCGCAACCGGCATCATCTCTGCCGTCGGCGACATCCGCCGCTTCAGCGAGCCGCAGAAGCTGGTGAGCTACTTCGGCTTCAATCCGCGTGTGCGCCAGTCGGGACTTGGCATCGCTCAGTACGGTCGGATCAGCAAGCACGGGCGTCCCATGCCCGCGCCATGCTGGTCGAGGCCGCCTGGGCGGCGGCGAAGGCGCCCGGACCGCTCAGAGCCTTCTTCCTGCGCATTCGCAACAAGCGCGGCCATCAGGTTGCGGCGGTCGCGGTCGGAGGACTATCTGTGGGTGAGGCCTGCGTTGGTGGCGGCGAAGCAGCGACAACTCGCCCTCAAGGCCGGCGCGCCCAACGAACGCGGTGTTGGTCGTCGCGGTTCAGCCTACGCCTACAATGTCAAGGAATTGCGCAATCGGGAGAAGGCTGCGGCCGAGCATGCTGAGCACGCCTATGAGCTGATCGTCCGGCAATGGCGACCAAGGGGGCCGAAGCGGCGCACGGACGCCACAAAGGAGGAACGGCTATGAAGGCTGCGCGGCGGCGCTTTCATCCTCAGGCGTCGCTCTTTGCCACGTGGTCGTCCGTGCCGGGAGAATTTAGCACATGAGCTGACAAAGCGCTTGTCGATGTCATCCGTATGAGTGATGGCATTGATGAGGTAGTCGTCATTCCAGGCGCATTTCTTAATGCGGTGGCTGATGGGAACGTTGGGAGCGTCGGCGGCTTGCAGGATGTTTCTGGCGAGCCGATTGAGGAGGGCTGTGTTGGCGGGAGCATTGTCCTTGCGGCACGGCTGAGGTCCTCATCGAGATGTACGTCGAGCATCCAATGCAGGCCGTTCTCGATCTGCCAATGAGCCCTGGTGAGGTCGAGCGCCTGCTGCGGCGACAGAAGCGTGGAGGCCATGAACAGGCGCATCAATGGCTTGGCCTGATCGCGTCGGCTGGTGATGCGGATGAAGGCCTGGTGGCCGGGCATCAGCGGCTCGGCCGCTGCCACAATCTCGGCTTGCCGCCACTCGTTGCGGCCGTGACTGGTCTCGGTCCGCTCGGCAATGGAAGGGGTGGCGTCGGCCAGTCGCAGGTTAGCGCGTCGCAGCCAATGACGGCGGTTTCCCTTCAGCGCAAGCAGGTAATCGCCACCCCTCTGGGTGATGGCCTCAGCCATGCGGGGGTGGCAGTGAAGTGCGTCGGCGGTGATCAGTCTGCCTGTAAGATCAATGGGTTCGATGACCTTGAGCGCGGCCTCAACTTCGTTCTCACCATCGCTCGGCGAGACTGCCGCCAAGCACAGCCGGGTCTCGGCGGCGAAGCCCGACACCGTCAAGGGCGGACTGGCTGCCAAGCCCTTCTCGTAGGCCCGCCGCAAAGCCTTGCCGTCGAGCGACACCACCTCAGGCGTCTCTTGGCCGGCTCGTACAAAAGCTACGGCAAAGGCGGCGAAGGCGCGACCGAAGGCCTCCGGGTCAAGCAGGCGCAGCAGCCGCGAGAAGGTGTCGTGGCTGGGGGCGGCGTCATAGTCGATCAGCCGCGACAGCGCCTGCTTGCGCTCTTGCGCGAACAGGGACTGTCAGGAATTCTGTGCGCGAGGCCGGTTTCGTCATTGGCTGACGAACCTGTCGCCGAAGACGACGGCGAACTGGGTCTTTGCTTCGAACCACTCGCGCGGCGGTCGTTTCCATCCTCGGCCGCGTGGTTCAGCACCAGATAAAGCAGCTTCATGGCCGCATCGTCACTCGGGAAGTTTCCCCGGGTGCGGACGGCGCGGCGCGGTTTGGAGTTCAGCGCCTCTATGGCGTTCGTGGTGTAGATGATCCGACGCACGCTTTCGGGATAGGCGAAGAATGGGACGACGTGCTGCCAGTTGCGCCGCCAGCTTTGCGTGATCGCCGGATATCGCTGCCCCCAGTAGCCGGCCTCGAAGTCCTCAAGGGCCTTCATGCCGGCTTCGGCGTCCTTGGCCCGGTAGATCGCCCGCAGCGCCGGCACGACGGGCTTGCGGTCCTTCCAGGACACGAACTCCAGGGAATGAAGGATCAGGTGCACGATGCAGGTCTGGACGACGGTTTGGGGAAAGACGGCGTTGATCGCCTCGGGAAAGCCCTTCAGGCCGTCGACCACGGCGATCAGAATGTCGCCGACGCCGCAGCTCTTCAGCTCGTTCATGACGCGCAGCCAGAACTTGGCGCCCTCGGTCTGCTCGATCCAGATGCCCAGAATCTCCTTCGGGCCATCGGGCAGGATGCCGAGCGCAATGTAGACGGCCTTGTTCCTGACGAAGCCCTCGTCCCTGTTCTTGACCCGGATCGCGTCGAAAAAGACGAAGCGGGTAGCAGATGTCGAGCGGCCGGTTCTGCCATTCGGCAACCTCCTCCAGGACGGCGTCGGTGATGGCCGAGATCAGGTCCGGCGATACGTCGATACCGTAGAGCTCCTCCAGGTGGCCGCGGATCTCACGCACCGTCATGCCGCGCGCATACATGGAGATGATCTTGTCGTTGAAGTCTGGGAAGCGGCGCTGATATTTGGCGATCAGCTTCGGATCGAAGGTTCCGGCACGGTCGCGCGGGATCGTCAGCGTCATCTTCGATGTGCCCGTCAGCACCGACTTTCGCGAATGGCCGTTGCGACGATTGACGTTCCCCTCGGTGCTCTCGTCCTCGAGGTGCTCGTCGAGCTCGGCGTTCAAAATGCGCTCCGAAAGCGCCTTCTTCAGGTCGTCAAGCAGACCCTCCTTGGCGAAAACCTCGTTCGAATCACGACCGGCAAGCAGCTGGTCCAGAAGTTCCTTCTCGATAGCCATGTGATGATTCTCTGCTTTCCATCATCATGGCCTCGCGCACAGAATTCCTCACAGTCCCGCGCGAACAGGGCGAACTCCGCCGCATTGCTGGCGCCGCACAGGCTTGCCGCGATCATCATCACGATCAGGTCGCCAAGCCGGGGCGTGGCGTTGGGCGCGCGTGGATCAGGAGAGTTTGCGGCCTGACGTTTTGGACGTCACGGCGGGGTAGGAACTTTCTTACCTCCATACGATGCTTGCGCACAGCATAAGCCGATTTGCCGGGCCTGAGGCTGAGGATTCGCGCCGCCTTGGCCCGAACCCAGCCGGCCTTCACCATCGCTTCGATCAGCAGGTCTCGATCCGTCAGGCGCAGGGTCGTGGTCTGAGGTGCGGCCCGTGACTTCCTGCAGTTCATGGTGTTCATGATCGCATGGGCGCTCGTCCCGTCGCCTTCTTCATCCAAACCATACCCGGCGGCGGCATCGGCGGCGAATTCTTGCCGCGCTATTCATCCGGGTCCTCTCGCGATCGCGGTCGAGATTCCGCCGTAGCTCTCGGCCGAGAGATCATGCGACAGGTTGAAAGTGAAGCCTGAATTGCGCCGACGGGTCTCTCCGCGACCCGCCGCGCTCCAGCACGACAACATTGTCGGCGGTCGGAGTTGACAAGGCGCCGCGCATCGCCAGCCCTCGGAAGCCGCCGCCCATGATCCGCCAGTCCCAGGCGATTCCTCAAAAGCCGGGCGCTCCTGCTCCGGCGGGAGGATGGCGTTCCACGCCGCGGGTCTGAGTTCCTTCGGAAGACGACTTACCTTCATGGCAGACTTAGCTTGGCAGTGCGGCCACCATCCACGACAAAGATCTGGCCGGTGACGAATGCAGCCTCGTCCGAGGCAATCCATGCGACCATAGCCGCGACTTCCTCAACACGTCCAGTTCGACCCAACGGATGAATGGCACCCAGGCGCCCTCGCGCCTGCTCGGGCAAAGCGGCGACGAAATTGATGTTGAGATCCGTATCGATCCAGCCAGGAGCCACGCCGTTGCAGCGCACCCCGTCTGCCCCGCCATCCACCGCCACGGCACGCGTCAGACCATGCAGCCCTGCCTTCGAGGCACAATAGGCCGCGTGCCCGGGATTGGACGCCAATCCCTCTATCGAGCCGATATTGACAATGGCGCCACGGCTTTTGCGAAGATGAGGCATGGCGCGACGGATAAGCAGGAAAGGAGCATCAAGGTTGAGCGCCATTGTGCGTCGCCACTCGTCCAGCCCCGTCTCATCCACTTTCGCTTCAACCATGCGCCCCGCGTTGTTGACGAGAATATCGAGCCGGCCGGCCTGTCGAACGACATCGTCAATAATCACGGCCGGAACGTCGGGGTCGCAAAGGTCCGCGACTATTGTTTCTATACGGCTGGCCTCCTCAAGCTGAACCGCAAAGACCCTGGCTCCCTCGCCGGCAAGCCTCTCGGCGATTGCCGCCCCAATGCCGCTGCTGGCACCGGTCACCAGGGCGACCTTCCCGGCGAAGCAGGTCATGCGACAGCCTTTCCGCCGTTCACCTCAACAAGCGCGCCGCACATGTAACGCGCGGCATCGGACGCCAAGAACAGGACAACATCCGCGATGTCTTCCGGCCGCGCGATCCGACCAAGCGGCACCGAGTCGACCAGGTCGGCCATCGCCGTATTCGGGCCCAGCCCGCGGACGGCGAAGCCGGTGCGCAGCATCGGCGTCTCGACTTCGTTGCGGCAGACCGGGTTGCCGCGGATACCTTCTCCCGCGTGATCGCGGTCCATCCACTGCGTCAGCGATGCGAACACTGCTTTGGGCGGTAAAGTCGGCGTCGCTCTGAGCGACCGCAAGATGGATAGCTGCGTTTCTGCCTCCGAAGGGTCCGACACCTTGTAGCCGACGACCTTAAGCGTCCGGTACGCGACACCAAGGATAACCTTCTCGACCAGAGAGAACGGCTCTGTGGTCCTGATTTGATGGCCATGCGCAACATCGTACAAGGCCGCGCCTTGAGCTGCGCCCGGCGTGCCACTTGATGCCCGAAGTTTCAATCTGAATCGTGGTGCGAGCATTTGCCGAAGCCTCTTCCTCTGTTGAGTGCCCGAGCCCCCGTGCTGCGCCAGTACGATCGCTCAGGTTCAAAGACGTTGCGCAAAGTATTCTCCAGTCCGTCCGATGCAGGCGAAATCGCCAGGGCGGCCGCGACCTGCCTTATGGTACCGGAGGGAGCATCGATTCGATGTCGGGTGCCGGTTTCGTCCAGCACTTCGATGTGACTCCGATTTTCCGGCAGGTGCACGACGCCGGTCGGTACGTGGCGTGACACCGAAGGGAAGCCAGGCTTGGTGGTCATCGCACGCCCGCAATAATCCATCTCGTTCAAGAAGGCTCTCCGCGACAGGCAGCGTCCCACCGATTGAGCGCATTGCGCATTGAATTCCCAAAGCTGCGCGCTGCGCGCCGCGCGCCTGAGTTTCGCCATTTGCCACAGAAGGCATCCTCTCGTCCATTACGCTTCCTTTGGCCAAGTGCTAGGCAAATACGCTGGGCGCTTTCTGCCACCTGCCGATGGTTCCTGCTGCCTAGCCGCAAGGACTTCAAAAGTCGTGCCAACTGAGTTGAAGGAGCGTCAGGAAAAATGTTCTACAGATGATTCAAAGCCTTAAATGAAAGTGCATCAGCAGCGAAGCCGACCGCCACGTGTCACGGACTCGACAAACCGATAGTTGGTGTCGGCACCCTGCGAGAAAGTGGACAGATTGCTTCGCGGGGAAACGGAATTCACGCGTCATTCAACCGGATTCCGCGTTATGTGAGTCCGACTGCTTCCTTCAATAATTCCCAGATCCCGTCTTCACGCCCCGATCGACATTCGGCACTTGTATAACGGCGACCGAGCCTGCCTGAGACCCGAGAGCAAGACGGAAGGCGGCGATATCGGCCGATTTTCAGAAATTGGGCAGCCTCCACCATGAGGGCGTCGCGAAGGGGCTGCGGTTCAAAAAAAACGCTACCCGCCCTTGAGTAGGCCTGCGCTGACATCGCACCCAGCGGCGGGTGGCAGTTACTCCTGAACGACTCGTCTTTGGCCTCCCCATCAAAATTGCCTGGAAGTGGCGCGAATTGGTAGGCTCGGCCAGCTGCCTCGTCCCCCGCGTACAGTGCATGCGCCCAAGGCACTCCATTCACAGACAGTTCCCCGGACAGCCCTGTGCCATATGCGCGAGAAGAGGTCGCCTGCCGTTGTGCCTGTCCGGCGACGTCAATATATAGCGGTCTGAATTGACGCCGTCCGACATTGTGTCAGATTCGTCGGGTCCTCGACACAGGCTTGTTTAGGCAATCTCTTGTC
>NZ_JAMYUW010000033.1:0-80891 GCF_040323315.1 Mesorhizobium sp. M0047 | reverse complement strand
TTCTTTAAACTTTGTTTACCATTTAATTTTTGTTATTTTCCATGATTTTTTTATTGTAGTACCGACCCGGCGCGTCGGGGCGTCTATATCCCTGTTGGGTTGTGTGGGGGTCGCGGCGACCGATTGAACTTGCTGGCTTGAGAACTGGAACCGTGATGAGCGATGGCGAATCCTACCGCGTCAGGATGACCGGTATTTCCAAACGATACGGCCCCATCCAGACGCTGGACGATGTTTCGCTGGACCTGAAGCCTGGCGAGGTGCTTGGCCTGGTCGGCGACAATGGAGCCGGCAAATCCACCTTGAGCAAGGTTCTGTCCGGTGCGGTCATTCCGGACTCCGGCACCATCGAGATCGACGGCAAGGCTGTCTCCTTTTCCTCACCGGCCGATGCCCGCGCCGCACGGGTGGAGATGGTCTATCAGGATCTTTCACTCTGCGACACGATTGATGTGGCGGGCAATCTCTTCCTCGGCCGCGAGCCGCGCCGCCGCGTTCTCGGCGTCCCCTTTCTCGACAACAAGCGCATGCATGATCAGACGCGTGAGATGCTCGACCGGCTCGGCATCGTCATCGCCGATACCAGGCTCAAGGTCGAAAACCTGTCCGGTGGGCAGCGCCAGTCGATTGCCATCGGCCGCGCCGCCTCTTTCGATCCATCGGTGCTGATCATGGACGAACCGACGGCGGCCCTTGCGGTGGCAGAAGTCGAAGCGGTTCTGGAGCTCATCCGCGCCGTCAGCGCCCGCGGCGTCAGCGTCATCCTCATCACCCATCGGCTGCAGGATCTGTTCCTGGTCTGCGATCGCATCCAGGTCATGTATGAGGGTTGCAATGTCGCCGAACGCAAGATCGGCGACACCAGCATCGAAGAGGTCGTCAACCTCATCGTCGGCCGCAAATTCACGGCGCGTTCGGCCCGCGCCAGCCGTGATGAGGCAGCGCAGCCATGAATGTCACGTCATCACCCAGGGATATCAGCGCCTCGCCGCCCAAACGCGTCCACAACACCACCTGGAAGGACATGGCGATAACCAATGGCAGCGTCGTCTCGATAGCCCTGTTCTTCCTCGTCGTCTGCGTGGTCTTCTCGCTGACCACCGGCTCCTTCCTGACAGCGCCCAATCTGCTCAACATCGTGCGCCAGTCGGCGCCGCTGCTGATCGTTGCGGCAGCCATGACCTTCGTCATCACCACCGGCGGTATCGACCTCTCGGTCGGGTCCGTGCTGGCGCTGACGGCGACGCTGTCGGCTGTCTTGCTGCAGTCCGGATTGCCGTGGCCGCTCGTCGTCGTTGCCATGCTGGCACTCGGCGCGGCGATCGGGGTTTTGCAGGGCTTCTTCATCGCCTATGAGCGGATACCGGCCTTTATCGTCACACTTGCCGGACTCTCGATCATCCGCGGCGTGGCGTTGCTGATCACCGGTGGCTATTCTATCCCGGTTGAGCCGACCAGTTTCTTCGTCAACATCGGCAGGGCCTGGTTTCTCGGTGTGCCGGTACCGGCACTGCTCGCCCTTGTCGTCCTGATCGTCGCCTATCTCGCATTCAACCAGACGCCATTCGGGCGCTATGTCACAGGCATCGGGGCCAATGCCGAAGCCGTGCGCCGCGCCGGTGTCGATACGCGCTTCATGACGCTGTTCGTCTATGTCCTGTCAGGCATGGCGGCGGCGGTGGCAGGCATTGTTCTTGCCGCCCGGCTCGGTTCCGGCTCGTCGAATTCCGGCCAGGGTTTCGAACTCGATGTCATCGCCGCCGTGGTGCTTGGCGGCACCAGCCTGTTCGGCGGGCGCGGCACGATCATCGGCACCGTGCTCGGCGCGTTGACCGTCGCCGTTATCGGCAACGGCCTGATCCTGGCGCACATGTCGCCCTTCCTGACGCCGATCGTCACCGGCACAATCATCCTCGTTGCCATCTGGCTGAATTTCCGGCTGTTCAAGGGCGCAACGCGGAGCCGCTGACATGGATCATCTGTTCGACGACAAACCAAGGGAACGGGCGCCCATCGGTGTCCGCTCCGGCACCGTGATGACCGTTACCGGCCCCGTCGCGATCGCCGACATGGGCGTGACGCTGATGCACGAGCATATCCTGATCGATGGCGCGAAATCGTGGAAATGCCCCTGCCATCCCGACGAGAAGAAGATCGCCGAGCAGCCCGTCAGCATGGAGATCATCGGCGAGCTGCGGATGAACCCTTACATGAACCGCGACAACGTCTCGCTCGACGATAGCGATCTGGCGCTTTCGGAGCTGGCGAAATACCGGGCGCTCGGCGGCCACACCGTGGTCGATGCGACCAATATCGGCATTGGCCGCGATCCGGTGAAGCTCGCACGCATTGCCCGCGCCTCGGGGTTGCGGATCGTCATGGGGACAGGTTTTTACCTGCAGCACACCCACCCCGTCTGGCTGAAAGCGATGGACGTCGACGAGGTCACCGAATTCCTTGTCAACGACGTCGGCGGCGGATCGACGCAACCCGAAATCATGGCCGGCATCATCGGCGAGGTCGGCGTCAGCAAGGATTTCACCGACGAGGAACGCAAGTCACTGCGGGCTTCGGCCCGCGCGGCCAAGATCACCGGCGTGCCGCTGACCATTCATCTGCCCGGCTGGGAGCGGCTGGCGCATGACGTGCTCGACGTGGTCGAGGCGGAAGGCGCCGATCTCCGGCATACGGTGCTTTGCCACATGAACCCGAGCCACAACGATCTTGCCTATCAGCAAAGCCTCGCCGCGCGCGGCGCCTTCCTGGAATACGACATGATCGGCATGGATTTCTATTATGCCGACCAGGATGCGCAGTCGCCGTCCGACGAGCAGAATGCACGGGCGATCCGTTCGCTGATCGACATGGGGCTGCTCGACCGGATTCTGCTGTCGCAGGATGTTTTTCTCAAGATCATGCTGACCCGCTTCGGCGGCTTCGGCTACGGCTTCATCCTCAAGCATTTCGTGCCGAGACTGAAGCGCCATGGTGTCGAACAATCGGCAATCGATACGATGCTCGTCGACAATCCAAAGACTGTGTTCGCCGAGGGCCTCTGAGCCGCGGCTCCAAACAAGGCAGGAGTCTATATGTCCAGGAAGAAAATTCTTCTCGCAGGCGAGTCCTGGGTCTCGACCGCGACCCACATCAAAGGCTTCGACCAGTTTCCGACCGTGACCTATCACACCGGTGCCGACGAACTGCTGGCCGCGCTGAAGGACGGTCCGTTCGACGTCACCTTCATGCCGGCGCATGAGGCACAGCGGAACTTTCCGCAGACCTTGGAAACGCTTTCGGCCTACGACGCGGTCGTGCTTTCCGATCTTGGTGCCAACACGCTGTTGCTCCACCCGGACACCTGGGTCCACTCCAAACCAACTCCGAACCGGCTGCGCCTGTTGCGCGACTATGTCGGCAATGGCGGTGGCCTGTTGATGTTCGGCGGCTATTACAGCTTCCAGGGCATCAATGGGGGCGCGCGCTATCACAAGACGCCGGTCGAGGACGTTCTGCCGGTCACCTGCCTGCCGGTGGACGACCGCGTCGAGGTTCCGGAAGGCTATGCGCCGGTCGTTGTCGGCCCGCAGAGCCATCCGATCCTTAAGGGCCTCGGCAAGGATTGGCCGATCCTGCTCGGCTTCAACGAAGTCACGGTCAAGGATGGTGCGGAAGTTCTCGCCACCGTTTCCTCCGACTACCGCTCGATGCCACTGCTGGTGACCGGCAAATATGGCCAGGGCCGCACCGTCGCCTGGACCTCTGATGTCGGCCCGCATTGGCTGCCGCCCGGCTTCATCGCCTGGAATGGCTACAAGACGCTGTTCGAACAGATGCTGGGCTGGGCAACGGCCAGGGACTAGCCATGCGCGTCCATGTCGTCGGCAATGTTTGCGTCGATACGACGTTTCGCCTGGACCGTTTTCCGGCGCCAGGCGAGACGCTGAACGCTTCGGAGCATGCCGACGGGCTTGGCGGCAAGGGTGCGAACCAGGCGGTGGCCGCGGCGCGCACCGGAGCCGATGTCCGCTTCCGTGCGGCGATCGGCAACGATGCCGCCGGAGCCTGGATCACAAAGCAGTTGAGCCGCGATCTCGATGCCAGCCATCTGACGATGCTGCAACTGCCCAGCGACCGGTCGACCATCATGGTCGATGCGCGGGGCGAGAACCTCATCGTCACCGGCGCCAGTTGCGCCGCAGCCTTCGATCCCCTGGCCGACGGCGATTTTATCCGCTCGATCGAACACGGCGACATCGTCGTGGTTCAGGGTAACCTGGATCCGGATGTAACGACCGCTTGCCTAAAGGTAGCGCGGGGTGCGGGGGCAATGACGATCTTCAATCCAAGCCCGCTTGCGGCCGGCAATACACCGGGTTTGAGCGACGTCAGCGTCGCCATCGCAAATGCCGGCGAAGCGGCGCAACTGACCGGAATGAGCAATCCCGACGCGGCAGCCCGCGAACTGATCCGCCAAGGCGCAGGAACCGCTATCGTGACGCTTGGCGCGCTCGGCTGCCTGGTCGGCGATGGCGCAGGACGGATTGACCGGTTCGTGGCGCCGAGGGTGGCTGTGGTAGACACCAGCGGCGCAGGCGATGTCTTCTGCGGTTGCCTCGCCGGCTGTCTTGCAGCCGGCATGGACCTCGCCGTGGCAGCGCGGATCGCGGTCCGTGCCGCAGCGATCTCGGTCGGACGCGCCGGCACGCTCGGCTCCTGCCCCGACAGGCAGGAGATGAAACTGCTCATGGAAACGACGGAAGCGGAAACCGCATGACAAAATCCTCCAAACCGGTCGGCCAGGTGACGAATGATGCGCTGCAGTCGATCTTCGGCAGAAGCAAGGTGGTGATCGGCGTTGTTCATCTGGCACCCCTGCCAGGTGCGCCGCGCTATGATGGCGAAGCGGTCGAGGCCATCTATCAACGTGGCCTCGACGACGCCAAAGCCTATCTGCATGGCGGTTGCGATGGCGTGATCGTCGAGAACCACGGCGACGTTCCGTTTGCCAAGCCTGATGATATCGGGCCGGAAACTTCCGCCTACATGTCCGTCGTCTCAGACCGGATCCGCAGGGAACTCGGCCGGCCGATCGGTATCAACGTGCTTGCCAATGCTTCCATTCCCGCGCTTTCGATCGCCAGTGCCTCCGGAGCTTCCTTCGTCCGCGTCAATCAGTGGGCCAACGCCTATGTCGCCAATGAGGGCCTCATCGAAGGTGAGGCGGCGCGCGCCATGCGCTTCCGCGCCAGGCTCAGGGCCAACGGCATCCGCATCTTCGCCGATGCCCATGTCAAGCATGGCGCGCACGCCATCGTCGGCGACCGGCCGGTCGAGGAACAGGTCAAGGACCTGGTGTTCTTCGATGCCGACGCGGTGATCGCCACTGGCCAGCGCACCGGCCACGCCGCTGATCTCGGCTACATCAGGATGATCAAGGACGCCGCCGGACTCCCGACGCTTGTCGGCAGCGGGGTGACGACCGACAACGCCAACGATATCCTCGACATCGTCGACGGCGTCATTGTCGCCAGTTCGCTTAAGCACGATGGCGTCTGGTGGAACCAGGTCGACCCTCAACGGGTGAACGGCTTTATCCGAGGCCTCAAGCGGTGACTTTGGTGCCGGAGATCGACGGCGAGCGGCTGCTGGGCCGCCTCGATGCTTTCGCCCGGATCGGCGCGACGCGAGCCGGCGGCGTAAACCGTCAGGCATTCAGCATTGAGGATCGCAGCGCCCGGCGCCTGCTGGCGGAAGTGGCGCTCGAGCGTGGTTTCGCGGTTTTTCAGGACGCCATGGCGAACCTCTTCATCCGCCGCGAGGGGATGGATGCCACGCTGCCGCCGCTGCTGATCGGCAGCCATCTCGACAGCCAGCCCACCGGCGGGCGCTTCGACGGAGCGCTCGGCACGCTTTCCGCCTTCGAGACGCTCGAAGCCGTGGAGGACGCGAAGGCCGAAACTCGAATGCCGATCGAGGTCGTCGCCTGGGCCAATGAAGAAGGTAGCCGGTTCGCGCCGGGCGTCATGGGCTCCATGGCCTTCACTGGGGCCGATATTTCAGCATGGCAATCCATAGTCGGCAGCGACGGTGCGTCCCTCGCAGAGGAACTCGCGGCAACCATCTCCGCCTTGCCAGAGGCAATCCTCCGCCCTCTCGGCATGCCGATCTCCGGCTTTATCGAGCTCCATATCGAACAGGGACCATCACTGGAAAAGGAGGGGCTGCCGATCGGTATCGTCACCGCCGTGCAAGGCACTCGGTGGCTGGAAGTCTCCATTGAGGGCGCTGCCGGCCACGCCGGCACAACCGACCTTGCCTACCGCAGGGATCCGATGGTCGCGGCCGTTGCCGCGATGCACAGGCTGCAGACGACGGTCATGCCGTTCGACAGCAGCGCAAGGCTGACGGTGGGCCGGGTCACCGCCAAGCCGGGGTCGATCAATGCCATACCGCAGTCGGTGGTCTTCGCCGTCGACATCAGACACCCGCAGGTAGAGCGGCTCGATGCCATCGAAGCCGAACTGCGCCAGGTCTGCGCGGCGGAGGCAGAGGCTCAGCATTGCACGGCAATGATCAGGCGGTCGTTCGACATGCCCGGGGCGGCATTCTCTCCCGATATGGTCAAAACCGTCCAGGAGGCCGTCAATTCCCTGCGGCTGCCGCACAAGCAGATGATATCGGGGGCATTCCATGATGCGCTGTTCCTCGCCCGGGTGGCGCCTGCCGCGATGATTTTTGTGCCGTGCCGTGACGGGCTGAGCCACAACGAGGCAGAATATGTGGAGCCCGCCGACGCGATTACCGGCGCGCGGGTTCTGCTCCAGGCGGCTATCGCGGCAGCCTCGCCGCGATGATCGTTCAAGGCACTGCTCTGGCAGGCTGATTGCGCCAACCTCGGGCCGGCGAGCTCGAGGCGCCCGGTTTCGAGGCGGCGGCGATCGCCATTCATGCCTGCCCTTGCCCTTGCACCAACAAACCTTGCAGCTGTGTCCTCACCGCCCTTGTGGGTGTCGGAAAATGGATGAATAGTCGGGACGGCACATCGCCCTGAAATTGCCGGTTTGCGGTCCTCAGGTCGTGCAATCGCGAGCCGGATTTCCGAATGGCCAGTCCTGAACCACGCAAGAGAAGAGGTCCGATCGCCACCCGGCTGCTGGCGCTTGACGCGTGGATCGATTCCTCGCTCTACGAGATCGGTTTCAAGGCGCGCCAATTCTGGGAATCCGCGACGATCTTTTCGCGGCGCTTCCGCGTCAGCGGCTGGCGTCGCGGGATCATCGAACTGCTGAGCGAAGGTTTCACGCTCGGCGCCGGCGGCATTGTGGTGATGCTGGCGCTGGCCATTCCAGCTTTCCAGGACACAGCCGGCGACTGGCGCGCCCAGGGCGACTTCGCGGTCACCTTCCTCGATCGCTACGGCAACGAGATCGGCCAGCGCGGCATCATCCAGCGCGATTCCGTGCCGGTCGACGAGATGCCCGATCATGTGATCAAGGCGGTTCTCGCCACGGAGGATCGCCGCTTCTTCGATCACTACGGCATCGATGTGCTGGGCCTTTCACGCGCGATCTTCGAGAATGTGCGGGCAAATTCCGTCGTCCAGGGCGGCTCAAGCATCACCCAGCAGCTGGCCAAGAACCTGTTCCTGACAAATGAGCGCACATTGGAGCGCAAGATCAAGGAAGCTTTCCTGTCGCTGTGGCTCGAGGCCAATCTGTCGAAGAAGGAAATCCTGCAACTCTATCTCGACCGCGCGTATATGGGCGGCGGCACGTTCGGCATCGAGGCGGCCGCGGACTTCTATTTCGGCAAAGGCGTCAAGGACCTGAACCTCGCCGAGGCGGCGATGCTGGCCGGCCTGTTCAAGGCACCGACCAAATATGCGCCGCATATCAACCTGCCGGCGGCGCGTGCGCGCGCCAATGTGGTGCTGTCCAACCTTGTCGATTCCGGTTTCATGACCGAGGGCCAGGTTTTGCAGGCAAGGCTGCACCCGGCCGACGTCGTCGATCGCGGCGAACAGAAGAGCCCGGACTATTACCTCGATTGGGCGTTCGACGAGGTCAAGAAGATCGCAAAACCGGGTCAGCATTCGCTCGTTGCCCACACCACCTTCGACGCCAACATCCAGAAGGCGGCGGAAGAATCTGTGGAATTCCACCTGCGCCAGTTCGGCAAGGAATATAACGTCACCGAGGGCGCGGTGGTCGTCATCGAAACCAACGGCGCCGTGAGAGCCATCGTTGGCGGCCGCGACTATGGCGCCAGCCAGTTCAACCGCGCCACCAAGGCGCTTCGCCAGACCGGCTCATCGTTCAAGCCCTATGTCTATGCAACAGCGATGGAACACGGTTTCACGCCCAATTCCATCATTTCCGGCGGCCCGATCAGTTGGGGCAGTTGGTCGCCGCACAATTACAGCGGCGGCTCGGCGGGCAATGTCACGCTGATCGTGGCAATGGCCAAGTCGATCAACACCGTGCCGGTGCGCCTGGCCAAGGACTATCTCGGCATTGGCCCGATCAAGGCCATGGCCGAGGCGATGGGTGTGGAATCGCCGCTCGAATCGCACAAGACGATGGTGCTCGGCACTTCCGGCATGACGGTGATGGACCAGGCGACGGGCTACAGCGTGTTCGCCGATAACGGCTTCGTCGGCTCGCGGCACGGCATCACCCAGTTGGTGACCCGCACCGGCGACGTGGTCTATGATTTCGCCAAGGATGCGCCGCCGCCACATCGGGTTCTGTCCGAGCAAGCGCTGAAATCGATGAACACCATGCTGGCGGCGGTACCGGTGATGGGCACGGCACGGCGGGCCCAACTCCCGAACATCGTCGTCGCCGGCAAGACCGGCACGACGCAATCCTACCGCGATGCCTGGTTTGTCGGCTTCACCGGCAACTACACGGCAGCGGTGTGGATGGGCAACGACGACTTCACGCCGACGAAGAACATGACGGGCGGCTCGCTGCCGGCGATGGTGTGGCAGCGATTGATGGTCTACGCGCACCAGAACATCGACCTGAAGCCGATTCCCGGCATCGACAAGCCCTTTGTCGATGAGGAGGTCGCTGCCAAGGCGGAGGAAGCGCAGAAGAAGAGCGACGCGCAGGCGGCGGCCGATGCCGCGGCCGAACGGCCGGCGGTGCTGTCCAGCCGGACGACGCAGACGTTGCGAGACATGTCCAGGCTGTTCCAGTCGGCGCCCGTCCTCAATGCGCCCCAACCGCCGGAGACGCTGTCGGCACTGTGATTGGCTTGCCTCTTCCCTCTGCCCGGTGGAGAAGCGAAAGCAGCGCCTAACCACAACGCTTGTCGGCAATCCCACGTAGGGCTCCGAACTCAAGTTGACGAAAGACCTGACGACAGCCAGTTCGGCGGTGTCGGCAGCTTTGTGCCGGCAGCTTTTCACGATAGGAATTTTTTCTTGACTTCGTGACCTCAGCTATGGTACAAATTTATCTATGGTGCTGATTTGCGCCAGTGACCCGCCGCGCAGGCGGGTTTTTCGTTTGATGCTCCGTCAGCCTACGCGCCAGCGAAGGCTGCGAAGGAACCCGTCAACCCTGGTTCGTTGCCCTGTAATCCCACGCCCGCCGCTTGCCACAAGCCCCCACGCCGCGATATCTCCGAGCGGCAACTCTTCTTGTCCCCGGCCCCTCATGCTCAAGAATGCCTTCCTGACGCTGCTTTCGCTTGCCATAGCCATCGTCGGCGGCGGCGGCAGCGTCTGGTATGCGCTCAAGGTCCAGGATGGTGTCGGCGCCATCCGGATCGGCCAATGGAGGGCCTTTCCCGACATCGGCACGCCGTCCGCCGATCCTTATTCCAAGGCCCGCGTGGCGCGCGAGGGCGTGCTTGCGCTCGGCCGCGCCGAAGGCTTGTCCTTCGTGGCCGAGCGCGACGCGGGCGGCGCCGAGCTCAAGCGCGAATGCACCTACACGATCGAGGGTGGTTTTCCGACGGCACGGTTCTGGACGCTCTATGCCGCCGACCAGTCGCTCGGCGTGGTCGAAACCAGCAGACCCCGACTTGCGGCGCTGCAATCCTATGGGGTTGTGCGGCAGCCCGACAATTCGGTCATCATTTCCGCCGGCCATCGCCCGATGCCGGGCAACTGGCTGCTGACCGACGGTTTCGGCAGGATGTATTTCGTGCTGACCTTCTACGACACGCCGATCGCCAGCAGCACCGGCCTCTCGGACGTTTCGCTGCCGCGGATCGTAAAGGTCGGCTGCGATGCGTAGTTTGTATGCGGCGATGCGTAGGGTTTTTCATGCGGTCCTGCTCGGCCTGCTCGGCGCCGGCATCGTGCACATCGTCGTCTTGTTTCTGGTGCCTGAATTTTCCGAACGCGACGCCTGGTCGCGTCTGTCCATGGCGTCGGATCTCTACAAGATGACCCGGCTCGATGCCGAAGCTGGTGGCGCGCCCGTGGTGAAATCCGTCGATCCGCTGTTTTACGCAACGGCGTGCCGGTTCGACCTGGGCGAGGGCATGGTCCGGATCAAGGCACCTGGACATGTTCCGTTCTGGTCGGTGTCGGTCTATGACCGCAGCGGCCATAACATCTATTCCTTCAACGACCACACCGCGACCGGTGGCGTGCTGGATGCCGTCGTGCTGACGCCGGCGCAGATGATCGACGTGCGCAAGGAGCTTCCCGAGGAGCTTCAGGGAGCGATCTTTGTCGAAGCGCCGATCGAGGAAGGCATCTTCGTCATCCGTGCCTTCGTGCCCGATGACAGCTGGAAGCCGAGCGTGTCACGCTTCTTCGCGCAGAGTTCCTGCGAGCTGCAGGACTTCTAGAGCAATTCCAGGAAAGTGTGAAACGGTTTTCCGTCCGGAATTGCGTCAAAACAAAGGGTTAGAGCGGCTCGCCGTTTCCGTGAAACGGTGAACTGCTCTAGTGGTGCGGAACCGGCTTGCTCCCTGGCGATCCCGGTTTGTCGGGGTCGACCGGCCGCACCTCGCCGGCATGAGACCGCTCGTAGCGGATGCCGGGAAAGATGATCACCGCCGCCGGCATTTCGGCGACTTGCTTTGCTCGATTGCTTGGTGCCGTTCGCGGCACGAAAGACAGTACCATGCCCATGGTTCGCGCATTCCTCTCGGTTTCCCCGGAGCACAACGCAACGCCTCCAAATATCATTAAGGCCGGCAGAGGGTTAACGGAGCGCTAACGGATCGTCGCTAAATTGATCTTTGTCTAGAGGTCAGGACGTCCTGGCCGGGGCACTCGCGAAACCGGCACCGTCCCGGTCGAGCGTGGCCGAGCTTGTGTGTGTTGTCGGGCGTATCCTTCGTGTCATCTTCGGACTTCAGGCAAATCGCGGTACGAAAAGATTCGGGAAAGGCCGAAAGGCTGTTCCGCGCCGCGGTGTCGGCATTCTGCTCGCTCACCCGCCCTTCGCGCCGTGAGATCGGCCAGCTCGAAGACTTGACGCTGCCGCTGTTCGACGATGTGTCCGTCGAATCTCGCCGTTACGTGGCGGCTGCCCTTTCCGAATGCGAATATGCCCCGCCCGCTTTGGTGCGCCGCCTCTGCGAGGAACCGGTCGACATTGCCGCTCCCTTGCTCATCCGCTCACGCGCCGTCAGCAACATCGATCTCATCGCGCTGATCGGTCGGCACGGACTGCCGCATGCACGAGCCATCGCGCGCCGCAAGGACCTGAACCCGACCATCGCCGATCTGATCCGGGCGCTCGAGAGGCCAACTCTTGTGCGAAAGCGGGAGCCGGAAGCGGACGCCATCACGGCAGACAAGATCGCGCCTGCCAGCACCGAACCTGCCGCCGAACAGCCCGGAAGAGGACAGGTGGCCGGCATTGCCTCCGAAAGCGCGCGGCGCAGGCTACGTTCCATGATGCGCACCGGCGACGAGGCAACGGCAATGAGCGCCGATTCTCTCACAGGCGCGGATACCTATGTGAAATTGCGCGAGACGGCGCTGACGGGAAACGCCGCGTTCTTCCAGACCGCACTCGCCGACGCGCTCGATATCGATTTCTCGATCGCGCGCGCGCTCATTGCCAGCCAGAACTATGCGTCGCTGCTTGCCGCACTGCGCGCGCTCGACCTCAGCGAGGACAGGGCATTCCTGATCACGGTCGCGGTCTACCCCAGCCAGTTCCCGGACCCGCAGGCAATCCGCACCTTTCTCGACCGCTACCGGCTCCTGCACCGCGAAGCGGCCGCCGACAAGGTGCGGCTCTGGAAATCGGAAATCCCTTCAAGGGTCGGTCGCGAGGCAGGACCCGCAAACAGCGACACCCACACGGCATCGAACACTGACAATGCGGCGACTTCCTCAAGCTTCAGGGCGTCTTCACGGAAATAAGCTCCTCGACCGGCACTGTGCCGGCCTCGATCTCGACCACCCAGATGTCGGGATCGAATTTTTTCTCCCTTTCCAGCCTGGCATCGAGCAAGGCGGCATCGTCGCCGGCCCCGAGCAGAGTGAAAAACCGCTCGTCGGGCTTGGCCGAATCGTAGCTGGTCTGCGGCGCCGGGCCGAACAGGGCAACCTCGCCCAGCCTGCCCCGCGTCACGACGAACACAGCGCCGGCCTCGGTCGCACCGCGCTTGACCACGGCTGCAAATCCGCCAGCGCTGAAAACCCGGCGCAACAGGGCCGAGACCCATAGATCCGATGTGACGCGCATGAGAGAACTCCGCTAATGCATGTCGCCTAAATGTGCCCCGGTTTTGAGACAACGACATGCATGGTAACAATGGGCTCTATCGATATTTCAGCCGCTCGGCGAGCCGTCGTTTCAGCCGTCAGTTGGTGAGGCCGATCTCGCGCATCTTGACGTAGACGATCTCATCGGGCTCGCCTGTCTGCGGCAGCCCGAACAGCGACTGGAATTCCTTGATCGCAGATTTGGTGCGCGCGCCGACGACGCCGTCCAGCTGCATATCGTCATTGCCGAACGCCTTGAGCCCGGCCTGGATCTTGACGATGCGGGCATCGGGCGCCTGCGCGGCATTCGTTTGGCCGGCATTCGTCTGCTCGGCATTCGTCTGCCCGGAATTCGTCTGTAAAGACACCGGAACGGCGACCGGCGTATCCGGGCGCGGCTGCGGTCTGGGTACGACGGAGGCGGTTTTCGGCGTCGCGCCCAATTGATCCAGCAGCAGTGCGTCGATCTCGCCGGACGTGTTGAGCCCGACCGTCTGCTGATAAGCCTGGATGGCCTTACGCGTGTTGGGCCCGGAAATGCCGTCGACCGTTCCGGAATAGAAATCGAGATCCTTGAGAATGCCTTGCACCTGCTCGACCACCGGATCGCCCTTGATCGGTGCCGGCGCGCCGGATGGCCGCACGATGTTGAATGTCGTCTCCGGTTCGTCCGACGTTGCGCGTGGAAAGCCCGCGATGCTGCGGGTCGCAAAGAACGCGCCGGCATGCGGGAAAGGCTGATACCACAAGGCATTCGCGGAAACGTAGAACAGCGTCACCAGGAATGCCGTCGAGCCACCCACCAGGACGGGATTGCGCGAAATCATGCCGCCGACGGCGACGGCGCCATCCTGAAAGGCATTGCTGCGGCGCTTGACCGCCTTCTTAGGCTGTCTTGCGGAGCGAGCCATTTCTGTCCCCTTTCGCCATAGCCACAGGCATGGTCAGCACTCCGGCCTTCTCCGCCTGACGTCCCTTCGGTCCGTTCACCGGCAGGCTGATGGTCACCGTGGTGCCCTCGCCCGGCATGCTTTCGATGGACATCGTGCCGTCGTGCAAGGCCACCAGGCCCTTGACCAGCGAAAGGCCAAGACCTGTCCCTTCGAAACGGCGGGTATAGTCGTTCTGGATCTGCATGAAGGGCTTGCCTAGATTGGCAAAATCCTCCTCGGCGATACCGATGCCGGTGTCCCTGACCCAGAAATGCAGACGCGAGCCGATCCGCTTGGCGCCGACGACGACATCGCCACCATCGGGGGTGAACTTGATCGCATTGGAGACGAGGTTGATGAGCATCTGCTGCACGGCACGCCGATCGGCATTGATGTCGCCAGCGTCCGGCGCGATCTGCGCCTGCAGATCGATGTTCTTGGCCCGCGCCTGCACCTGCATCATGGACTGGCACATGTCGACCGCTTCCGCGAACCGGAACGGCTCCGGTTCGGTCGCATAGACGCCCGATTCTATCCTGGACACGTCGAGTATCGAGGTCACGACGGCAAGCAGATGCTGGCCCGAATCCCTCACCAAGCCGACATATTCCTTCTGCCGCGGATCCTTGAATGCGCCGAACATCTCATGCAACAGCATGTCCGAGAAGCCGATGATGGCATTCAACGGCGTGCGCAATTCATGGCTCACCACCGCCAGGAAGCGCCCCTTCGCCACCTCGGCGGACGCGGCCGCCTCATTCGCCACCGCGAGTTCCTCGCGCAGCCGGGCAATCTCGTCATTCTCGCGCAGGACAAGCGTGAAGACGTCGCCCTGTTCCTCACCCCGCACCAGATCGAGCGAAAACGGCCGGTAATTGTCGGCCGCCAAGCGGTTGTCATTTTGGCCGTTGCCGTTTTGAGGCAGCCTGATGCGCAATTCGAGCCGGCGCGACAGCGCGCCATCGCGCATGTCGGCCAGGGCGCTGAGATAGGAGACGCGATCCGACAGATGAATGCGATCGAAGAAGCCGTGTCCGGACAGCAGTTCGGCCGGCAGTTTCAAAAGCGTGCGCGCCTTTGGCGAAGCCTCGATAACCTCGCCATGACGAGCGACGCGCAAGACCACCGCATCGATAATGTCTTCGAGCCTATCGGCAGTCTTCACGAGATCGGATGCATCGGTCGTGTCGCGAAGCACCGACGCACGCGGGATCAGCGTGAGCGCCCAGGCCAATGGCACCAGCCAGTGCCATGCAGCAATCTGCGCTCCCGCGAACGGTAACACGGTTGCAGCCAGAGGCTGAGCCAGGATGGCGGCAGCGGCCGACACGGCTCCCCAAAGTGCCGCACGCCGCGAGGCGCCGATCCACCAGGCTTCGAATGGCAGCGCCACGACAAGCATGGCGACAGGCGAACTCAGCCCGCCCGCGGCGGCAATCAGACTGCCGAGAGAAACGCCTGCCGCTGCCAGGGCGACCTGACTTGCTATCGCCATCTTGCCGGTTGCCGCAACCAGCAAGGCGATGAACCAGCACAGGCCAAAGGCCGCGAAGATGGCGGCCATGGTGACGGCGACGCCCATGCCTGAAGTAACCAGTGTGACCGCGGCGCCAGCAGCAAAGAAAGGAGCGGCGAGCATGACGCCGATGAAGCGGCGCTGGCGCTCGCGGTCGCTCTGCCCAAGAATGGACGGATGGACCATACGTTCGCAACCGGCGGCAATCGCGCCAGGCAATTCGACGTATCTGGCCTTGATTGAACTCAACTCAACGCACCCGTAATCGTTGTGGACAACTCTGCTTTGCAGATCGTTCTGGTTGGCTCTGAAACTCGCATCCAGCGTTTAAGGAATGGATAAGGCAGGGCCGACCAGGGCCCCGGCCTGCGGCAAATATCGGGATGCCGGCAGCCGAAAGCCCGCGCAAATGCAGCCATAGTAAACGGAGGGTTATTCGGCGACGGTCCCCGTCGGATGAGTGCACGCGGCGTCCGGACTCTCGGGTTTTGGCAAAAAAGCAAAAAAAGCAGACGGATAGATGGTTATCCCGCGTTAAGAAAAATCATTCGGATTTGAGACAAATCGATTTCACAATGGCGCGTTTCGAATTTGCCTAAAATTTGAGGAAAATTCTCACTTTGCCTGCAAGCCGTCCTTTGCGCCTGTGTGCCAACATCCTGCCCACAAAAGAGGTCATGCCATATGGATGCATGATCCGGTCACGACGAGAGGGCAAGGGCATGGTCTTCCTGATAAGAATGGCTTTCTGGTTTTCGCTGGTGCTGCTGGCGCTGCCGCTGACTGTTGGACCCGATGAATCGGGCCGTGAAAGCGTCGGGCCGATCCAGGCACTGTTTGCCGCACGCGAAGCTGTTGGCGACATCGCCGGCATTTGCGAACGCAAGCCCGATGTCTGCGAGACCGGCAAATCGGCGATGCACACCATTACCGCCCGCGCCAAGGAGACCGCCAAGATCGCGGCATCGATGCTGGACGACAAGTCCGCCTCCGGCCCTGACACATCGACGATGACCGGCAGCGTGCGGGAGGACGTCGTCTTGCCCGAGACAGTCAACCTACCGGCACAGAATTAAGCCGTTTCGACGGCGCACCGTGGGCCGTCTGACCTCTCGACGCCCGCGGTGTCCTTGTTTTTTCCGTGACGCGGCGCTGCCGCGTAACTATATCCGGCATTATGACCACCACGATCCAGACTATCCGTGACGATTTTTCCTTCCTTGAGGAATGGGAAGACCGCTATCGCTACGTCATCGAACTTGGCGAGGCCCTACCGCCGTTTCCGAACGAGCAGCGCAACCCCGCCAACAAGGTGCCGGGCTGCGTCAGCCAGGTCTGGCTGACCACCGAACAGGGGCCTGGAGCCGATCCGGTCGTCACCTTCACCGGCGATTCGGACGCTCATATCGTGCGTGGCCTGGTCGCTATCATGCTGGCGCTGTTTTCCGGCAGGACCGCCAGCGAGATCCAGAAGACCGATGCGGAAGCGACATTGAAAGAACTCGGCCTCGACGAGCATCTGTCGCCGCAGCGCGCTAATGGCCTTCGTTCGATGGTCAAGCGCATCAAGCGCGACGCCGAGGCGGCGCTCAAGCAGACTGCCTGAACGCGTTTCACACTCTCCCTGGAATCGCTCTACTCGATCAGGGCTACCGCCTGGCAAAATCAAACGGCGCCCGAAGGCGCCGTTTGGGTCGATACATCTGCTGGCAGCGATTACCGCGCCTTGCGCTTGCGGCCGAGACCCATTTTCTTGGCGAGCTGCGACCGGGCAGCGGCATAGTTGGGTGCAACCATCGGATAGGTCGGATCGAGATTCCACTTTTCGCGATACTGATCTGGCGTCAGGTCATAGTGGGTCATCAGATGGCGCTTCAGCGACTTGAACTTCTTGCCGTCTTCAAGGCAGACGATGTAGTCGTCGTGAACCGAGCGCTTCGGGTTGACCGCCGGCTTTTGCTTGTCGGCAGGCGGCTGTTCGCCGGTTCCGCCCACACGCCCGAGGGCGGTATGGACATCGGATATCAGGTTCGGCAATTCGCCGACCGGCACCGGATTGTTGCTGACATAGGCGGCCACCACATCGGCGGTCAACTCGATCAGCGCATCGCTGTTTCTGGAAGGTGTTTCGACAATATCCATGGTCTTCAGGCCCCAACAAGAGTTACTTCGATCCGCGCCCTTTTAACAGCCAGGGCATCGCACGAATTTGACGCAGACAGAGCTTCTGCGATTCGTGTCGCGGGTACATCAATGAGCCCGCGAACCAAGTAAGTCAATTCGCTCTTCCCGCTATATTGAACGATGTTGATCATTTGTCCCCCAATCAGCTTCAATCTTTCGTGTATCGTGTAATTTGTCGATATTTCTCGCGCCAACCAGCAACGCCTGACGCAACGTCAGCATTCCATTACAGTCCCGGAAGCTCATGAGGCAGGTTTCAATGCTTGATTTTTCTTGGCTAATTGCAGGCGCAAGCTTGGTTGTTCAGATTTTATCACAAAACCAGAGGTTGCCGCCGTCGCGCAAGAATTCAGGCGACACGCCTGTAGGCCGGCCGGATCAGCTAGCCGCTGCCGCGTCAAACAATGCGGGGTGATGTATTTGCCATAGGCCCACCCGATAACGAACTTGCCGTTCTGCATAGGGTCATGCCAGACCTCGCACCAGCGATAGCAAACTTTCTGTTCCTGTCTCCACGCCGGCTGGTTGACGATGTCGAGTCAGGGTACTTCCCTATCAAGATACTTCCAAAGCGAGACGCAATGACCAAGACATCCGCATTTCCGAACGTCAGCCCGCCAACGCCCGAGAAGCGGCCGGTTTTCGACACGCATCACGGCATCACGCGAACCGACGACTATGCCTGGCTGCGGGCCGACAATTGGCAGGAGATGTTTCGGGATCCGTCATTGCTCGATGCGGGGATCCGCGCCGAACTCGAGGCAGAGAACGCCTACAGTTCAAGCCTGATGGCCGACACGGTCGAACTGCAAAAGAAGCTTTTCAAGGAGATGAAGGGCCGCATCAAGGAAGACGATTCTTCCGTGCCGATGAAGGACGGACCCTATGCCTATGGTTCGTCCTTCAAGCTTGGTGGCGAACAGCCGCGCTATTTCCGCATGGCGCGTGACGGGGGCGCCGAGCATATCCTGCTCGACGGCGACGCGGAGGCCGCGGGCAAGGCCTATTTCCGTCTTGGGGGCGTCGATCACTCGGCCGACCACGCCAAGCTCTTATGGGCATTCGACGACAAGGGCTCCGAATTCTACACGCTTCGCGTGCGCGACCTTGCCGATGGCAAGGAATTGGCTGACCAGATCCCCGACACCGGTGGTTCTGGCGTCTGGAGCGCCGGCAATGACGGCTTCTTCTACACTCGTCTCGATCCCAATCACCGTCCGTCCAAGGTGCTGTTCCATGCGCTGGGCGACAGCCCACAGAGCGACCGGCTGATCTATGAGGAAACCGACCCCGGCTTCTTCATGGATGTCGACGGCACCCGCAACAACGAATGGATCATGATCGGCATCAACGATCACGAGACGTCGGAGTACCGCCTCTTAAGCGCCAGCGATCCGTTTGCCGAACCAAAACTGGTCTCGGCGCGCGAGATCGGCCTTCAGTACGATCTGGAAGAAGGCGGCGACATCTTCTTCATCCTGACCAATGCAGACGGCGCCAAGGATTTCAAGATCATGACGGCGCCGGCGAGCGATCCGGTCCGCGCCAACTGGCAGGAACTGGTGCCGCACGAGCCCGGCCGGCTGATCCTGTCGGTGATCGGCTTCAAGGACCACATGGTCCGGCTTGAACGCAAGGAAGGTCTGCCGCGCATCAACGTGCGCGACCGCACCAGCGGCGAGGAGCATCTTCTATCCCTCGACGAGGAGGCTTTCTCGCTCGGCCTGTCGGGTTCCTATGAGTACGACACCGAGATCATGCGCTTTTCGTACTCGTCGATGACGACCCCGGCCCAGGTGTTCGATTACAATATGCGCACCCGCGAGCGGGTCCTGCTGAAGACCCAGGAAGTACCGTCCGGCCATGACGCGGACCATTATGTGACGCGGCGGCTGATGGCGCCGGCCAGCGATGGCGAACTGGTGCCGATCTCGCTTTTGCATCATCGCGACACGCCGCTGGATGGATCCGCACCGTGCCTGCTTTACGGCTACGGTTCCTATGGCATCACCGTGCCGGCCGCCTTCAACACCAACTGGTTCTCGCTGGTCGACCGCGGCTTCGTCTTCGCCATCGCCCACGTCCGTGGCGGCAAGGACAAGGGCTATGGCTGGTACGACGACGGCAAGCGGGCGCACAAGATGAATACATTCACGGACTTTATAGCCTGTGCGCGCCACCTTGTTGCCGAGCGCTACACGGCGCATGAGCGGATCGTCGCTCAAGGCGGTTCGGCCGGCGGCATGCTGGTGGGCGCCGTCGCCAACATGGCGCCGGACTGTTTCGGCGGCATCGTCGCCGAGGTTCCGTTCGTCGACGTGCTGACCACAATGCTCGACGCCAGCCTGCCGCTGACGCCGCCGGAATGGCCGGAATGGGGCAATCCGATTGCATCCGCCGACGATTATCGGACCATCGCCGCCTACTCGCCCTATGACAATGTCGCCGCGCTCGACTATCCGCCGATTCTGGCGCTGGCCGGTCTCACCGATCCGCGCGTCACCTATTGGGAGCCGGCAAAATGGGTGGCGCGACTGCGCGACCGCAAGAGCGGCGACAATCCGGTGCTGTTCAAGATCAACATGGATTCCGGACATGCCGGTGCTTCCGGCCGGTTTTCGCGGCTGGAGGAGATCGCCTATACCTATTCCTTTGCACTGAAGGTGATGGGCAAGGCGCATATTGCAGGAGAAACCCACAAATGATCGATCTCACCACCTTGATCGCTTACATCGCGGTCGTACTCGGCTTTGTCTTCATTCCGGGTCCCGCCACCCTGCTGACGATCGCCCGGGCAACGAGTTCGGGAACCAAGGTTGGCATCGCGACCGGGGCCGGGATCGCGGCCGGTGATGTGTTTCACACCGTCATGGCAATGGTCGGCATTTCGGCGATTATCGCCACGTCGGCGACGCTGTTCAGCCTCATAAAATACATTGGCGCGGCCTACCTGGTTTATCTCGGCATTCGCGCGATCATCGAGAAAACGCCGGGCAACGCGGCTGCCGGTGCGCTCGCGATTTCGGCCGGCAAGGCGTTTCGACAGGCTGTCCTGACCGAAGTGCTCAACCCCAAGACCGCACTTTTCTTCCTCGCTTTCCTGCCTCAGTTCGTGCGGCCTGAAAACGGATCGGTGATGTTTCAGTTGACGACGTTGGGAACGATCTTCGTCGTGCTTGGCCTTTTCAGCACGGTTGTCTTTGCGGTAAGCGCCGGCCGGCTCGGCACCTTCCTGCGCCGGAATCCGACGGTGCTGAGGTGGCAAGGCAGGGTTGTAGGCGGCATCTACTGCGCTCTGGGCGTTCGGCTCGCGCTGCAGCAGCGCTGACGGCGAGCGGCGCGACCTGCCGAGCGCCCTGGCGATCATGACTTTTTGAGTCCCGCCTTGCTCATTTCACTCGCAATTGCGATGACCACGCGCTACCCAGTGCGCGGCTTTTCCAAGCCCGACAGCCCCCAATCGCGCAAAGGTCCACCATGCTGCTCGTCAACGTCTATCTCGACAAATCGCCCATCCAGGGCATCGGCGTCTTTGCCAAGAATTACATTCCCCGCGGCACGCTGATCTGGAAGCTGGACCCAAGATTCGACCGGATCATCGAGGTCGAGACTTATGAGCGCGAGGACGGACCGGTGAAGAGTTATCTCGACCGCTATTCCTATCCCGACCGGCGTGACCCGAACTATATCGTCTTCGAAGCCGACGACGCGCGCTACATGAACCACGCCGACGAGCCGAATTGCGACGTCTCCTCGCCCGAGGAAAGCTTTGCGCTTCGCGACATCGCGCCGGGCGAGGAACTGACCTGCAACTACAATCATTTCTTCGAGACGGGATTTGATTTTCTGGGCGACCGTCACCCGACATACGAAGACTGACGCGTATCCTTTGTAGGGAGTCAAACGACGCGCATTGGTTCTTGGTTTTTGTGCATGTCGGTCAAGACCGCTGTGCACGTTGAGCGACATGCATCAGTTCACTTCGCCGTCTTCTTGCGCGCCGGATAGCCGTTTGGATGCGGCGGGATTGCCTTGAGATAGGCGGCGATCGCAGTGCGGTCCTCTGGCGTTAGTTGGGCAATGTTGCGCTGCACGTCGACCATGGCGCCGCCAACGGAATCGAAGTCAGGCGTGAAGCCGGTTTCGAGATAGTTGGCGATGTCGGCTCCCGACCAATCGCCAATGCCGCCCTCCCCCGATGTGATGTTGGGCACGACGCCCTTGCCTTCGGCAGCCACGGCGCCGGCCAGCCACTCGCTCTTTTTCGTGCCGCCGGCAAAGTCGCGCGGCGTGTGACATTCGCCGCAGTGGCCTGGCCCCTCGACCAAGTAGCGGCCGGCCATCACCGGGCCAGCCGTACCGTCGGGAAATGCAACGACAGGCTGGTCACGGAGGTAGAGCAATTTCCACAGGCCGATACCGCGACGAATGTTGAAAGGGAAACCGAGCGAATTCGCGGGCGCCTTGCCGGCGACGGCAGGCAACGTCTTCAAGAAGGCGTAGAGGTCGGCAATGTCGGCCGGGTTCATGCGCGCGTAGGATGCATAGGGAAATGCCGGATAGAAATGCTCGCCCGAGGGCGAGACGCCCTTCAGCATGGCGTTGGCGAGGTCCTCGACCGACCAGGCGCCGATGCCGTCCTTGGGATCTTGCGAAATGTTGGGCGGTACGAAGGTTCCGAACGGCGTGTTGAGTGCGAGACCACCCACGAGTTGAAGCCGGGCATCCCCTTGCGAGCCCGGTTTTGCGTGGCAGGAAGTACAACCGCCGGCATAAAAGATGCGCTTGCCCTTGACCGCGTCGCCGGGCCCCAGCTTGGCCAGCGTCTCACCGTCGAGCCTCACCGGTGCCGACAGCAGCCACCCGGCGACCGCGCCGACTGCTCCCAGAATGACCAGGGCGCCGACGAGTTTTCTCAGCCAGGGCATCGCCCGCTATCAGCTCTTTTTCACCCGATAGGTCTTGTGGCAGGTGCCGCAATTGGAAGTGATCGCGTCAAACTGCGTCTTCAGCGTATCGATGTCGGCGGGAGCGGTGGCGGTCGCTGCCTTGATGTCGGCGAGATATTTGTCCTCGGTCGACTTGAAACCGGCCATGTCTTCCCAGATCTTCGGCGCCGCTGTCGTGTCGCCAGTATCGCTGCCTGCCGGGAACAGCACATCGGCATCGAATTTCTCGGCATTCGCCTGCAGCGCCTGAAGTTGTGTCAGCACGGCCGCCGCATCAAACGGCTCCTCGCCCTTGACCACTTTCGCGAGGCCGCCGGCGATCTTTCCACGCTCCTTCATCAAACCCTGGCGATCAAGTATCGGGTCGGCAAACGCCGCCGATGCCGCGAGTGCAAGCATAGAGATGGCGATAACAAGCTTTCTCATTCATTTGGCTCCGTGATGAAGGCATTTCAGGACAGGACGTTAACGGATGCGGCGAGTGGAATATTCCCCTCGTCGCGGACGTTTTTGCCGAACCTGATCGCCAGGGGCCGCGACCCCGTAAAGAAGGGCCCTCGGGATGTGAAAACCCCCGAAGGTTGATCTCCAACTTTCGGGGGTCAGTTCAGATTGCCGGGTCTTTCTGGGGATCGATCAGGCCATCCGCGCGCCTTCTCAGGCGTGCAAAGGACGCTGCAACACTTTGATTTTGCGCATGATCCTTTTTTGAAAATCGAATCCGATTTTCGGGGTTATGCGCGAGCCTTTTCGTACAATTCCAGCACGTGATCCCAGTTGATCAGGCTGTCGACGAACGCCTCGAGATATTTCGGCCGGGCGTTGCGATAATCGATGTAATAGGAGTGTTCCCAGACATCGACGCCGAGGATCGGAGACGCGCCATGGACGAGCGGGTTCTCGCCATTCGGCGTCTTTGAGATCGCCAGCTTGCCGTCCTTGACTGAAACCCAGGCCCAGCCCGAGCCGAACTGCGTCGTGCCGGCGGCAATGAAGTCGGCCTTGAACTTGTCGTAGCCACCGAGGTCGCTATCGAACGCGTTCTGCAGGGCGCCCGGCAGCTTGCTGCCGCCGCCGCCCTTCTTCATCCACTTCCAGAAATGGATGTGGTTGTAGTGCTGAGCGGCATTGTTGAAGAGACCGGCATTCTTGCCGAACGACTGCTTGACCACCTCTTCGACCGACAGATCGCCCAGGCCGGCCTCGACAGCGAGTTTGTTGCCGTTGTCGACATACGCCTTGTGGTGCTTATCGTGGTGATATTCCAGCGTCTCTTTCGACATGTAAGGCTGCAAGGCCTCGTAGTCGTAGGGCAGAGCGGGCAATTCAAAAGCCATGGACAGTACTCCCTCGTGGAAAAATCCGGTGTCGATACCGGACTAAGATAGGTCTGGAATGGGTTGGGGCAACTCCGGAATGGAGCGCCGATCGCCTTTTTATCCGCTCAGACGGCGGAAGTCGAATGCGCCCATTCCCAATAGAGTTCGCGCGCCTTCTTGGCCACCGGCCCGGGCTGCAGATTGCGATCCTCGATACGCGTGATCGGCACCACCTTGGAATGATTTCCGGTCGAGAATATCTCGTCCGCTTCGAGGAAGTCGCGCACCGACAGCGTCTTTTCGGTGGTCTTGAAGCCATATTCGCCAAGCAGCGTCATCGTGCGCGAGCGGGTGATGCCGGACAGGAAGGTGCCATTCGGTGCCGGCGTCAGCACATGGCCGTCCTTGACCAGGAAGATGTTCGAGGTTCCGGTTTCGGCGACGTTGCCCAGCATGTCGAGCACCATTGCGTTGTCGAAGCCGCGCATCTTGGCCTCGAGAATGGCACGGCCGTTGTTGGGGTAGAGGCAGCCGGCCTTGGCATTGGTCGGCATGGTTTCGATGGTCGGGCGCCGGAACGGCGACACGGTCACCGAAAAGCCGGTCGGCGGGATCATGGGCGACTCATAGAGGCAAAGGCAGAAGCGGGTCGAGGCGGGATCGGCCGGCACGCCCATGTAGCCGCCATGCTCGGCCCAGTACATCGGCCTGATGTAGACCGCCGTCCTGCCGTCGAACTTCTTCAACCCATCCCATGTCAGCCCGACGATCTTGTCGGCGCTCATCGACGGCTTGAGGCCGAGTGCAATCGCCGAAGAATTCACCCTGGCGGCATGAAGCTCGAGGTCCGGGGCGACGCCTTCGAACCAGCGGCCTCCGTCGAACACGCTGGTGCCGAGCCACATCGCGTGGCTTCGCGGCCCCAGAATGGCGACATTGCCCTCGTGCCAATCACCATCGACGAAAGTCCATGTCGTGGATTGCGCCGCAGCCGCCAGTGTCATCGTGTTGTCCCGCCTCAATCGGTCTCGTGTGAGCCATTGGAAGATGCTTTGGCGGGCGCCGTCAACCGGCATCGAATAGTTTTGTTGAGGCCAGCGACGGGGCGCCGTGCAATCAAAGCTTGCACCTTGTTGCGCCTGCCCTCAAAACTGTCTTCATGCAATACGCCGCCTATGTCTTCGACGCCTATGGCACGCTGTTCGACGTGCATGCCGCCGTACGCCGTCATGCCGATCGGATCGGGCCGGACGGTCAATTGTTGTCCGAGATCTGGCGTGCCAAGCAACTCGAATATTCCTGGGTGCGCTCGCTTATGGGTGCCTATGCCGATTTCTGGCAGTTGACCGAACAGGCGCTCGATTTCGCCCTGCGCAAGGTTCCCTCGGCCGATCCCAGCCTCAAGGCGATCTTGCTGGATGCCTACTGGCGGCTGGATTGCTATCCGGAAGTGCCGGCCGTGCTCAAGGCGCTCAAGGCTTCGGGAGCGAGGCTGGCGATCCTGTCCAATGGCTCACCCGAAATGCTCCAGGCAGCGGTCAAGTCCGCCGCGCTCGACCAGGTCCTGGACGACATCTATTCCGTCGACGCGGTCCAGCGCTTCAAGACCGATCCGGCGGTCTATGACATGGTCGCGACCGGCTGGCGCCTCTACCCGGGCGCGGTTTCCTTCCAGTCCTCCAATCGCTGGGATATCGCAGGCGCCACCAAATTCGGTTTTCGCACGGTCTGGATCAATCGCTCCGACCAGCCGGAAGAGTACCGGGACTTGCCACCGACCCTGATCCTGCCGTCGCTCGAAGCTTTGGTTCCAGGCAGCTGAGACGCGCGCATGTGTCCCTGTCGCCACAGTGGCAACGCAGTCACAGCTTCGCCTTGGTTTGTCCACCTTCCGGCCAGAATCGGAACTGCCTATCGCCCCAGGTGTTGTCAGGCACCCGCGCAGCGATCGGCGCATTGACGCTTTGTTGCGATTTGAGACTTAAAGAAGGCAAACATGTCCAAAATCGAAATCGAATCCTATCGCCTGAGCCGTCGCGGCTTTCTCAACGCCGCAGCCTTAGGCGCTGCTTCGATCGCGGTTTCCGCATGCGCGACCACCGGACCGGGGCCGGTCGAGCCACCGCCGCCAGCCTATGTCGAGCCGCCGCTAGCCGACTATGTGACAATGTACGGCGCGGTCAGTGATGGCGGCTTCGATTTGCCGGCGATCCCGTTCGACAGGATCGATCCGCAGTTCCTGCGCCAGATCGTTCCCGATCCGACCGGCCAGAAGCCGGGAACGATCGTCGTCGATACCACCGGCCATTTCCTCTACCTGGTTCGCCCGGGGGGCCAGGCAATCCGTTATGGTGTCGGCCTAGGCCGCGCCGGTTTCGAATGGTCCGGCGATGCCGTCGTCCAGTGGAAGCAGAAGTGGCCGAAATGGACGCCGCCGGATGAAATGATTGCCCGGCAGCCGGAATTGAAACCATACAGCGCCGAAAATGGCGGCATGCCCGGCGGGTTGAAGAACCCGCTCGGCGCACGCGCGCTCTATCTCTTCCAGGGCAACGTGGACACGCTTTACCGCCTGCACGGCTCGCCGGAATGGCGGTCGATCGGCAAGTCCGTCTCGTCAGGCTGCGTACGCCTGATGAACCAGGATATCATCGATCTCTATGATCGCGTGCCCTCGAAGACACCAGTTGTCGTCACCAGCGATGCCAGCCAGCCAGTGGTGGCGACCGCGAATCGCCGGGCAATCCCGATCGACGCCGGCGTGCCGGAAGGATCGATCCTGCTCGGGCCTCTGAAAGAGATCACCAACTCGATCTTCTGATCCGACGGGCGGCGGGCAACGCCGCTGCCTCCGGTCCTAACGCCCCCGCGACAGGCTGCCCAGGATACCGCGAACGATTGCCCGACCGACTGACGAGCCGACGGATCGAACCACCGACTTGATCGCCGCCTCGGCCACCGTCTGGCGGTTGGACGGGCGCGGTGCAGGCGAGCGCCTGCCATCGGATTGCGGCGCGGACTCGTCGTTGCCGAAGCCCGGAATCGTCCAGCGCGAGCGACCGCTGCCGGCCTGCTGCGCCTGCTCCTCGGCATCCTGCGCATCCTTGGCCTTTTTTTGCAGCATCTCGAAGGCCGATTCGCGATCGATGACCTGATCGTACTGGCCGGCGACCGGGCTTTCCTGGATCAGCTTCTGGCGCTCGGCCACCGTGATGGGCCCAAGCCGCGACGATGG
Organism: Mesorhizobium sp. M0047; assembly: GCF_040323315.1. Classification (NCBI taxonomy): domain Bacteria; kingdom Pseudomonadati; phylum Pseudomonadota; class Alphaproteobacteria; order Hyphomicrobiales; family Phyllobacteriaceae; genus Mesorhizobium; species Mesorhizobium sp. M0047. Next base: position 54,065 of record NZ_JAMYUW010000033.1, on the reverse strand, counting down.
CGGGCGTATCAGTGTCCGCTGCACCATCGACGGAACCCCCTTGGCTTCCAGCGTCGAGACCAGCGCCTCGCCTGTGGCGAGCTGAGTGATGGCGGTCATGCAATCGAAATCTGGATTAGGCCGGAACGTCTCGGCTGCCGTCTTCACCGCCTGCTGCTCGCGCGGCGTATAGGCGCGCAGCGCGTGTTGTACGCGATTGCCGAGCTGGGCGAGAACCTTTTCAGGGATATCCAAAGGGTTTTGCGTGACGAAATAGACGCCGACGCCTTTCGAGCGGATCAGCCGGACCACTTGCTCGACGCGATCGACCAGCACTTTGGGTGCTTCGTCGAACAGAAGATGCGCCTCGTCGAAGAAGAACACCAGCTTCGGCTTGTCCGGATCGCCGACTTCCGGCAGCACCTCGAACAGTTCCGACATCAGCCACAACAGGAAGGTCGCGTAAAGCCGTGGATTCATCATCAGCTTGTCGGCGGCAAGCACGCTGATGGCGCCGCGCCCGTCGCGGGTGGTGCGCATGATGTCGGCGATGCGCAGTGCCGGCTCGCCGAAGAAGTTTGCCGCGCCCTGCTGCTCCAGGACCAGCAGCGTTCGCTGGATAGCCCCGACCGATGGCTTCGTCACATTGCCGTAACGCGAGCCGATCTCCTCGGCGCGCTCGGCGATGTTGGCCAAAAGCGCCTGCAGATCCTTCATATCGAGCAGCAGCAGGCCTTCCTCGTCCGCCAGGCGGAAGGCGATGTTCATGATCCCTTCCTGCGCCTCGGTCAGGTTCATCAGGCGCGACAGAAGCAACGGCCCCATTTCCGAAACCGTGGCGCGGATAGGATGACCCTGTTCGCCGAATAGATCCCAGAAAATGACGGGGAATTCCTGGAAGTCATAGGGGTCGAGCTTGACCTGTTCGGCCCGCTTGACGAGAAAATCCTGCGCCGTACCCATCATCGCGATGCCGGACAGGTCACCCTTGATGTCGGCGCAGAACACCGGCACGCCGGCGTTGGAAAAACCTTCGGCCAGGATCTGCAAGGTGACGGTCTTGCCGGTACCGGTGGCGCCGGTCACCAGGCCATGACGATTGCCATATTGCAGCAACAACTGCTCGGCACGCTGATAGCTGTCGTCGGGCTTGCGGCTGGCGCCGATGAAAATACTGGTGTCGTCAGCCATATGTCCAGTCTCCGCAAACTGATGTGTTCAAAGCCAGTGCCTTGCCGCAGGTATAGTCAGGCCGTTGCACAGCGACAATGCCATTCGTTCAAGTTGGAACCATTCGTCCAAGTCGTGGCAATCGTTCAATCGCGGGAACCCTCCAATCGATTTTTTGAAGCTTGCGGATTTTGCCGGTGTTTGGCAATCGTTCATGGTTCGTGCACGTGGGCCGACCTATATCTTTTGGATCGAATTCGGCCGCTGAAAACGCATTGGATTGCGATATCGAACCGAGGACCGTAGACTGAACCGCTCCAGGCTGGTGCGGGCGCATAAAGCGAGGAAGACGGATGGCCGCCGAAGCCCTGACCAGGGATGTCGAACCAGAGAACGCCGAGCGCCAGCGATGGCGAGCCTTGGCGGAAAAGGCACTCGCCGGCGCATCCTTCGAAGAGAAGCTGGTCTCGCATACCGACGACAACATCCGCATCGAACCGCTCTACGACCGCAGCACAGCGGCAGAACCGACCGTGCGCGCAAACCCGAAATCGCCGTGGATCGTCAGCCAGCGCATCGACGATCCGGATATCGAGCGCGCCAGAACCCAGGCTCTGGACGACGTAGCCCAAGGCGCCACGGGATTGTCACTTGTCTTCGAAGGGGCGCCGAACGCGTTCGGCTACGGCCTGCCGAGAACGGCGGAAGCACTGGAGACGGTATTGGACGGCGTACCGCTCAACCGCGTCCAGGTTCGCATCGACGCCCATCCCTGGAGCCGCGCCGTGGCCGACTGGCTGGTGGCGTTCCTGAGCAAGCGCCGGTCAGACCCGGCAAAACTCAACCTCTCCTTCGGCATCGATCCGGCGGCGATCTTCGCCGGAACCGGCCGGCTGCGCATGTCGATCGAGGCGTTGCAGGCTTCGATGCCGCAGTCGCTGGCGCATTTCTTCTCGATGGGCGTTCCGGGCGTGCTGCTGGAAGCGGACGGACGTGTGTTCCACAATGCCGGTGCGACGGAAGCGCAGGAGCTTGGCATCATGCTGGCTTCGGCGATATCCTATCTCAGAATGTTCGAGACGGCGCGGCAGCCGCTTGTCTATGCCGCGCCCCATATCGGCTTTGCGCTGAGCGTCGACCAGGATCAGTTGCTGTCTATGGCCAAGGTGCGGGCGCTGCGCAGGCTCTGGGCGCGGGTGCAGGAGACCTGCTCGATCCCCAGTTCCACGGCCAACATCCATGCCGAGACGTCGTTTCGGATGATGACAGCGATGGATCCGGAGACCAACATCCTGCGCACCACAATTGCCTGCTTTGCCGCGGCATCCGGAGGCGCCGATTCGATCTCGATCCTGCCGCACACGATCGCGCATGGCTTGCCGGCGGGGTTTGCCCGTCGTGTCGCCCGCAACACGCAGCTGATCATGGCGAATGAAAGCCATATCGATCATGTCGCCGATCCTGCCTATGGTTCCGGCGCGGTCGAAGCGCTGACCAACGAACTCTGCGAGATGGCCTGGGCGCAATTGCAAACAATCGAGGCCGAGGGCGGCATCCTGTCCAGCCTTCGGGACGGACATATCCAGAAGCGAGTTCACGCCGCGGCAGCGCAGCGCAATGCGGCCTACCAGGCAGGCGAGCGGGTCATCATCGGCACCACGCTCTACCCGCTGAAAGGCGAAAGTCCGGTCGAGACGCTGGCAGCGGAACGGCGGCCTGCCTTCACCGAAGGCGTTGCCGTCTGTGAGCCGCTGTTTCCGGTCCGCATCGACCAATCCATCGGAGCCGCCTCTTGATCCCCGATTTCAGCCAGATCGGTTGGGTCCCGCCACCCCGCGCCCCCGTCGAGGTCAAAGGCCAGCGGACGACGCCGGAAGGACTTGTCGCCAAGCATCTGTACAATCAAAGCGATCTCAAGGGGTTGCCGCATCTCGACACCTATCCGGGGCTGCCGCCTTTCGTGCGCGGCCCCTACCCGACCATGTATATCCAGCAGCCCTGGACCATCCGGCAATATGCCGGCTTCTCGACGGCCGAAGAGTCCAACGCGTTTTACCGGCGCAATCTTGGCGCCGGCCAGAAGGGGCTGTCGGTCGCCTTCGATCTTGCCACGCATCGCGGCTATGACAGCGACCATCCACGCGTTGCCGGTGACGTCGGCATGGCGGGGGTAGCCATCGATTCCATCCTCGACATGCGGCAACTGTTCGACGGCATTCCGCTCGGCGAGATGACGGTGTCGATGACGATGAACGGCGCCGTGCTGCCGATCATGGCGCTCTACATCGTCGCGGCGGAAGAACAGGGCGTTGCGCAGAAGGATCTTGCCGGCACCATTCAGAACGACATCCTGAAGGAGTTCATGGTCCGCAACACCTATATCTATCCGCCGAAACCCTCGATGCGGATCGTTTCGGACATCTTCTCCTACACGTCGAAGAACATGCCGAAGTTCAATTCGATATCGATCTCCGGCTATCACATGCAGGAGGCCGGCGCGACAGCCGACCTGGAGCTTGCCTACACGATCGCCGACGGCATCGAATATGCCCGCGCCGGCGTTGCAGCGGGCCTCGATATCGACCGCTTCGCGCCGCGTCTGTCCTTCTTCTGGGCGATCGGCATGAACTTCTTTATGGAAGTCGCCAAACTGCGGGCTGCGCGCCTGCTGTGGGCGACCCTGATGAAGAAGAATTTCTTGCCCAAGGACGAGCGCTCGCTGTCGCTGCGCACCCATTGCCAGACTTCGGGCTGGTCGCTGACGGCGCAGGATCCCTACAACAACATCATACGCACCATGATCGAGGCGATGGCGGCGACGCAGGGACATACACAGTCGCTGCACACCAATTCCTTCGACGAGGCGATGGCGCTGCCGACCGACCACTCGGCACGGATAGCCCGCAACACGCAGCTCATTCTGCAAAAGGAATCCGGCACGACACGCGTTATCGATCCATGGGGCGGCTCGGCCTATCTCGAACGGCTGACGCATGACCTGGCGGCCCGCGCGCTTGCCCACATCGAGGAGGTCGAGGCGCTCGGCGGCATGGCCGCCGCGACCGAACAGGGCATTCCCAAGCTGCGCATAGAGGAAGCGGCAGCGCGCACGCAGGCACGCATTGATTCCGGCGAACAGATGCTGGTTGGCGTCAATGCCTATCGTCCCGAGACGGACATCGAGGTCGACGTGCTGAAGATCGACAATGCCGAGGTCAGGGCCAGGCAATTGTCGAAGTTGCAACGTCTGAAGGGCACGCGCGACGTCGCCGCCGTCGAAACCGCACTCGATGCACTGACCCGTGCCGCACGGGGCAACGAAAACCTTCTGGAGTTCGCCATCCGGGCCGCGCGAGCCAATGCCACGGTAGGCGAGATTTCATTCGCGTTGGAAAGAGCCTTTGGGCGCCATGTCGCTACGGTGCAGACCATTTCCGGCGTCTATCGCAAAGCCCTTGGCGATCATCCCGTTGTCGACGGGCTGCAGGAGAAGCTTGACGCCTTCGAGAAGAAGACCGGAGGCAAGCCGCGTATACTCGTCGCCAAGATGGGACAGGACGGCCATGATCGTGGGCAGAAGGTTATCGCCACGGCCTTCGCCGATCTCGGCTTTGACGTCACCGTCGGAGCGATGTTCCAGACACCCGATGAGATCGCCAGGCTGGCGGTCGCACAGGACGTCCACATCGTCGGCGCCTCGTCGCTGGCTGCAGGGCATCTGACGCTGATCCCCGAGTTACGCGACTCGCTGAAGAAGCTCGGCCGCGGCGACATGCTGATCGTCGCCGGCGGTGTCATCCCTCCACAGGACTATGACGCGGTGCTGAAAGCAGGCGCGGCCGAGATATTCCCGCCGGGCACGGTCATTCCGGAAGCAGCGGATCGCTTGCTCGACCGGCTGCTTTCGGCTTGACAGGCTTGTTATAATAACTGTTGCAACGCACGGCGATTGCGTTATAATAGACGTTGCAACAGGATAATCCATCATGAACACTACCATTCGCAAGATCGGTAATTCCGAAGGCGTGATCCTGCCCAAGGATCTGCTCGATCGTCTGAACATGAAGACCGGCGATCAGCTTCAGATCGTCGAAACGGACAAGGGTATTGCTCTTGAGCCGGTGGACGACAGTTTCGAACGGCAGATGGAAGCTGCTCGCAAGGTCATGGACAAATACAAGGTCGCACTTCAGAAGCTCGCAGAATGAACTGGGAGTTCCTGACCCGACGCGCGGTCGAAGCGATGCATGCCGAGCAGTTGCGCAGGCATGGCGGGGCACAAGGTTTGAGAGACGAGAACGCTCTCGAATCAGCGCTTTCACGCGATGAAAATAAGGCGAACTATGGGGATCCGGCGATCGAGGATCTCGCTGCCGCCTATGTCTTTGGTATTGCCCGGAATCATGCCTTTGTCGACGGCAACAAGCGTACCGCCATCGTGGCCGCCGGCGCATTTTTGATTGTGAACGGCCATGTCCTGACAGCCGATAACGGCACACTCTACGAATTCGTCATGGCAGTCGCTTCAGGCGAAATCGATGAAGCGGGCGCTGCAGCGTTCTTCCGGGACCATGTCGTCAAGCTCGAAGACTAGCTGTCGGAAAGCTTGACGATTTCCCATTCCTTGCCGTTGACCACGGCTACGTCGCCGACTTTCTTGCCGAACAGAGCGACGGCCATCGGCGATACGTGCGAAATCGTGCCCTTTGCCGGATCCGCCTCATCCTCGCCGACGATTTTCCAGTGCACCTTCCTGCCGTCATCGCCCTCAAGCGTGACGCCCATGCCGAAGCGTACAAGGTCGCTGCCCGGTTCCGGCACGGAGAGTTCGGCGCTTTCACGCCGGGCGGTCCAGTAGCGTAGGTCGCGTGACACCAACGCGATGCGCTCGCGGTCTGCCTTCCTTTCGGCTTTCGCCAGTATATCGCGCAAATCGGAAAGATTGTCCTCGATCTGCGCCAGGCCGCGCTCCGTCACCAGATTGCGGTGGTGGCTGATCGGTCGCTCACCGACGCCGGCAATGGCGTTTTCGCTGTCTTCCTCGCGAGTGAAAGCTCTGCTCATTCCCTGAACTTAGGCGCGGAAAGGCTGCTCGACAAGCGAATGTCGTTGCCCTCGACCGGAGAGGCGGACCGGCTGGCACGATTCCTGCGGTGCAAGGGTCAAAAGCCAGGACCTGTGCCGATGTTGAACAGACGAACGCTGCTGATCGGAACCGCCGGCTTTGCCGTCGTCGGCCTCTCGCTTGGCAAGGCGGCCGCCGCCAGCCTGACTGGCATCGAGAAAGCCTCTATGCGCGGTTCGATCAATGCCACGGAACTTGGCGTGCAGCCCGGCACCCTCGACGATCAGAGCAAGGCCTTCGCCAAGCTGCTGCGCGACGCAAACGATCGCGACATACCGGTGTTCCTGCCGCCGGGCACCTATGTCATATCCAACATCTCGCTGCCCAGTCGCGTGCGTCTTTCCGGCGTGCCGGGCGCAACGCGCATCGTCTATGGCGGCGACGGTCACCTGTTCATGGCCGAGCAGGCCGACCATATCGAACTTGGCGGGCTGGTCTTCGACGGCGCAAACCGCTCGATGGGCGATCATGCGCAAGGGCTGCTCGATCTGCACCGGGTCGCGCATCTGGTCATCGACAATTGCCAGATCACCGGCAGCGGCAAGAACGGACTGGCGCTGGAGCACGCGACGGGGCGTGTAGAACGCTCGGAGATATCGGGGGCTGCCGATGCCGGCATCTATTCGGTCGAGGCCGGCGGGCTGGCGATCACGGGCAACACCGTCTCCGACTGCGCCAATGGCGGCATTCTCGTGCACCGCTGGCAGGCGGCGGAAGATGGCACCATAGTGACTGGCAACCGCGTCGAACGGATCCAGGCGCGCAGCGGCGGGACCGGTCAGAACGGCAATGGCATCAATGCCTTCCGGGCCGGCAATGTAGTCATTTCAGGCAATATCGTGTCCGACTGCGCCTTCTCGGCGATCCGCGCCAACAGCGCCAGCAATCTGCAGATATCGGGCAATACCTGCTCGCGTTCCGGCGAAACAGCCGTTTACTCCGAGTTCTCGTTCGAAGGTGCCATCATCAGCAACAACATCGTCGATGGGGCCGCCAACGGCATCTCGATCGTGAATTTCAACGAAGGCGGGCGGATGGGCGTCTGTTCGGGCAACATCGTACGCAATTTGTCGACCAACGGCCCCTACCCCGCCGACTCGCCTGGATTCGGCGTCGGCATTGGCGTCGAGGCCGACACGACCGTTTCCAACAATGTCATCGAGAACGCGCCGCTCTACGGCATGCAGATCGGCTGGGGGCCGTATCTGCGCAATGTCGTCGCCACCGGTAACATCATCCGCAAGGTTGGAACCGGCATCGTCGTGTCGGTGGTCGAGGGCGCCGGCACAGCGGTCATTTCAGACAATGTCATTGACAGCGCGCTGAACGGCGCCGTTGTTGGCCAGCGCTGGGCCAAGCCGGCGACAGGCGATCTCACCTCGTCAAACGATAGCGGATATGCGCATCTGACCGTCGAGCGCAATCACGTCAGTTGACGGCCGGTTTAATGCAAGGCGCCGGTGGGCCTCAGCGCCCCGACCTTGGCACCGTTCCGGCTTTTGATGGGCACCTTTGCCAGTGCGCTTAGCTTTGACGCCAGGGCCTCGTCGGCGCGCAGCAGTTTGGCAAGAACGGCGGCAACCATGGCTTCGCCGGCGCGGCCGGCGCCATCATCGCATTTGAGTGCAATGCCGAGACCAAGTTCCGGAATTGCGGCACAATAGACGCCTTCGGCGCCGCCTTTCGTAAAAATCCGCCCTGGTGCGGCCTCCATCAGCGCGACGTCTTCGCGGCCGGTGCCGGCAACGAAGAACGGCTCGGCCATGCAGGCAGCCAGCAGACGCTTCGCGGCCTTGGCTCGCTCGGGACCAAAACCATTTGTCGTTGCCATGCGGGCAAAGCCAAGCGCGAAGCTCCGGAGCGGCACCGCATAGGTCGGGATCGAGCAGCCATCGGTCGCCCGCTCGTCCGCGCCATGGACAGCGCCCGTCACCGCCTGCATGGCGTCTCGCACCATCTCCTGCAGGCCGTGCCCCGGCTTGACATAGCCGCGGTGCGCAATGCCGGCGTGGACGCATGTGCAGAGGAACCCGGAATGCTTGCCGGAGCAATTGTTATGCAATGCGTTCGGCGAGCCGCCGGCGCGGGCGAGTGCAATCTCGGCGTCATGATTGGACGGCCAATGCGTGCCGCATTCGAGTGCCGAGCCGTCCAGCCCGGCCTTGGCCAGCATCGATCGCGCCAGTTCGACATGCGCCGGCTCGCCCGAATGGGACGCGCAGGCGAGCGCCAGTTCGCGGTTGCCGAAGCCATAGGCGTCGGCCGCGCCGCTTTCGACCAGCGGCAATGCCTGGATCGCCTTGACCGCGGAGCGCGGAAACACCGGCTTGGCCGTGTCGCCAATCTCCCAAACCGGTTTGCCATCGGCATCGAAGACGGCGACCGCGCCACGATGCGCGCTCTCGACGAGCGCGCCGCGCAACACTTCGATCAGAACCGGATTTGTCATGGCTACCCCGCAAAAATACGGGCTGCTTCTACCTGATCCGGTCCAATATTGAAACGTAGTTGGCGACCGCCGCACCGCCCATATTGAAGATGCCGCCGAGTTTTGCACCGGGCACCTGGATACCGCCGGCCTCGCCGACAAGCTGCATGGCGGTCAAGACATGCATGGACACGCCTGTGGCGCCGATCGGGTGGCCCTTGGCCTTCAACCCGCCGGACGGATTGACCGGCAGGCGGCCATCCTTGGCCGTTGTGCCGTCCAGCGCCAGTCTGGCGCCCTCTCCCGGCTTGGCCAGACCCATCGCCTCGTATTCGATCAGTTCGGCAATGGTGAAGCAGTCATGCGTTTCGACGAAGGAGAGATCGTCGAGCGTCACACCGGCCGATTTCAGCGCCCGGTTCCAAGCCTGTTCGCAGCCTTCGAAGGTCAGGATGTCGCGCTTCGACATCGGCAGGAAATCCTGCACATGTTCGTTGGCGCGGAAGGCAACGGCGCGGCGCATCTTCAGTGCCGTCGCGGTGTCGGCGAGGACAAGGGCGGCGGCGCCGTCGGAGACCAGCGAGCAGTCGGTGCGCTTCAGGGGACCGGCAACGAAAGGGTTCTTTTCGCTTTCCTGGCGGCAGAACTCATAGCCAAAATCCTTGCGCATCTGCGCATAGGGATTGTCGACACCGTTCTTGTGGTTCTTGGCGGCGATCATGGCGAGTGCGTCCGACTGGTCGCCATAGCGCTGGAAATAGGCCTGCGCGATCTTGCCGAAGACACCGGCGAAACCCGCAGGGGTGTCGCCATCCTCGGGCAGATAGGAGGCCTTGAGCAGGTTCTTGCCGATCTCCGGCCCGGGCGTCGTCGTCATCTGCTCGGCGCCGACCACCAGCACGATGCGGGCAGCATTGGCGTCGATGGCGCGGATGCCTTGCCGGACCGCCGCCGAGCCTGTGGCGCAAGCGTTTTCGACGCGCGTCGCCGGCTTGAAGCGCAGCCGGTCGTCCGCCTGAAGCACCAGGCTGGCGGTGAAATCCTGCGCCGAAAAACCGGCGTTGAAATGGCCGAGCACGATCTCGTCGACCTCGTCCGGGCCGATGCCGGCATGGTCGAGCGCATCCGTTGCCACTTTGACGATCAAATTTTCGAGCGTTTCGCCCTCGAGCTTGCCGAAGCGCGAATGCGCCCAGCCAACGATGCATGCGGTCATGGCGGCCTCCATTCTTTAGCGCCAGCCTAGCATGTGGGCTCAAGGCGCACCTCGCATTTATTGTTCAAAGATAAACAGTCCTGCCCGCTTCGTGAAGGGCTGCAAGCCGACAATCGCTTGGTACAAACGAAACCAGTGTCGATTTTTTTGTTGATTGACCCGTCAATAAAAAATAATCCTGCTTCAAAGGAACATAGCGAAATGCCGAAAGTCGGAATGGAACCGCTGCGCCGCAAGGCGCTGATCAACGCGACGATCTCGGCGATCGGCGAGCGTGGCTCGCTCGACGTGACCATGTCAGAGATTGCCGGGCGCGCCGGCGTTTCATCGGCCCTTGCCCATCATTATTTCGGCGCCAAGGACGAGCTGCTGCTGGCGACGATGCGCCATATCCTGGCCGAGCTGACCGCCGACACGTTGCGCGCCCTTGGTTCGGCCGGCACACCGCGCGAACGCGTCTGGGCGGTGGTCGCCGTCAACTTCTCCGACATTCAGTTTCAGCCGCAAACCATCGCCTCCTGGCTTGCCTTCTATGTCGAGGCACAGAAGTCATCAGCCTTGCGCCGGCTGCTCAGGGTCTACGCGCGGCGGCTCCATTCGAACCTGATGAGCGGTCTGACCGGGATCTTGCCCAGAGCCGAAGCCGACCGTGTCGCCGAGGCGACGGCGGCAATGATCGACGGGCTCTACATCAGGCGGGCGCTGAAGGACGGCTTGCCTGATGCCGTGACCGCCGTCGCGCTGGTCGAAGACTATCTCGAAACCAAACTTGGCGAACGGCGCAAACAGTGACAACGAAGCGATCCAATTTCCTGATCGTCATGGTCGATCAGCTCAACGGGACCCTGTTTCCGGACGGCCCGGCAGAGTTTCTGCATGTACCGCACCTGAAAGCCTTGGCCGCACGTTCGGCGCGCTTTGCCAACAACTACACGGCGTCGCCGCTCTGCGCGCCGGGCCGTGCCTCGTTCATGAGCGGGCAATTGCCGTCGCGCACGGGTGTCTATGACAATGCGGCTGAATTCGCCTCATCGATCCCGACCTTCGCCCATCATCTGCGCGCCGCCGGCTACTACACCTGCCTGTCGGGCAAAATGCATTTCGTCGGGCCGGATCAGCTACACGGTTTCGAGGAGCGGCTGACCACTGACATCTACCCGGCCGATTTCGGCTGGACACCGGATTACCGGAAGCCCGGCGAGCGCATCGAATGGTGGTACCACAATCTTGGTTCGGTCACGGGCGCCGGCGTCGCCGAGACGACCAACCAGATGGAATATGACGACGAGGTCGTGTTCCTCGCCACGCAAAAGCTCTATCAGCTCTCGCGCGAGCAGGACGATGCGAACCACCGGCCCTGGTGTCTCACCGTCTCGCTGTCGCACCCGCACGATCCTTACGTCGCGCGCAAGCAGTATTGGGATCTCTATGAGCATTGCCAGGCGCTGGACCCGGAAACCGGATTCATCGCGGATGACGAGCAGGACGAGCATTCCCGGCGGCTGTACCACGCCAGCGACTATCCCTCATTCGAGATCACGCCAGAGCAGGTGCGTCGTTCGCGGCGCGGCTATTTCGCCAACATCTCCTATGTCGACGACAAGCTCGGCGAGCTCCTGGACGTCCTTGAGCGCACGCGTATGCTCGACGACACGATCATCCTGTTCTGCTCGGACCATGGCGACATGCTCGGCGAGCGGGGCCTGTGGTTCAAGATGAGCTTCTTCGAGGGTTCGGCGCGGGTGCCGCTGATGATTGCCGGCAAGGGCGTTCCGGCCGGGCTGATCGAGGCGCCGGTTTCCAATCTTGACGTGACACCGACGCTTTGCGACCTCGCCGGCATCGACATCGCCGCGATCGCGCCGTGGACCGACGGCCAGTCGCTGCTGCCGCTCGCCAATGGCGGGCAGCGCACCGCACCTGTCTTGATGGAGTATGCCGCCGAAGGTTCTTCCGCGCCACTCGTTGCAATGCGTGAAGGCAGATACAAATTCGTCCATTGCGAGCTCGATCCGCCTCAACTGTTCGATCTCGAAGCCGATCCGCTCGAGCGAAACAATCTGGCCGACGATCCCGTCCATGCCGGCCTGGTGGTGGCGTTCATGGACAAGATCCGGGCGCGCTGGGACATGGCCGGCTTCGACGCCGCCGTGCGCGAAAGCCAGGCGCGTCGCTGGGTGGTCTATCCGGCGCTGCGCAACGGCGCTTATTACCCCTGGGATTTCCAGCCCCTGCAGAAGGCTTCGGAGCGGTTCATGCGAAACCACATGAACCTCGACAATCTCGAAGAGAGCAAAAGGTATCCGCGGGGCGAATGATGACAACAGCGCTCGTCCCCTCCCTCGATCACCTTAGACAGGCCTATGCCGTTACCTCCCAGGCGACGCAGATCACGCCGCTGCTGGAATCCGCGGCACTGGCCAGAGAAACCGGTGCCGCTCGTGTTTTCATCAAGCCGGAATCGCTGCAATGGGCAGGCTCGTTCAAGGTGCGTGGCGCCTACTGGCGTCTGAAGCAGCTTTCGCCCGATGAAGCCAAAGAGGGCGTCGTCGCCTACTCCTCCGGCAACTTCGCGCAAGGGCTGGCGGCTGCCGGCCAGGCGCTTGGCATTCCCGTCACCATCGTCATGCCGATCGACGCACCAGCCGCCAAGCGCGACGCAACGGCGGGCTATGGTGCCCGCGTCGTGCTGACCGACCATGGCGAGCGCGCGCGAGAAGAGGTTGCCGCCGCCAAGGCGCGCGAGATCGCCGAGGCCGAAGGTCTGGCCCTGCTGCATCCGTTCGACGATCCGGAGATTGTCGCCGGCCAGGCGGGTGCCGGCCTCGAAGCGCTCGACCAGCTTGAGGCCAAGGGTGCCAGCGCCGACGTCTTGTTCTGCTCGGTCGGTGGCGGCGGATTGATCGGCGGCGTTTCGCTCGCCTTCCACTATCTGTCGCCCGCCACTGAAATCATCGGCGTCGAGCCGGAAGGTTTCAATGGCATGGGCGCGTCGCTGGCGCATGGCAGCATCGAGACCATGCCGATCGGGCCGAAGTCGATCTGCGATGGGCTGATGTCGCGACGGCCGGGCGACGCGCCGTTCGCGGCGGTCAAGACCGCCGGTGTTCGCGGCGTCACCGTCGATGATCAATCGGTACGGCGCGCCATGCGGATCGCCTTCGAGCGCATGAAGCTGGTGCTCGAACCGTCGGGCGCGGCGTCGCTGGCGGCACTGCTCGGCGGCACGGTGGATGTGAAGGACAAGACCGTCCTTGTTGTGGCTACCGGCGGCAATGTCTCGCTCGCCGATTTTATGGCGCATATGAACCATGCTTGAAGCAGATTTCGTCATCATCGGCTCCGGCTCGGCCGGCTCGGCCATGGCCTATCGCCTGTCGGAGGACGGCAAGCATTCGGTCATCGTCATCGAATTCGGCGGCAGCGACATGGGGCCGCTGATCCAGATGCCGTCGGCCCTGTCGATCCCGCTCAACATGAGCCTCTACGACTGGGGCTTTGCCAGCGAGCCGGAGCCGCATCTCGGCGGCCGCGTGCTGGCAACGCCACGCGGCAAGGTGATCGGCGGCTCGTCCTCTATCAACGGCATGGTCTATGTGCGCGGCCATGCGCGCGACTTCGACCATTGGGCCGAAGAGGGTGCGGTCGGATGGGGCTTCGCCGATGTGCTCCCCTATTTCAAGCGCATGGAGGACTCCGACGGCGGCGAGGATGGCTGGCGCGGTCACGGTGGGCCGCTGCACGTTCAGCGCGGCTCGCGCCGCAATCCGCTCTACGGGGCCTTTGTCGAGGCCGGCCGCCAGGCCGGGTTCGAACTGACCGACGACTACAACGGTTCCAAGCAAGAAGGTTTTGGGCCGATGGAGCAAACCATCAGCGGCGGCCGCCGCTGGTCGGCGGCATCGGCCTATCTGAAGCCGGCGCTCGGACGCAAAAATGTGAGTCTGGTCAAGGGCTTTGCGCGGCGGGTGATCATCGAGAATCAACGCGCCATCGGTGTCGAGATCGAAGCTCACAAACAGGTTCAGGTCGTTAAGGCGCGACGCGAGGTGATCGTCGCCGCATCGTCGATCAATTCACCCAAGATCCTAATGCTATCCGGCATCGGCCCGGCCGAGCATTTGCGCGAGAACGGCATTCCAGTGCTGGCCGACCGGCCTGGCGTCGGCCGCAATTTGCAGGACCACATGGAGCTCTATATCCAGCAGGAATCCTTGCTGCCGATCACGCTCAATTCAGTGCTCAACCCGTTCTCGAAGGCGCGCATCGGCGCGCAATGGCTGTTTTTCAAGACCGGGCTTGGTGCAACCAACCATTTCGAGGCTGCCGCCTTCGTGCGCTCGCGCGCCGGCGTCGACTACCCCGATATTCAGTACCACTTCATTCCGGCCGCGGTCCGCTATGACGGCAAGGCAGCGGCCAAATCGCACGGCTTCCAGGCGCATGTCGGGCCGATGCGGTCGAAGTCGCGCGGCTCGGTGACGCTGCGTTCGCGGGACCCGAAATCGAAGCCGGTGATCCGCTTCAATTACATGTCGCATCCAGACGACTGGACGGAGTTCCGCCACTGCATCCGGCTGACGCGCGAAATCTTCGGCCAGTCGGCTTTCGATCCCTATCGTGGCCAGGAAATCTCGCCGGGCAGCCAAGTGCAATCGGACGATGATCTCGACGTCTTCATTCGCGACCACGCCGAGAGCGCCTATCATCCCTGCGGCACCTGCAAGATGGGCCGAGCCGACGACATGATGAGCGTGGTCGATCCGGAGTGCCGGGTCATCGGTGTCGACGGCTTGCGGGTCGCCGATTCCTCGATCTTCCCGCGTGTCACCAACGGCAACCTCAATGCGCCATCGATCATGACCGGCGAGAAGGCTTCCGACCACATCCTTGGCCGCACGCCGCTGGCGCCGTCCAACCAGGAACCATGGATCAATCCACGCTGGCAGGCGTCGGACAGATAGAGCATGATCCACCCGACAGATCGAGCTGCCCGATAGAGCGAGCCACCCATTTGGGGGGCGCAGACCAATTGGAGACCTCCCATGCGCGCCCAGCCCACGGCATCGCACTATGTCAACGGACGCTACATCGAGGACGAAGGCGGCGCGCCGCTGCCGGTCATCTATCCGGCAACCGGTGAGACCATCGCCATGCTGCGCTCGGCGACGCCGAACGTGCTGGAACTCGCCGTCGAGGCAGCGCGGGCAGCGCAGCCCGCCTGGGCGCGGCTGAAGCCGGTGGAGCGTGGGCGCATCCTGCGCCGCGCGTCCGATATCCTGCGCGCCCGCAACGCCGACCTCGCCCGCATCGAGACCCTGGACACCGGCAAGGCAATCCAGGAGACGCTGGTGGCGGACGCCCCGTCGGCGGCCGACTGCCTCGAATATTTCGGCGGTGCGGTTGCCGCCTACAATGGCGAGGCGATCGATCTCGGCGGGCCCTTCGCCTACACAAGGCGCGAGGCGCTGGGTGTCTGCGTCGGCATCGGCGCCTGGAACTACCCGATCCAGATCGCCGGCTGGAAATCGGCACCTGCGCTCGCCATGGGCAACGCGATGGTGTTCAAGCCGTCGGAAAACACCCCGCTGTCGGCACTGGCGCTGGCCGAGATCTACAGCGAGGCCGGCCTGCCCGACGGTTTGTTCAACGTCGTGCAGGGCTATGGCGATGTCGGCGCCGGGCTCGTCGGCCACGATGTCGTCGCCAAGGTTTCGGTGACCGGCTCGGTGCCGACCGGCCGCAAGGTGCTGTCGCTCGCCGGCTCGAAGATGAAGCACGCGACGATGGAGCTCGGCGGCAAGTCGCCGCTGATCGTCTTCGACGATGCCGATATCGAGAATGCCATTGGCGGCGCCATGCTCGGCAATTTCTATTCGACCGGGCAGATCTGCTCCAACGGTACGCGGGTTTTCGTGCAAAGCGGCATCCACGACCGCTTCGTCGAACGCCTTGTCGAGCGGACGAAGAAAATCCGCATCGGCGACCCACTCGATCCCGAAACCCAGATGGGGCCGCTGGTCTCCAAGGCGCAGCACGACAAGGTGGTCGGCTATATCGAAATCGGCAAGCAGGACGGCGCGACACTCGCTTGCGGCGGCAACGTGCCTTCTTTGCAGGGTTTCCAGGGCGGCTTCTTCGTCGAGCCGACCGTGTTCACCGGCGTCACCGACACGATGCGCATCGCCCGCGAGGAGATATTCGGGCCGGTGATGAGCGTGCTGAAATTCGACGGCGAGGACGAAGTGGTCGACCGCGCCAACGACACCGAATTCGGCCTCGCCGCCGGTGTTTTCACCCGCGACCTGCCGCGCGCCCACCGCGTCATTGCCGAGCTGCAGGCCGGCACCTGCTGGATCAACGCCTACAATCTGACACCCGTGGAAATCCCGTTCGGCGGCTTCAAGCAGTCCGGCATCGGACGCGAGAACTCGTTGGCGGCACTGGCGCTTTATTCGCAGCTGAAGTCGATCTATGTCGAGACCGGCGACGTGGCGAGCCCGTATTGAGCCGATCTACGCGGCTTTTTCAGCGTGCTGTCCAGATACTGAGTCAGCGCACAGACCAGATGATAGAAGATAGCGCCCGCGCTCGTCGATGCGGTCGATCCAAAGGCCGAGCGGCGCCGGGTCTATGTGCCAGCGGAACAGGCGACCAACGCGTGCCTCGATTTCCGGCTTGAGGTCGGCGCCACCCGAACCGTCTAGCGCGGCCGTGACCATTGCGACGGATCCACGCGCCGGCGGCCCCAGCCCGACACCAGCGCCCGCTTGAACGACAGCAAGTTGGAGCGGAGGTCATGTCCGGTGACGATATCGGGTCCTGCGCCGGGACGGCGAATCAGCGTGCCAAGCCCCATGCCGAGTGGCCGGGCCCGATCAGATTGAGCTCCGGTGGTAGCGTGGAGCGGGATGGCCGAACCACCAGCGCGCAACATATTCGCGAAAGCCGGGCGCCTTGATCAGCGCTTCGGTCTCGAATTCGAAACTGTTGGGCCAGGCGTCGCCAACGATCCTGAAGGGCAAGACCGGAAACTCCAAGAGGCGGAAAGATACTGATATCGAGGCCCGCGGCTTAGCACGCAAGGTTTTAGCCACGTTTATCGCGGACCGAAATCCGAGCTTTGCGGAAATGCCCGACGAAAGGAATGAAATGCGACAGAAGTGCTGCCATTGGCGCTTGCAGGAACGAGGTGTGGCGGTTATAAGCCCGCGGTCTGGTCACGGAGTGTAGCGCAGCCTGGTAGCGCACCTCGTTCGGGACGAGGGGGTCGCAGGTTCAAATCCTGCCACTCCGACCAGAAAAACAGATACTTAGGTATTTGTTTCTCCCGATACCCCACAGCGCGAGGCCTGCCAGCGCCCTGAGTTTTGCCGGCCTGGCGACGTGTGCCACCCGATCGGGGTCGTGCTGCGCCGGTTCAGAGTGTCGGGGGGGCGTTGAGGCGTCAGCTAGAAGCGATAACGAAGCCCAACAGTATTCGCGTTGGAACCCTCTCCCATATTTCCAAACGTACCACCGGCGCCGGATCGGTGGTGGAGTTGATAGACAAGCTCGACATTGGGAGCTTGCCTTAGCCTGAAGGAAAGCTCCGCGCCGATGAAACCAAGCAAAGACGCGTCGCCATCGTAATAGATTTCGCGTTCGCGTTCGATCTCGGTGGTGCCCGTAACCGCACTCAAACCGGCCGTCACTGCGGGCGCAATCGCCAGATCGCCGATGACAAGGCCCTGGTGACGAACCCTAACCCCGGCCCAAACTTCTCCTGACGTGTCGTCGTCCTCGCCAAATCTTACGGCAGCCCCGCTCACACCGCCAAGAACGAAACCAGCGCCCATATCGACGAAATCGCGACCATAGGCAGCTCCGATTATGTAGTTGTTCGTATAGTCGGCGCCGAATATGTTGATTGTGTTCCCAAATGATCCGGCCGCAAAAACGCCGCCAAAAAAATACACGTCGTTCTTCGCCGGTTGACCGACGGTGAAAGGATCTTCGGTAGCAATATAGATGAAGGGAGAATTGTCGGCGAGAGCGGAAGTGATGGAACCGGTCAGGACCAGTGCAGCCACAGCTGCTCGCACCCCGCGCATTCGCAAGCTCCGAATCAATCCTCAGTCGATCATCTTTCTTCCGGTATTTCACGGGAAGAAGCAAGTTCCCTGATCCAGGAATTGGATGGAGCTCTACCCATTGTTTGGGCAAGCCTTTCTTTCCGAAATGCAGGTCAGCTCACCAAATCGGATTCCCTTTTGCCAGCGCCACCTACGGGATCTGGTCAAATGAAAAACGCGCATCTTGCTCCGACGCAGGGCTGTAGCCCGTCGGACCAGCCTCATGGCAAAACCCCAGTTGAACTCCAGGCCGTACTCTTCCGGCCCCAGTAATGTCCCGCCGGGCCCTTGACCGCCAGAAATGAGTTCCCAAGTGGGTTACCAACCCGCTGGTCCGGGCCCCTCTGGTGAGAGCCTCGGCACTCTTACGATGTCGGACCGATTTTCTGACAGCCGTGCTGACAGGGGATTGCCCTTGAGTTTCTCATTTTTGTTCATCGATTGGCTCGGAACGCCGCTCTGGATGTGGTCGAGCTTTTTTGTCCTCGTTATCGCTATTCTGTCGTTCGACCTTGGAATTCTTCACAGGCAGGACAAGGAAATTGGCGTCCGCGAAAGCGTGATGCTTTCTGCCCTCTATGTCGCGCTCGGGCTAGCCTTCGGTGGCTGGGTATGGTGGTATCTCGGCGCCGACGCCGGCCTCGCCTATCTGACAGGCTTCGTCGTCGAAAAGACGCTGGCGCTCGACAACATCTTCGTAATTGCCCTGATATTCTCATTCTTTGCTGTGCCGCGCATCTACCAACACCGGGTGCTCTTCTGGGGCGTCCTCGGCGTCATGGTGCTGCGTGCCATTATGATCGGTGTCGGCGCGATGCTGGTCGCCGAGTTCGCTTGGGTTCTTTATATCTTCGCCGCGTTCCTGATCATCACCGGCATCAAGATGCTGATCGTCAAGGAGGCAGAACCCGACCTGTCCAAGAACGTCCTCTTCCGCTTCATGCGCAATCGCTTTAGGGTCACCGAAGAGCACCACGGACAGCGGTTTTTCGTCAAAAAGACAAATCCCGGAACAGGCCAGGCGAGTTGGTTCATCACCCCGCTCTTCATGGCCCTGGTGATGGTCGAGGTGGCCGACGTCATCTTCGCCGTGGATTCCGTCCCTGCCATTTTCGCGATCACGACAGACCCATTCATCGTCTACACCTCGAACGTCTTTGCGATCCTCGGCCTTCGCGCCCTCTATTTCGCGCTTGCGGCGATGATCCACCGCTTCCGTTATCTGAAGCCCGCGCTCGCTATCGTCCTGGTCTTCATCGGCTCGAAGATCTTCGTCGCCGATCTCCTTGGCCTTGAAAAGTTCCCGGCCGCCTTCTCGCTCGGCATTACGTTTGCGATCATCGCCGCCGGCGTGGTCTGGAGTCTTCTCAAGACCAGGGATCAGCAGCGGCGGTCCGCGTGAACGGGGGAGTCGACCCTGTCCGTCGGTCGACGCAACGACGAGGAGGTACAGACCGGCGCCGTTCTTGCTCCGGATGCGGCTGACCGCCATGACCCCTCCAGGAGGTCAAAGGACGGCAAGGTCGTGGACTGGTTGGAACATGTCAGCGACGCCGACGACGGCCCTTGGCCTCCTTCACTCGAAAGGAACCAAAATGCTCGGTCGCGGATGGAAAAGAGAGTTCGCTCACCAGGATTACTACCCGGCGAGCGAACCCTATCGGCTGCAGGAAGGGACGTAGCTGCGCCGATGTGCAAATCTTCATGGGTCATCTCCTGGACGATCAGCCAAGGGCTAGTCCAATAGCCATCAAGGTGATGGCCATCGCGAAGACTGGTGCGAGCAACCAGCGCGCCTGGCCAACGCTCTTCTCCATCGGTTTCCTCCCACAACTTGCAGCGGACAACGACCGCAAACAGCGGCCGTTCCGGGCTACGCCCTTGGTAAGACCATTGCCTTTTGCGATCAGACTTAAGTCCCCTGCTCCGCCCGACCGAAGCCCAGCCCCGGGAACGTTTGCACCTGCCCCAAGTTCGAGTGATTGGCGCAGACGATGTTGTGCTGCGTCGGTTTGCAAAGGAGGAATTCATGAAAATGCATCTTACCACCGCGGCGGCGGCGCTTCTGTTGCTTGCAGGTATCGGAGCAGCCGCAGCCGAGGACATCATCCTCCAGCCCGAGCAGGAAACAGTCATCCGTGAATATGTGAAGCAGAAGCCCCTCGCTTCGGTGAAACTTCCCGGTGTGGAACTCAATGTTGGAACAGCGCTGCCCGAAACGGTCGAGCTTCACGAAGTCCCCAACGTCAAATACCGCTACACAGTGATCGACAACCGAACAGTTGTCGTGGATCCGGGTACCCACAAGATCATCAAGATCATCGACTGAACCAGCCGCTGTCGGCTGAAGCCCGCCGCCCTTTGGGGCCACGGGCTTCGCAGCAAAACGGATGCAGATCGCCATGAACCGTGAGACTGAAATATCCCAAGCGCTGGGGGCGCGCGTGGCTGACCTCAAGGCCAAGATGCAAGAGGCCCGCATCACCAAGGGCGAAATGAAGACCTTCCAGAAAGT
This sequence comes from Mesorhizobium sp. M0047, assembly GCF_040323315.1. Lineage (NCBI taxonomy): Bacteria > Pseudomonadati > Pseudomonadota > Alphaproteobacteria > Hyphomicrobiales > Phyllobacteriaceae > Mesorhizobium > Mesorhizobium sp. M0047. Next base: position 33,518 of record NZ_JAMYUW010000033.1, on the reverse strand, counting down.
CGCGGCCATGATGGAGGACCGCGAGGGGCGAATTCAGGGCGACGACCTGATCGCCGCGTCTTTCGTCTCCGATCTGAACAGCCAAAAACCCGAGTAGCCATGGCGACAATCAGCAGACTTTTTGATTCGCCTGCCGAAGCTGCCCGGGTCGCAGGCGACCTTATGGGAGCTGGAATTCCTCGGGTGGAGATCGCCATCATTGGACCTTACCGGGACGAAGCGGGATTTCTATGGGCGCTCGCTCTGGGATCAATCGCTGGCGCTGGCGCTGGCGGGTTGGCCTGGTTGAGCGGCATTGCCGTTCACGCCATCAATCCTCTTGCCGCGGGACTATCGGCGACAGCGATGGCAGGCGCTGTCTTTGGCGGCCTTGCCGGCGGCCTGCTCGGCACATTTACCACGAGTTCCGCAAAGACGAATGATGCGAGCATGGCTGAGGGCATCATTTTGGTGACGGCGCATGTCGATGAAAACGAGATCGATGCCGCTCAGGCGGTGCTCGGGGACGAATCGGCGAAGTTCGTTGCCGAAGCAGCGTGAGAGTTCGCAGGGAAATTGAACGAATGGCCCGACAATTTGGAGGGCGGGCACGGTGCGGCGGCTGGCTTACCGTATCAGCTGCCGAAGTTTGCACCTCGACCAGCCGATCGGAACGAACAGCTGCACAAGCTTTTCCAAGTCGGAGACAACCAAAATGCGAAAGCCCGCCGCGGCTCACGCCGAGTGACCCGAGGAACGTTCCTGTATCGGCCGGAAAGGCTCAGTTCAGGGGCACGGTCCTTCCCGATCGCAAACTTTGACGAAGATGGCTGTCAGCGCTAGGTACTTCGATGCGGTTATGGCGGGCTCGATGAAACGGCAAGCCGGATGCGACATGAATTCGAATTCAACGACAGTCTCGCCACTGGCCCTGATGATTGCGCTGTTTCTTGTCGTCGGCTGTTCATCGATCGGCAGAACTGTCGATCCGGCGAAATACGATGCGATGTCGTGCCCTGAGCTCAACAGCGCGTTGGGAGGCATCGCCCGCGACATCTCGCGAACCGCAATTACCCGCGGCAAAGTCGCGAACACCAACGTTCCGCGCTGGCTGCCGGGCGGCTCGCGTGTAAAAGCCGCGGTCGCCGACCGTGAAACGGCCAGGATCGCCCGGCTGAAACAGCAGCAAGACGCCCTAGTCGCGGTTCGGGCAAACAAGTGCCCGAGGTCAACGGACTGAGTGAACAGCCGTGTCTGGTGTTTTGCGCCTTTTGGTGGCTACGGTCTCAGGCGCTCAACCGAAACCGTGTGACGTCGATGGCCGCGGCCATCAGCGTCTGGGTGTAGACGTGCTGCGGGTTGCTGAAAATCGCCTCGGTCGGCCCTTCCTCGACGATCTTGCCCTGTTTCATGACGATGATGTAGTCGGCCATGGCGCGCACGACTGACAGATCGTGGCTGATGAAGAGGTAGGACAGCTCGTGGTCGGCCTGCAGCTTGCGCAGCAGTTCGACGATCTGTTTCTGCACCGAGCGGTCGAGTGCCGAGGTTGGTTCGTCCAGAACCACCAGCTTGGGCTTCAGGATCATGGCCCGGGCAATGGCGATGCGCTGCCGCTGGCCGCCGGAGAATTCGTGCGGGTAGCGGTTGCGGGCATTGGGATCGAGGCCGACCTCGCGCAAGGCCTCGACCGCGCGCTGGTCGCGTTGCTTGCCCGAAAGGTTCGGCTCATGCACCAGAAGCCCTTCGGTGACGACCTGGCCGACGGTCATGCGCGGCGATAGTGAACCGAACGGATCCTGGAAGACGAGCTGCATTTGGCGCCGCAGCGGCCGCATCGCCTGTCGGTCGGCAGTGGAAATGTCGCGATCGCCGAAACGGATGATGCCGTCGCTCGGTAATAGTCGCAGCAAGGCGCGGCCGAGCGTCGATTTGCCCGAGCCGGATTCACCGACGATGCCGATGGTCTGGTTGCGCTGCAGCCGGATCGAGATGTGATCGACCGCACGTAGCATCAGCGGCTCGCCAGCAAGAAACCCGCCGCCGATCCTGAACGTCACTTCGACATTCCTGCCTTCGAGCAGCACCGGGGCGTTGGCGGGCGGCGGCGCCTTGTGGCCGGTCGGCTCGGCTGCCAGCAGCATTTTCGTATAGGCATGCTGCGGGTTGACGAAGATGGCTTCAGCCTCCCCCTCCTCCACAACTTCGCCCTGGCGCATGACATAGACACGGTCGGCAAAGCGACGGACGATGCCAAGATCGTGGGTGATGAAGACGATCGCCATGCCGAGCTTGCGCTGCAATTCGGCCAAGAGCATCAGGATTTGCGCCTGGATGGTTACGTCGAGCGCCGTCGTCGGCTCGTCGGCGATCAGGATGTCGGGATCGTTGGCGAGCGCCATGGCAATCATCACGCGCTGGCGCTGGCCGCCAGACATTTCGTGCGGATAGGACTTCATCCGCCGCTCGGGATCGGGAATATGCACTAGCCGCAGCAGCTTGAGCGCCTCTTCGCGCGCCTCGGCGACATTCAAGCCGCGATGCCGGCGGATCGGCTCGATCAGCTGATTGCCGATCGAATAGAGAGGATCGAGCGACGTCATCGGCTCCTGAAAGATCATGCTGATCTTCCGGCCACGGACCTTGTTGAGCTCGGATTTGCTCAGAGCCAGAAGGTTGCGGCCGCGATAGTCGACGCTGCCTGTCGCTTCGCCATTCGATGCCAGCAGGCTCATCGCCGCCATCATCGTCTGGCTCTTGCCGGAGCCGGACTCACCGACGACGGCAACGGTTTCGCCCGCGTTGACATGTATGTTGATGCCCTTGACCGCCTCGACCGCGCCGTCGAGCGTGCGGAAGCGGATGCGCAGGTCCTTGACGCTGAGGATCGTTTCGGAAGCAGCCATCTCAGTGATCCCCATCTCTATCGATCCACATCTTAGCGATCCCCATCTTAGCGATCCCTGGGGTCGAGCGCGTCGCGAAGGCCGTCGCCGACGAAGTTCAAGGCGAACAGCGTCGAGACGAGGAAGAAGGCGGGAAACAGGAGCAGCCAGTTGGCGGTGCCGATGTTCTTGGCGCCGACCGAGATCAGTACGCCCCAGCTGGTCATCGGCTCCTGCACACCGAGCCCCAGGAACGACAGGAAGCTCTCCAGGATGATGACCTGCGGCACCAGCAGCGTCATGTAGATCACGACGGGCCCGAGCAGGTTGGGGATGACGTGGCGCAGGAGGATGCCGCGCTGGCCGACACCCATGGCCTCCGCCGCCTGGACATATTCCTGCCGGCGGATCGACAGTGCCTGGCCGCGCACGATGCGCGCCATGTCGAGCCACAGCACTGCGCCGACCGCCAGGAACATCAGCACGAAATTGCGGCCGAAGAACACCACCAGCATGATGACGAAGAAGATGAAGGGCAAGGAATAGAGCACGTCGACGATGCGCATCATCACCTCGTCGACCTTGCCGCCGGCAAAGCCGGCAGCGGCGCCGTAGACCACGCCGATGACCACCGCCACGATGCCGGCGAGCAGGCCGATGGCCAGAGATATGCGCCCGGCCATCAGCGTGCGGGACAACAGATCGCGGCCGGTGTTGTCGGTACCGAACAGGAAGTATTGCTGCTTGATCGAGGCGCTCATCGTCACTTCGAGGCCGTCAGGCGACTTGCTTTCGATCTTGGTGCCGTCAAAGGCATCGGAGCGATCGAGATAGCGGATGTTGCGGTCGTCGATCGGCTTGGTCGACTTGACGGTAACGAAGACCTGGTTGCCCTCCTGCCGCCACTCCTTGAGGTCGACCCGCATGCGCTTGATCGCTTCGGTGAGCGCCGTCTCGATCGTGTCGGCCTTCGGATAGGCCGAAAGGCTTGGCGGCGTGCGCACATAATCACCATAGATGGTCGTGTATTGATGCGGCACGAGCGAGGGGCCGACCACGCTGACGACCGCGATCAAAGCAAGATAATAGAGGCTGAACATGGCGGCGCGATTGGCCTTGAGGCGCGCCCAGGCATCCCCCCAGAGCGAGCGGCCGATGACGGCGGGAGCCGTGGCTGCGATGTCAGTCATAGCGCACCCTCGGGTCGACGACCGCGTACATGACGTCGACGATAAGGTTGAAAACGATGGTGAAGATGGCGATCACCACCACCGTTCCCATCACCAGCGTATAATCGCGGTTAAGCGCGGCATCGACGAAATAGCGGCCGACACCGGGAATGGAGAAGATCGTCTCGACGATGACCGAACCGGTCAGCAGAGCCGCGGCCGCCGGGCCGGTGAAGGAGACGATCGGCAGGATGGCGCCACGTAGCGCGTGCTTGACCACCACCGACCAATCGGAGAGGCCGAGCGCGCGTGCCGTGCGGATGTGATGGGATCGCAGCGATTCGATCATCGAGCCACGCATCAGTCGGGCGACGATGGCGATCTGCGGCAGAGCGAGCGTCAGCACCGGGCCGACCTTGTTGATGAAAGCGCCATCGCCCCATCCACCGATCGGCAGCAGTTTCCAGGTCAGCCCGAACAGAAGCTGGATCACCGGCGCGATGACGAAGGTGGGAATCGTGCTGCCGGCGGTCGCCAGCGCGATCACCATGTAGTCGCCAAGCTTGTTCTGGTTGAGCGCGGCAATGGTGCCGAGCACGGAACCGAGCAGAAGCGCCAGGACGAGTGCCGACGCGCCGAGCTGGACCGAAATAGGCAGTCCCTTGGCGAAGAGTTCGGTGACGGTGAAATCCGGCATGTTGTAGCTCGGCCCGAAATTGCCGCGCAAAAGATTGCCGAGATAGTGGACAAATTGCAGCCAGAGCGGGTCGTTGAGACCGAACTGAGCTTCGAGATTGGCTCTGATCTCAGGGCTCAGCCCCCGCTCCTGGTTGAACGGGCCGCCTGGCGCGACGCGCATCAGGAAAAACGCCATTGTCACGATGACGAACAGCGTCGGAATGGCGGTCAGAAGCCGCCTTAATACATATCGCAGCATCGGTGCCCCGCTTGATCCAGAGCAGTATGCGTCCAACTGGACGATTATGCTCTAGCGTTCAAATCTTCGCACCGACATTGTCGAAAATCGATCCGGTTCCCGGGCCGATGCGATGGCAAACCAGCACCGCCGCGCATGAGTTGCGCGGCGGCCCAGCCAAGGGATCAGTCCTTGCTGATGAAGCGGGACGGATGGATGTCCATCACATTGTCGTCGAAACCATGCAGCTTCGAAGAAACGATGTCATGGTAGCTGTAGTAGAGAAGCGGGATCTCGCCGACATCATCGATGAGGATGCGCTCGGCCTCGGCGAGTTCCTTCATGCGCAGTTCGGGTTTGCCGCCGGCGGCGGCCGCCTTGTCCATCGCCGCTTCGTATTTCGGGCTGTTATAGTTCGAATAGTTGTTGCCGCTGGCCTTGCGCGAGATGCCGAGGAAGGTTTCCGGGTCCTTGTAATCTGCGATCCAGGCGGCACGCGCCACATCGTAGTCGCCCTTCTGCTCGAGGAACGAGTAGTGGGTCTTGGTGTCGGTGTTGAGCAGCGTGATCTCGACGCCAAGCGGCTTCAATTGTTCCTGGATGGCGACAGCGGTGTTCTTGTGGTTTTCCGAGGTGTTGTAGCGGATCTCCATCTTCAACGGATGCTCGGGTGTATAGCCGAGCTTCTCGAGGATCTTCTTGGCAGCGTCTTCGCGGTCGATCTGCGGCATGTCGGCATATTTGGCCAGTGCCGGCGTGTAGCCTTCGATGCCCGGAGGTACCATCGAATAGCCGGGCAGCATCGAGTTCTGCCAGACTTTTTCGGCGAGAAAGTCGCGATCGATCGCCATCGAGATGGCATTGCGCAGTTCGACATTATCCCACGGCGCCTTGTCGGTCTTGATCGCATAATAGTAGGTGCCGAGATATGGACCGACACGGACCTGGTCGCCGAATTTGGTCTTGAGGTCGGCGAGCTGTTCGGTCGGCAGGTCACCGTAACTATCGAGTTCACCGGCCTCGAAGCGCTTCATCGCCGACGAGCGATCCTCGGTCGGGATGTAGTTGACCACGTCGACCTTGACGGTGGCGGCGTCCCAGAATTTCGGATTCTTGACCAGCTTCAGATGGTCGTTGGGAATCCACTCCGCCGCTGTATAAGCCCCGTTGGAGACCAGCTTGCCTGCCTTGATCCAGTCGGCGCCAAGCTTTTCGATAGACGCCTTGTTAACCGGATAGGTTGCCTGGTGGGTCAGCATCTCCAGGAAGTAAGGCGTCGGCGCCTTCAGCGTGACTTCGAGGGTATTTGCGTCAAGCGCCTTGACGCCCATGTCCTCCGGCTTGGCCTTCTTGGTGTTTACCTCCTCGGCGTTCTTCACGGGATAGAGCATGGAAGCATATTCGGCAGCGGTGGCTGGATCTTCCAGCCGATGGAACGAATAGACGAAGTCGTCGGCCGTCACCGGGCTGCCGTCCGACCAGAGGCCGTTCTTGCGCAGCTTGAAGGTGTAGACTGTGCCGTCGTCGGACACCGTCCAGCTTTCGGCGGCGCCAGGAATGAGGTTCGTCTTCTGGTCATGCATGACGAGGCCCTGGAACAGGTCGCGTATGATATCGGCTTCGTATACCGTCGACGTCTTGTGCGGATCGAGCGTCTCCGCTTCGGCGGCGGATCCGCGGTTGTAGACGGTCTCGGCGAAAGCGGGCGTGTAGAACGTGCCGGCTGTCACCGCCATGGTCGTGGCGAACACAGTCGCCCTCAGCATGTTTTTCAGCATGAAGTTCTCCCTGTCGGCGCTGCCCGTCGGCGCGCCTTTACGTGTTGACGCCCCGGAGCCGATATCTGACTCCTTCGAGCGCGCCACCGGTTCCCTCCGATGGCTGGTGGCAGGAGACTAGACAGGAGGTAAGCTCTTTTCAACTGAGTACTGATTGACCCTAAGTCAGCAATGAGAAGAAAGAAGCTATCGCTAAATTAGAACATGCCTTCAATCGCTCACACCGCCAGGTTGCACCTGGGGTTTCCGCTTTTTGCATGCGAACTTTGGCATGTTCAGCGACATGGTTCGCCGTCTCATTCTCATGGCCAGAAGCCGCCGATTCCGGATAAGTACTTCGGGAACTTCGGCGGTTGAGTTCGCCCTGCTCTCACCGATCTTCATCCTCATCCTGCTTGGAATGGTCGCGTACGGCATATATTTCGGTGCGGCCAACTCTATCCAGCAAATCGCGGCGGACGCCGCACGGACAGCCATTGCTGGGATGAACCAGACCGAACGGCAAACGCTCGTGGCCAGCTTCGTCACCAACAATGCCGGTGGATATCCGTTCGTGGATGCGAACAAGCTAACCTATCAGGCCAATGACAGCACAGCCGATGGCAGCCAGTTCGTGGTTTCCATTCACTACGATGCCCGCAACCTGCCGATATGGAATCTCTTCCCTGGCATCGCGATGCCAGGGACCACGATCACGCGCCAGTCAACCATACGGGTCGGAGGTATCTGAGTGTTGCCGCATGCGCGCAAGGAGATCGGCCGGCTGGCGCGGTTGATGCTGAGTGACAGAAAGGCGAATTTTGCCGTGATGACCGCGCTCATGGCGCCGGTCGGGCTTGCGCTGGCTGCCGTCGCCATCGACGAAGCCTCGATCTACACCGAGCGTCGCGAAGCACAAGCAATGGTGGACTTGGCCGCGATCACCGCCGCCTCGAACATCACAAAGATCGACACCGCAGTCGTGACCACGCTGACCGACAACGGCATGCCGGGGGTTGTCGTTCAAGGCTCTGGACAGACGATCGCACCGGCCGTCGGCAAAACCGTCGTTTCGGTCACACCGGGACGATACGCGGCATCCGGTGCTAACGTAAGCCAGCGCTTCCAGGCCAACTTGACACCCTACAATGCCGTCCGCGTAACCCTGAAGAAGATCCCGGCCCGCTATTTCGCGAGTTCACTGATCCCCACTCCGGTCATCGGCACTGAGGCGACGGCCAGCATGACACCGCTGGCAACGTTCTCGGTAGGGTCGAGGCTGGCCAGCGTCAATGGCGGCATCCTCAACGCGCTTCTGAGCGGACTTCTCGGCGGCAACATTTCGCTCAGCGTCATGGACTACAACGGGTTGATCTCGGCCGATGTCAGCGTCCTCTCCTTCATCAGTGCCCTTGCCACGCAAGCGAACGTGACCGGCGGTACCTATTCGGATGTGCTGGCCTCCAAGGCGACCGTCGGCCAGATCGCTACCGCCATGGCCAATGTGCCTGGAGTTGGCAATACGGCCAAGGTCGCCCTGCAGACGATCGCGTCCAAGTCGACCAGCACGGTCAAGATCCCGCTCAGCAGCCTTGTCGACCTCGGCTCCGTGGGCAGCGTGGGGTTGGGGCAAACCCCGACAGGCCTAGGGGTCGATGCAAGCGCCATGGGAATGCTGACTGCCGCCGCAGTGCTGGCTAACGGCACCAACCAGGCTCAGGTCAATCTCGGAGCCACCGTACCGGGGCTCCTTTCCACCAAGCTTACAATTGCGATTGGCGAGCCGGCACAATTTTCGCCATGGCTCGCGGTCGGTGGAATCGGTACCACGGTGCGCACGGCCCAGACGCGCATCAAGCTGGTGGCCAGCGTCGGGGTCGGCACGCCTGGTCTCGGCGGCGGCGTCAGTCTGCTGGCCGTCAACCTGCCGCTCAATGTGGAAGTCGCCTATGCCGAAGCCAAACTGACCGACATCACTTGTCCGACAGGGCCTTCCAGCATCAAGGTTTCCATCGCGGCCCACCCAGGCATTGCCGCACTGCATCTGGCCAACAGCAACACTTCAGGCTTTGGCGACTTCAGCCAACCGCAGACATTCACCGACGCTGAAATCGCGGATGCGAACCTCAAGCTGCTGCTGACCAACATTCCGCTGATACAGATGATGGGCTCCGCCGCCACCGCGATCACCAACAACAACCCGACAACACTGACCTTCGATGCGGCCGACATCGCCAACAAGACGATCAAGACCGTTTCGACGCGCAACATTACACAATCGCTCGCCACGTCTCTGGTCAGCAACCTGTCGCTTTCGGTCAATGCGCTTGGCCTGGGGATCGACCTGACAGCCCTGACCGGAGCGGTCAAGCCGGCGGTGGTGACGGCGCTGAACGGTGTAACAGCGCCCGTTGACGACTTGCTCTACAATGTGCTCTCGGCGCTGGGTGTCGGCGTCGGCGAGGCCGATGTACGGGTTACAGGCGCGACCTGCGGACGCTCGGTACTCGTCCAGTAAGGACGGACGTCAATCGAGGCGGCCAAGAAAATATCCGAGCGCAGGCAACGGGAGCCCGGTCTCCTCGACGGCAGCTGCATCGCCGGCAAGCTTTACGACCGCTCCGATATCAGGAGGCAAGGGCCAATTCGCCGGCTCCCCTGTGAAATTGAAGACACAGAGCAGTCTCTCGCCGCCGCCTTCGCGGATGAAGGCGAGCACGTCACCCTCAGCGTCAATAAAGCGGATCGAGCCTGTTACCAGCGCCTCATGCTCCCTGCGCAACGCCAGGGCGGCCCGATAGGACGTGAGCACCGATGTGGCGTCTGCATTCTGCACGTCGACCGCTCGGGCGCGATGGCTGGCCGGTATGGGCAGCCACGGCTTGGCCGTCGAGAAGCCCGCATTGTCGGCGCCGGCCTCCCAGACCATCGGCGTGCGACATCCATCCCTGCCCTTGATGCCCGGCCAGAAGCGGATGCCGACGGGATCGCGCAGATCCTCATAAGCAAGCTCCGCCTCCTCCAGGCCGAGTTCCTCGCCCTGGTAGAGGCAGATCGAGCCGCGCAGGCACGACAGCAGCATGATCGAGAATCTTGCGACCGCGTCGGGATCGCTGCCCGGCCTTGTCCAGCGGCTGACATGGCGCACCACGTCATGGTTGGAGAACGCCCAGCAGACCCAGCCATCGGAAACGGCCGCCTCGAAGGCCTCGACGCAGCCACGCACATGCGCCGCCGAGAACTGCGGCCCCAGCAGGTCGAAAGTGTAGCACATATGCAGCTTGTCGCCGCCTGAGGTGTAGGCGGCGAGCGTCTGCAGGGAGCGGCCCTCGTCGCCGATCTCGCCGACGGCGGCGCGGTCGTCATATTCGTCGAGCAGCGCCCTGAAGCGCCTGAGGAACGCCAGGTTTTCCGGCTGCGTCTTGTCGAACAGGTGCTCCTGGTAGAGGTAGGTGTTGGTCTCGCTGTTGGTGCCGGCGACGCTCGACGCCAGGGGCGGATTGCTGCGCAGCCAGCGGTCATGGACATAGTAGTTGACCGTATCCAACCGGAAGCCGTCGACGTCGCGCTCCAGCCAGAACCGCACCGTTTCCAGAAGCGCATCCTGAACCTCCGGATTGTGGAAATTCAGGTCCGGCTGCGAGGCGAGGAAATTGTGCATGTAATATTGCCGGCGGGTCGAATCCCATTCCCAGGCCGGGCCACCGAAAACAGAGAGCCAGTTGTTGGGCGCGCCGCCATCAGGCTTGGCGTCGGCCCAGACATACCAGTCGGCCTTGGGATTATCGCGGCTGGCGCGGCTTTCGACGAACCAGTCGTGTTTGTCGGATGAATGCGACAGCACCTGGTCGATGACGATCTTCAGGCCGAGACGATGCGCCTCGGCAACCAGCGCATCGAAATCCTCAAGCGTGCCGAACATCGGATCGACATCGCAGTAGTTCGACACGTCGTAGCCCATATCGGCCATCGGCGACTTGAAGAAGGGCGACAGCCAGACAGCATCGACACCAAGCGAGGCGACATGAGCGAGCCTCGACGTAATGCCTGCGAGATCGCCGCTGCCGTCGCCGGTCGTGTCCTGGAACGAGCGCGGATAGATCTGGTAGATGACGCAGCCGCGCCACCATCCGGCCTTGTCAGCTGACGCCATTGCGCTTCTCCCTTGTGCCGGCCTGCGCTTGTTCGATCATGAAGATCACCGTCCGCCCCGATACCGGCCGCGAGATGTCAGCTGCCTCGACGGCGGCGGTCCAGAAAAACCCTTCACGCTCAGGCAGGGTGACCATGCAGGCCCGACGATCGCCGTTGATGATGACGGCAAGGCGACCCTCGCCATCGATGGCGCCACCCAGGATCATGACAAGACGGTGCCGCTGCGGATCCTGCCAGCTCTGTTCATTGAGCGGCACGCCTGTCTCGGTCAGCCAGGCGACGTCCGGCATCTCCGAGCCTGCCGGCGACCGGCCAGTGAGGAAGCCTGTATCGGAAAGCACTGATGTCGCGCGGCGCAACGTCGAGAGCAGCGCCGTGTAGCGATCCAGAGCCTGGTCGCGGCCGGCCCAGTCGAGCCAGGTGATCTCGTTATCCTGCGCATAAGCGTTGTTGTTGCCCTGCTGGGTGCGGCCGAATTCGTCGCCAGCCGTCAGCATGATGGTGCCGCGCGAGGCAAACAGTGTGGCGAGCAGCGCTCGCTGGTCGTTCAGGCGAGCCGCTGCCACAGCCGGGTCGTCCGCATCCCCTTCGACGCCGTTGTTCCAGGACAAGTTCTCGTTGTGGCCGTCGCGATTCTGCTCGCCATTGGCCTCGTTGTGCTTGCGCTCGTAGCGCACGATGTCGGCGAGCGTCATGCCGTCATGGGCGGCGATGAAATTGACCGAGCGGCTGCCGTTTCGTCCCTTCGCGACAAACACATCGGACGAACCGGCCAGCCGGGTAGCCAGCGCGCCGACCATGCCGGCGTCGCCGCGCCAGAAGCGCCTGACATCGTCGCGGTACTTATCGTTCCATTCAAGGAAGGAAGGCGGAAAATTGCCGAGCTGATAGCCATCCAGGCCGATATCCCAGGGCTCGGCGATCAATACGCGCTCGGCTAGGAGCACATCTTCGCGCATCGCCTTCAGCAGCGGCGCCTCGGCATCGAATGTTCCTTCGACACGGCCCAGAATGGGCGCCAGGTCGAAGCGGAAACCATCGACGCCGGTATCCCGGACAAAGTGGCGAAGCGTGTCGAGGACCATTTCCCTGACGACCGGATGATCGCAAGCGACGGTGTTGCCGGTGCCGGTATCGTTGGCCAGCCTGCCGTCAGATGTATGCCGATAATAGGCCTGGTTATCGAGACCGCGCAGCGACAGCGTGGGCCCGAGCCTGTCGCTCTCGCCGGTATGGTTGAAGACGAGATCGAGGATGACGCCGATGCCAGCCCGGCGCAGCACGGCGACGGTGTTTCGCAATTCCATGATGCCGCCCGGCGCCAGGCGTGGATCGAGCGCCATGAACGTGACGGGATTGTAGCCCCAGGCGTTGCGCAGCCCGAGCGACGGCAAATGCCGCTCATCGATCGATGCCGTCACCGGCATCAGTTCGACCGCGCCAACGCCGAGTTTTTTTAGGTGCTCGATTATCGCGGGGTGAGCCAACGCCGCGACCGTACCGCGCAATTTTTCCGGAACGTCTGGGTGCAGCATCGTGAAGGCGCGCACCGGCACTTCGTAGATCAGATCACCGGGCTCAAAGAGTGGCGGCGCAGCCTGCACCGACTTCGGCAAGGCAACCGCAATCGCCTTCGGCATCAGCGGCGCGGTATCGGCGCCCTCGCCGCGACGCTGGGCCAGCCGCCAGTCATAGGCGTAAGACCTGTCGATCTCGACGGCGTAAGGGTCGGTCAGGAGCTTGGCGGGGTCGAACCACAGCCCGCGCTCCGGCGCGTAGTCGCCATCGGCGCGAAAACCGTAGCGGGTGCCGGGGCCAAGACCCGCAACAAACAGCGCATGGACGCCCTCGCCTTCCGGCCGCAGCTCGAGCCGTTCGAGTTCCCGGTTGCCCTGCTCGTTGAAGATCGAGACCCAGAGCCGTCTGGCGGCCTGCGACCAGGCGGCAAAGCGGATGCCGTCGCGGGTGACGGTAGCGCCGAGCTGGCTCACAAGCGCGTCCTCCACCCTCCCCCTTGTGGGGAGGGTCGCGAACGAAGTGAGCGGGGTGGGGGGCGGCGCAGGAAAAGCGCTTTATGAGCACCCCCACCCCGATGCGCAACGCGGATCGACCCTCCCCACAAGGGGGAGGGTGAAGCCACCGCCACCGTCAAGTGATCACGCTCGGCTGGTTGCGACCGGTGTGACTCTTGATCCCGGCAATATCATCGGCCGCGGCAATCAGATCGGCAAGTGCGGCCTGCGTGTCGAGATCGTGTCTCGACTTGTCCGGCTCATAGCGCTCGATATAAACGCGCAACGTCGCGCCCGACGTGCCGGTGCCGGACAACCGGAAGACGACGCGCGAACCGCCTTCGAACATAACCCTGATGCCCTGATGCTCGCTGGTCGAACCATCGACCGGATCGTGATAGGCAAAATCGTCGGCACTGGCGACTGTCATGCCTCGCACGCTGGTGCCCGGCAACGCGCCGAGCCTGGCGCGGAGTTCGTCGACCAGCGCGTTGGCACGGTCGCTCTCGACCTCTTCATAGTCATGCCGCGAATAGTAATTGCGGCCGTAGGTTGCCCAGTGCTCGGTGACGATCTGCTTGCAGCTTTCGCCGCGCGCGGCAAGGATGTTGAGCCACAGCAGCACCGCCCACAGGCCGTCCTTTTCGCGGACATGGTTGGAGCCGGTGCCGGCACTTTCTTCGCCGCAAATCGTCGCCATGTCGGCGTCGAGCAGATTGCCGAAGAACTTCCAGCCGGTCGGCGTCTCGTAGATGCCGATGCCGAGTTTTTCAGCAACACGGTCGGCAGCACCACTGGTCGGCATCGAGCGGGCAATGCCTTTCAAACCAGCCTTGTAGCCGGGCGCCAGGCGGGCGTTGGCGGCGAGCATGGCGACTGAATCCGACGGGGTGACGAAAATGCCCTTGCCGATGATCAGATTGCGGTCGCCGTCGCCGTCCGAGGCGGCGCCGAAATCCGGTGCGTCCGGCCCCATCATCTCGTCATAGAGGTGTTTGGCATGGACGAGGTTCGGGTCCGGGTGATGGCCGCCGAAATCCGGCAACGGCTTGAAGTTGCGGCAGGTGCCGTTGGGCGCACCCAGCCGGTTTTCCAGGATTTCCTTGGCATAGGGGCCGGTCACGGCATGCATGGCGTCGAAGCGCATGCGGAAGCCGGACTTGAACAGTTTGCGCAATGCGTCGAAATCGAACAGGCTTTCCATCAGCTCGGCATAGTCGGCGACCGGATCGATGATCTCGACCGTCATGCCGGCGACCTCGACCGTGCCTGTTGTGTCGATGTCGATCGGATCGATATCGGCGGTTCTGAAGCTCGAGATCGCCTTGGTCTTGGCGAATATCGCGTCGGTCAGCTTTTCAGGCGCCGGGCCGCCATTGCCGGCATTGTACTTGATGCCGAAATCCTCGTGCGGGCCGCCCGGATTGTGGCTGGCCGACAGGATGATGCCGCCAAACGTCTTGTATTTGCGGATGACATGCGAAGCGGCCGGCGTCGACAGGATGCCGCCCTGCCCGACCATCACCTTGCCGAAGCCGTTGGCGGCCGCCATGGCGATTGCCTTCTGGATGACCTCGCGGTTGTAGAAGCGGCCATCGCCGCCGATCACCAGGGTCTTGCCCTTGAAACCATCGAGCGCGTCGAAGATCGACTGGATGAAGTTCTCGGCATAGTGCTCCTGCTGGAACACCGGCACCTTCTTGCGCAGGCCCGACGTGCCGGGCTTCTGATCGGAATAGGGTTTGGTGGGGACGGTCCGTATCATGCTTCAAGAAACCCTTTTCGAAAGCAGCGAGCGATAGAGTTCAAAATATTTTTCCGCGCTCTTGTCCCACGACACATCGGCTTTCATGCCTTGGCGCTGCAACGATTCCCAGACCACCGGACTGGCATGGGCGTCGACCAGGCGGCGGATGGCGTGCAGCAAGGCACCCCCATCGTTGGGCGCGAACTGGAAGCCGGTGGCCACACCGGCTGAAATGGCGGCCTCGTTGGCGTCGATGACTGTATCGGCCAGGCCGCCGGTGCGGGCGACCACCGGAACGCAGCCATAGCGCAGTCCGTAAAGCTGTGTCAGCCCGCAGGGTTCGAAGCGCGAGGGAATGATGATGGCGTCGCAGCCGCCTTGCATGATGTGCGACAGTCCCTCGTCATAGCCGACCACGACCCCGATACGGCCGCGATGCCTGGCGGCCGCGGCAAGTAGTGCGCCTTCAAGACCGGCATCGCCGGAGCCCAGGATCGCCAGGCGCGCGCCAGCCGCAACGATGCCATCGACGGCTGTCGCCAAGATGTCCATGCCTTTTTGCCAGGTCAGGCGGCTGACGACGCAGACGATCGGACTGTCGTCACGCTCAAGGCTGAAGCGATCTTCGACGGCCGCCCTGTTGGGGGCGCGCGCCTTCAGCGTGCTGGCCGTATAGGTGGACACCAGATGCTTGTCGGTTTCGGGATTCCATATCCCGGTGTCGATGCCGTTGACGATGCCATGGAGATCGCTGGAGCGCATGTTGATGAGGCCGTCGAGACCCATGCCGAATTCCGCCGAGCGAATCTCCTGCGCATAGGTTGGACTGACCGTGGTGATTGCCCAGGCCGCCTGCAGGCCGGCTTTGAGGAAGCCGACGCCACCGTAATATTCGACGCCGTCGAGCGCCATCGCCGCCGCCGGCAAGCCGAGCTCGCCGAAGATGCCTGCGCCGAACTGGCCCTGGAAGGCGAGATTGTGGACGGTTAGCATCGAGGGCACGCCGACCGCCCTGCCG
This sequence comes from Mesorhizobium sp. M0047, assembly GCF_040323315.1. Taxonomy (NCBI): domain Bacteria; kingdom Pseudomonadati; phylum Pseudomonadota; class Alphaproteobacteria; order Hyphomicrobiales; family Phyllobacteriaceae; genus Mesorhizobium; species Mesorhizobium sp. M0047. The sequence continues at coordinate 17,880 of NZ_JAMYUW010000033.1, read as the reverse complement.
TAGCGCATGTAGGCCAGGGCCATCGCAGACTGCCAGTCATGGGCATGGACGATGTCGGGCTGGTAGCCCGAGATGGCGCCACTGGCGATGTCGCCGCCGACCTGGCTCAGCGCCGCGAAGCGCCGCCAATTGTCGGGCCAGTCGACGCCGGTCGCATTGCCATAGGGACCACCGGGACGATCGAACAGATGCGGCGCGTCTAGCACGAACAGCTCGAGCCCGGCGAGCTGGACGGAATGGACGGAGGCCTTGCCACCCTGCAGCAAGGGATATTGCAGAACCGCCTTCCTTTTCTTGAAGGCGGCCATGACGGTCGGAAAACCGGGAATGAGCGTGCGCATGGTCACGCCCTTGGTCGCCAGCGCGATGGGCAGCGCGCCGGTCACGTCGGCAAGTCCACCGGTCTTGATCAGCGGGAAAATCTCAGGCGTGACCGACAGAACCTGCATGCACTAGAGCCCTAACTTGTCGATCATGTCCTGGGTGACCAGGCAAATGCCCTTTTCCGAGACCCTAAAACGCTTGGCGTCGAGAACGGGATCTTCGCCGACTACCAGCCCTTCCGGTATTCTAACACCGTGGTCGATGACCACGCGCTTCAACTTTGCGTTCCGGCCGACATGAACGTCGGGCAGCATGACGACTTCTTCCAGCGTCGAATAGGAATTTATGCGCGCACCGGTGAAGATCAGGCTTCGTTTCAGCGAGGCCCCCGAGACGATGCAATCGCCCGATACCAGCGAGGACACCGCCGAACCCCGGCGACCATCCTCATCATGCACGAACTTTGCCGGCGGCTTCAATTCGGCATAAGTCCAGATCGGCCAGTCGCGGTCGTAGAGATCGAGCTCCGGCGTGATATCGGTCAGGTCGATATTGGCTTCCCAATAGGCATCGACCGTTCCGACATCGCGCCAGTAGGCCTCGTTCTCGGCGGTCGAGCGGACGCAGGACTTGGCGAACCGGTGGGCAATCGCCTTACCGTGCTGAACGATATAGGGGATAATGTCCTTGCCGAAATCGCGGCTGGAGCCCGGCTCGGCCGCGTCGCGGCGCAACTGCTCCATCAGGAACTTGGTCTTGAAGACATAGATGCCCATCGAGGCCAGAGCGAATTCCGGCTTGTCGGGAATGCCGGGCGGGTCGGCGGGCTTTTCGACGAAAGCAATGATGTTGTCCTTGCCGTCGACATGCATGACGCCGAAACCGGTGGCTTCCATGCGCGGCACTTCGAGGCACCCGACGGTGACATCGGCATTGGCGTCGACATGCTGGCGAAGCATCAGTTCGTAGTCCATCTTGTAGATGTGGTCGCCAGCCAGGACCACCATGTATTCGGGGCCGTAGGCCTCGATGATGTCGATGTTCTGATAGACTGCGTCGGCCGTGCCCTCATACCACTGCGTTTCCGAGACGCGCTGGCTGGCCGGCAGGATGTCGAAACTCTCGTTTCGCTCGGGCCGCAGGAAGTTCCAGCCACGTTGCAGATGGCGGATCAGCGAATGCGCCTTGTACTGGGTGGCGACGCCAAGGCGGCGAATGCCGGAGTTGAGCGCGTTGGAAAGCGCGAAGTCGATGATGCGCGTCTTACCGCCGAAATAGACGGCCGGCTTGGCGCGCCGGTCAGTCAGTTCCTTGAGGCGGCTGCCACGGCCGCCGGCCAATACATAGGCCATGGCATCGCGCGCCAGCGGCTGGGTCCGTTTCAAGTCTGCCATTTCTACCCTCCCAAGTTACTCAGTCTCGACTTACTCGACCTCGACATGGCTCAGTCGGCCACGGGTTCAAGCATGATCGTCGACAGCGGCGGCAAAAGCATCGTCGCAGAGATGCTTCCGCCCTCCGCCCGGGCCTCGACCGTGCCACCATTGCCCTTGCCGGAACCGCCATATTCCGAAGCGTCGGTGTTGATGATTTCGCGCCATTTGCCGGCCGTCGGCAACGGCACGCGATAGTTGTCGCGCGGCACCGGCGTGAAATTGGAAATGACGGCCACAGGGCTGCCCCCCGGTGCGCTGCGCAGCCAGGCGAAAACCGAATTCTGGCTGTCGTCGACGATCAGCCAGGAAAACCCTTCCGGTTCGCAGTCGCGCCCGTGCAGCGCCGGGCGCGAACGGTAAAGATAGTTGAGATCGCGCACCGTCTGCCAGACGCCGCGATGCGGCCGGAATTCGAGCAGGTTCCAGTCGAGCGCGCGCGCTTCGCTCCATTCGCGGCGCTGCGCGAACTCCTGCCCCATGAACAGCAGCTTCTTGCCGGGATAACCCCACATGAAGGCGTAGTAGGCGCGCAAAGTCGCGAATTTCTGCCAGTCGTCGCCGGCCATCTTGCCAAGCAGCGTGCCTTTGCCATGCACGACCTCGTCATGCGAGAGCGGCAGCATGAAGTTCTCCGAGAAGGCGTAGGTCAGGCCGAAGGTGAGGTCATTGTGGTGGTGCTTGCGGAAGATCGGCTCCTTGGAGAAGTACTCCAGCGTGTCGTGCATGAAGCCCATGTTCCACTTGAAGCCGAAGCCTAGGCCGCCCTCGTGCACCGGCGCCGAGACCTTCGGCCATGAGGTCGATTCCTCGGCGATGGTCATGACGCCGGGATGGTGGCCATAGACCTCCTTGTTCATCTTCTGCAGGAAGCTGACTGCCTCGAGATTCTCGCGGCCGCCTTTCTCGTTGGGGATCCATTCGCCGGCCTTGCGCGAATAGTCGAGGTAGAGCATCGAGGCGACCGCATCGACGCGCAAACCGTCGACATGGTATTTTTCGGCCCAGAACAAAGCGTTGTTGACGAGGAAGGACACCACTTCGCGGCGGCCGAAATTATAGATCGCGGTGTTCCAGTCGGGATGAAAACCCTTGCGCGGATCGGCATGCTCATAAAGCGCGGTGCCATCGAAATTGGCCAAGCCATGCGCATCGACCGGGAAATGCGCTGGTACCCAGTCGAGGATCACACCGACGCCGGCGCGGTGGGCGCCATCGACGAAACGGGCAAAGCCGTCCGGGTCGCCGAAGCGGGCCGACGGTGCGTAGAGGCCGGTCGTCTGGTAGCCCCAGGATGGGTCATAGGGGTGTTCGGAGATCGGCATGAATTCGATATGAGTGAAGCCCGTCTCGACGACATAGGGGATCAGCCGGTCGGCCAACTCGTCCCATGACAGGAATGTACCGTCGTCGCGAAGCTGCCAGGAACCGGCATGGACCTCATAGATCGAGATCGCTTCGCGCCGGTGGTCGGCATTGCGCCAGAAATTGCGATGCGCCTCATCCCCCCACTCATGCGCCGGTGGCACGGCCACGACCGAAGCGGTGGCCGGCCGCAATTCGGATTTGAAGGCGAACGGGTCGGCCTTCAGCGGCAGCCTGACGCCGTCAGGGCCGATGATCTCGTACTTGTAGGGTCGTCCGGCACCGATGTCGGGTACGAACAACTCCCATATGCCGGTATCGCGTCGATCGCGCATCGTGTGCCGGCGACCGTCCCATTCGTTGAAATCACCGACCACCGAGACGCGTCGGGCATTGGGAGCCCAGACGGCGAAATGCACGCCGGAAGCGCCTTCGTGGTCGATAACATGGGCGCCGAGTTTATCGAACAGTCTTAGGTGCGAGCCTTGGGCGATGTAGTAGTCGTCCATCGGGCCAAGCACCGGACCGAACGAATAGGGATCGGTCAGCCACCAGTCGCCGCCGGCATTGCGCGCGTGATAGCGCAGGGGCTGGCGCTTCTTGATCGAGAGCTTGCCTTCGAAAAAGCCGCCATCGTCGCGCCTGGACAGTTCCCCCGCGATGATGCCGGTCAGCGTGTAGGCGGTGACGAATTCGGCATGTGGGACAAAGCAGCGGGCAAACAGGTTCTTGCCGACCTCATGGACGCCAAGAACCGCGAAGGGGTCACCATGCGTGCCGGCAACAATCGCCGCAACATCGCTGGCTGGCGCCAGTCCGTCCGGCCCGCTTGTCGCAGCGGTCGCGCGCGGCTTCTTCATCAGGCAGTGTCCCTCCCCAGGCACTAAGCGTTTGTTTGGGGTGTGAATTCGACTGTCGAATTCACACCCCAGGACCACCTCGTTCGCAGCCTCATGCAATCACATCAGACAGGCACGTTCCAGATTTCTTTCGCATATTGACGGATGGTGCGATCGGAGGAGAACCAGCCGACACGCGCAACGTTGCGGATTGCCCGGGCATACCAGTCGGGACTGTTGCGCCAGACTGCATCGACCTCGCGCTGGGCGGCGGCATAGGCATCGAAATCGGCAGCAACCATGAACCAGTCGCTGCTGTAGAGACCGTCGATAAGGTCGCGGTAACGCTCTGGATCGTCCGGCGAAAAGACACCTGACGAAACAGCCGCAACTGCTTGCGCCAGCTCGGATGATCCTTCGATGACTGCGCGCGGGTTGTAGCCGTTGTTTCGCCGCTCTGCGACCTCGGCGGTGGTCAGGCCGAAGATGAAGATATTGTTGTCGCCGACGCACTCCTTGATCTCGACATTGGCGCCGTCGAGCGTGCCGATGGTCAACGCGCCGTTCAGGGCGAACTTCATGTTGCCAGTGCCGGACGCTTCCATGCCGGCGGTCGAGATCTGCTCCGACAAGTCGGCAGCCGGCATCATGATCTCGGCCAGGCTGACATTGTAGTTCGGCACGAACACCACCTTCAGCAAGCCGCGCACCGCCGGGTCGCGGTTGATGACCTTGGCGACGTCGTTGGCGAGTTTGATTATCAGCTTGGCATTGTGATAGCTGGGCGCCGCCTTGCCGCCGAAGAACTTCACGCGCGGCATCCAGTCACGCTCGGGATGCGAGCGGATCTGATCGTAAAGCGCGATCGCCTCGAGGATGTTCAGGAGCTGGCGCTTGTATTCGTGAATGCGCTTGATCTGGATATCGAACAGCGCCGAGGGGTCGACCTTGATGCCGAGACGGTCGGCGACGAGGTTGGCCAGCCGCGCCTTGTTGGAGCGCTTGACGGCGGCGAACTTGTCGCGAAACGCGGCGTCGCCGGCGAAGCCATCGAGATCCTTGATGGCGTCGATGTCGTCGAGAAAGCGATCGCCGATCGCCTCGCGGGCGAGCGACGTCAGGCCGGGGTTGCACTGGATCAGCCAGCGCCGGGGCGTGATGCCGTTGGTCTTGTTGTTGATGCGATCGGGGTAGAGCTTGTGCAGGTCGGCAAACACCGTCTCCTTCATCAGGTCGGTGTGCAGAGCCGAAACGCCATTGATCGAATGCGAGCCGACAAAGGCCAGATTGCCCATGCGCACCCGGCGGTCGCCATTTTCCTGGATCAGCGAGATGCGGCTGATCTGCTCGTCCGAGAACTGGTTGGACGCGCGCGCCTCAAGCAGCACTTCGGCATTGATGGCGTAGACGATCTGCATGTGGCGCGGCAAAAGCCGCTCGAACAGCGGCACCGGCCAGCTTTCCAGCGCCTCGGGCAGCAGCGTGTGGTTGGTGTAGCCGAAGGTGCGCTTGGTGGTATCCCAGGCCTGATCGAAATCCATGCCGTGGACATCCATCAACAGGCGCATCAGTTCAGGCACAGCGATGGCCGGGTGGGTGTCGTTGAGGTGGATCGCAGCCTTGTCGGGCAGCGATTTCAGGTCGCCATACTGGCTGAGATGCCGCTGGACGATGTCCTGCAGCGAGGCGGTGGAGAAAAAGTACTCCTGTCTGAGCCGCAGTTCCTGCCCGGCCTTGTGGGAATCGGCGGGATAGAGAACGCGCGACAAGGCATCGGCCTTGTTGCTTTCGGCAAGCGCGCCGATATGGTCGCCGGCATTGAATTTGTCGAGCAGGATCGGATCGACCGGCATGCCCGACCAGAGCCGCAGGGTGTTGACGCGATTGGCCCGCCAGCCGACCACGGGCGTATCATAGGCGACGGCCAGCACATGCTCGGTCGGCTTCCAGACATGGCGATCGAGTCGGCCATCCTTCGAGGTGATCGATTCCACCGAACCACCGAACCCGACCTCGAACGAGCGTTCGCGGCGCTCGAACTCCCACGGGTTGCCGTGATCGAGCCAGGTTTCGGGCAATTCGACCTGCCAGCCGTCGTGAATCTCCTGGCGGAACATGCCGTTGGCGTAACGAATGCCGTAGCCATGCGCGGGGATGTCGACGGTCGCCATGCTTTCCATGAAGCAGGCGGCAAGCCGGCCGAGGCCGCCATTGCCGAGTGCCGCATCAGGCTCGAGCGCGGCGATGAGATCGAGATCGACGCCCAGCGACGACAACGCCTCGCGCATATTGTCCATCAGACCGAGATTGGAGAAGGCATCGCGCATCAGCCGACCGATAAGGAACTCCAGCGACAGATAATAGACGCGCTTTTCCTTCTGGTCATAGGCCTCCTTCGTCGCCTGCATCCAGCAGTCGACGATGCGATCGCGCACGACCTTGATCGAGGCGGTCAGCCAGTCGTATTGGGTCGCGACGGTGGTATCCTTGCCGACCCGATATTTGAGGGCCATCAAGACTTCCCTTGCGAGCGTCTCTGGATCAGGATTTTCGAGCAGTGGCGGGAGGGGTTCGGATTCGGATGTCATCGCGCTCGTCATGCTGCCTCTCGTGCGGTTGCCATGATCATACCGGCTTTCATCGTTCCTCCCAGCCCATGCTAGCCGATACCGCTACATGTTCAATCGATTTAGGTCAGCCCATGCTTGCCTTACCCTGTGGCAATTTGGCCATCTGAAGCGCGGCGCGCCCAGACGATCTGCGCGACGCGCTTCAAATTCTTGTTCCGTGCCTGTCGTTGTCCCAAAACCGTCACGCACTTTGGCCACATGCCTCAAGCCGCGAGCGCTGCCTCGGGCGGAACCTTTGCACCGGTCATGAAAGCCACGGCATCGGACATCGTATATTGCTTGGGATCGATGACGCAGAGGCGACGACCCAGCCGGTGGATGTGAATGCGGTCGGCCACTTCGAAGACATGCGGCATGTTGTGCGAGATGAGCACGATCGGCAGGCCGCGCTTCTTGACGTCGAGGATCAGTTCGAGCACGCGGCGGCTTTCCTTGACGCCAAGGGCTGCCGTCGGTTCATCCATGATCACGACACGACTGCCGAATGCGGCGGCGCGCGCCACCGCCACGCCTTGGCGCTGGCCGCCTGAGAGCGTTTCCACCGCCTGGGAGATGTTCTGGATGGTCATCAGGCCAAGTTCGGTGAGCTTGTCGCGGGCGCGCTTTTCCATCGCCGGACGGTCGAGCATACGAAGCCAGTCGCCCAGAAAACCCGGTTTGCGGATCTCGCGGCCAAGGAACATATTGTCGGCGATCGACAGCGCCGGCGACAGCGCCAGATTCTGATAGACGGTCTCGATGCCGGCTTCGCGGGCCTCCATCGGCGATTTGAAGGCGACGGGTTTGCCTTCAAGCCGAATCTCCCCTTCGTCGGGCACGGCCGCGCCGGAAATCGCCTTGATGAGCGACGACTTGCCGGCACCATTGTCGCCTATGACGGCGAGGATTTCGCCTGGGTAGAGGTCGAAGTCCGCATTGTCGAGAGCGGTGACGCGGCCATAGCGTTTGATCAGGCCACGAGCGGTGAGGATGGGTTCCTGAGTCATGGTCATGCCGAAACCTTTCTGATCCATTGGTCGACAGCCACGGCGCCGATGATCAGCACACCGGTGAGCAGCACTTTCCATTGCGGATCGGCGCCCAGCATGTTGAGGCCCATGGAGACGACGCCGACGATCATCGCGCCAAACAGCGTGCCCAGGATCGAGCCGCGTCCGCCGAACAGAGAAATACCGCCGATCACCGTCGCGGTGATCGCCTGCAGATTGTAGTCGGTAACGGCGGCGGACGGCGAGATCGACCCGTTGCGGCCGATCGAGACCCAGGCCGCGAAAGCTGCGATCAACCCGGCAAGGGTGTAGACCGTCACCAGCACCTTCTTGGTCTGGATACCCGACAGCTTCGCCGCTTCCTGGTCGTCGCCGACGGCGTAGACATGGCGGCCCCATGCCGTGTGATTGAGCACGTACCAGAGGATCATCACAAGCAAGACTGTCGCAATGACCCCGAGCGTCAGTACCGCGGTCCCAACTTTAAAGCTAAGGGCGAACAGATGCAGCAGCGGTGCCTGGTTGTCGACGTCGGTGTCGCGGATCGTCTCATTGGCCGAATAGATGAAATTCGTGGCCATGACGATGTTCCAGGTGCCAAGCGTCACGATGAAGGGCGGCAGCTTCATGTAGGCAACCAGCAGCCCGTTGAGCAGCCCGCAGGCCGCGCCGGCGGCAAGCCCGATCGCCACGGCGAGCACACTGGGCATACCGTAACTGACCGCGCAATTGCCGATGATCACCGCTGAAATCACCATGATGACGCCAATCGACAGGTCGATGCCGGCGGTCAGGATGACCAGCGTCTGCGCGGCGCCGAGAATGCCGACGATGGCAATCTGCTGCAGGATCAGCGTCAGCGTGTAGGACGAAAAGAACCGCCCTCCGATGGTGATGCCGAAGACGATGATTGCCAGAACCAGCACGATCAACGGCACTGCGGCCGGAGTCGAATGCAGGAAATGCTGGATGCGCTTGACGGCCGATTTGTGCTCGTCAAAAGCGGCTACGCTGGTGTCGCTGCCCGAGAGAACTTTCTCGAATTCTTGAGCTTGAGCCATATTTCCTCCCCGTGGGGCTGCAGCCAAACGCCGACGCCCGTCCACGCTTATCCGGTCTGCTGCCGGGATTGTTCGCGGTCACGCGACCATCGTCCACCCGAAGCGGCCGGGGATCAAGCCCCGACCGCTCAGGTTCGGTTGTTGCCGGTCAGACCGGCATCAGCCCCAGCACTTGGCGAGGCCTTCCTTGGTGTCTATGGACTTCACGCCGGTGGCCGGCTTGTCGGTCACCAGGTTGACGCCGGTGTCGAAGAAATTCTTGCCTTCGGTCGGCTTCGGCTTGGTTCCGTCCTTGGCGAAAGCTGCGATCGCCTCGATGCCAAGTGCCGCCATCTGCAGCGGATATTGCTGCGACGTGGCACCGATGACACCTTCGGCCACCGACTTCACGCCAGGGCAGCCGCCATCGACGGAAACGATCAGCACCTGGCTTTCGAGGCCGACGGCCTTGAGCGCCTGGTAGGCGCCGACAGCTGCGGGCTCGTTGATGGTGTGGATCACGTTGATGGTGTTGTCCTTCTGCAGAAGGTTCTCCATCGCCTTGCGGCCGCCCTCCTCGTTGCCGTTGGTGACGTCGTGGCCGACGATGCGCGCATCGTCCTCATCGCCGATCTTGTTGGGATCCTTCACGTCGATGCCGTAGCCCATCATGAAGCCCTGGTCGCGCAGCACATCGACGGTCGGCTGCGAGGGGGTCAGGTCGAGGAAGCCGATCTTGGCGTCCTTGGCCTTGTCGCCGAGTGTGGCGGCGGCCCAGGCGCCGATCAGCTTGCCGGCTTCGAGATTGTCCGTTGCAAAGGTTGCGTCGGCGGCGTCGATCGGATCGAGGGGCGTGTCGAGCGCGATCACCAGCAGACCCGCGTCACGCGCCTTCTTCACGGTTGGCACGATGCCCTTGGTGTCGGATGCCGTGATCAGGATACCCTTGGCGCCGTCGGCGATGCAGCTTTCGATCGCCGCGACCTGGCTCTCGCTGTCGCCGTCGATCTTGCCGGCGTAGGTCTTGAGGTCGACGCCGAGTTCCTTGGCCTTCGCCGTGGCGCCTTCCTTCATCTTGACGAAGAAGGGATTGGTGTCGGTCTTTGTGATCAGGCAGGCACCGACACCGGCCGCGGATGCGGACGAGGCAAACGCCATCAGGCTCAGAGCCGCGGCGGCAAACACGGTCGATTTCAACAGTTTTGTATTGGTCACGATCTTCCTCCCAGTGGAACCATTCCGGATGCCGGCCAACCGGCACCTGCGGCGCATCCAACGAAATTCTCCCAGCGTGGACGCTGTCTCAACAGACACCAGGCCGAGGCTTCTGTCAATAATTAAATCACTCTTATTTATTATTGACAGTCTTGCTTCGTTCACCCATTCTGGCCCGAAAAGCCTTGAAGGGAAACGACGGGAGGAACAGGGTGGAAACCGCCATTGCGAGGCACGGTTCGCCCGAGATGAATGACAGCCTCATTCACCGCGGCACCAACCAAAGTGGCATGCGCGACCACAACGAGCGGTTGGTGCTCTCGCTGGTGCGTCAGCATGGCAGCCTGGCGAAATCCGACATCGCCCGCATGACCGGACTTTCGGCGCAGACGGTTTCGGTCATCATGCGCGAACTGGAGGAAGAAAACCTTCTGCTGCGCCAGGCGCCGTTGCGCGGCAAGATCGGCCAGCCCTCCATCCCGATGGCGCTCAATCCCGAAGGCGCTTTCTTCATCGGCCTGAAGATCGGGCGGCGCAGCGCCGAACTCGTGCTGATCGACTTTCTCGGCAATGTGCGCTCGATGCTGCAGCATTCATACCGCTACCCGGCGCCACGCGAGACGGTGGACTTCGTGAGCAACGGCATGCGGCAGATGCGTGGCGAACTGACGCCCGCACAGGACAAGCGTATCGCTGGACTCGGCATCGCCATGCCGTTCGAATTGTGGAACTGGGCCGATACCGCCGGCGCCCCGCGCGACGTCATGGACGAATGGCGTCATCGCGACATCAGGGGCGACATCCAGGCGCAATGCGATTTTCCAGTCTACCTGCAGAACGACGCTACTTCAGCCTGCGGCGCAGAACTCGTCTTCGGTCAGGCGAGCGCTGCGCGTGACTTCGTCTACTTCTATATCGGCGCCTTTGCCGGTGGCGGCATCGTGCTGAATGGCCGGCTGTTTGGCGGCCCGACCGGCAATGCCGGCGCACTCGGTTCGATGCCCGTACCAGGGCCGGACGGCAAGCCGACGCAATTGATCGACGTGGCGTCCATTGCCATGCTCGAAAAGGCGCTCAATGCGCGCGGCGTCGAGGCCTCGCATCTGTGGACGTCGCCGGAAGACTGGGGCGAGATCGGCGCCGAACTCGACGACTGGATCGCCAGTGCTTCGCGGGCGCTCGCCTACGCGATCGTCGCCGCGTCCTCGGTCATCGATTTCGAGGCGGCGGTCATCGACGGATGGATGCCGAAGGCCGTGCGCCGCCGGCTGGTCGATGCCATCATCACGGCCATCGCCACGATCGACGGCGAAGGCTTGAAGCTGCCCGCCGTTCGCGAGGGAACCGTCGGCATTCATGCCAGGGCGCTCGGCGGCGCCAGCCTGCCACTTTCCGAACGCTTCCTGATTGGCTCGACGACGATTTCCAGGAGCGCCTGATGTTGATCGGAATCCCGGCGCTGCTCGGTCCGGAGCTTCTGGCGATACTGCGCGGCATGGGCCATGGCGACGAAATCGCCCTTGTCGACGGAAATTATCCGGCCGAGCAACAGGCGAGCCGGCTGGTGCGGGCTGATGGTCACGATCTTATCCCGATGCTCGATGCGATATTGAGCGTCTTGCCTGTCGATGACGTCGTACCGGAGGCGCTATTTCGCGCCTCCGTGAAAGGCGATCCCTCGCTTGCCGATCCTGTCCACCAGGAGATCGAGGCAACCTGCGCCAAACGCGCGCCGGGCCGCAAAGTGGTTGCACTGGCTGGCGCCGACTTCTATGCACGGGTCAAATCGGCGCATGCCATCGTCGCGACAAGCGAGCCGCGGCTCTACGCCAACATCATCATTCGCAAGGGCGTGATCTATCCGCCGGAGACCAGGAAGCCATGATCCTATGCTGCGGCGAAGCCCTGATCGATATGCTGCCGCGCACGACGACAGCGGGCGAGCCGGCTTTTGCACCTTATGTCGGCGGCGCAGTGTTCAACACGGCGATCGCACTGGGCCGGCTCGGCGCGCCGGCCGGCTTCTTTTCCGGACTGTCGTCGGATCTATTCGGCGGTCAGTTCAGGGATGCGCTGGAGGCGAGCAAGGTCAGCTCCACCTATGCACACACCTCGCCACGACCGACCACGTTGGCCTTTGTCAAGCTCACCAACGGCCAGGCGACCTACACCTTCTATGACGAGAACACCGCTGGCCGCATGCTCACCGTCGACGACCTGCCGCAGCTCGGCAGCGAGATCGAAGCCATGCTGTTCGGCGCCATCAGCCTGATCTCCGAGCCCGCCGGCAGTGCCTATGAAGAGTTCATGCGGCGCGAGCATGAAAGCCGTGTCATGATGCTCGATCCCAACATCCGGCCGAACTTCATCCCGGACAAGGCCAAGCACCTCAGGCGCATCCGCGCCATGATGGCGATGGCCGATATCGTGAAACTGTCGGACGAAGATTTGAACTGGTTCGGCGAAACCGGCTCGCATGAGGATGTCATCAACAGCTGGCTGGACCGCGGTCCCAAACTGATCGTCGTCACGCATGGCAGCGAAGGCGCCGTCGGCTACAGCAAGCAGTACGCCGTCACGGTGATGCCGGAAAGGGTCGAGGTGGTCGACACGGTCGGCGCCGGCGACACGTTCAACGCAGGGATCCTCGCCTCGCTGCATGAACAAGGCCTGCTGACGAAGACGGCAATCGCCAGCCTTTCCAGGGATGCCATCGGCAAGGCGCTGGCGCTTGGCGCCAAGGCGGCGGCGGTCACGGTCTCGCGGGCCGGCGCCAATCCACCCTGGCGGCACGAGATCGCCTGAGCGGCCCGAACGTGCTCAAGATTGGTTGAGCCCGTCGATCACTTTATGTTTCGCTGGGCCGATGCCAGGGATAACAGGGGCAGGATCGTGCCTGATGAAGCCCGGAATTCCGGCATCTCGCGAAGACATGCCGGGAAATATGAGTAACAGACTGCGACACCTGGGCAATTCGCGGTTTTGCCTGTCCGGCTTTCTCGGCAGGCGCAACTCTGGTACCAGCGGCCGGTTATCTGGCTAAACCGTTTTTGAGGCCGACATGCAGTTCATCGATCTTGGCGCGCAGCGCGAACGAATCCGCGACCGGCTGAAGGCCGCGATCGACCGCGTCGTCGATGAGGGCCGCTATATTCTCGGCCCCCAGGTCACCGAATTCGAAAACAAGCTCGCCGCCTATGTCGGCACCAAGCATGTCGTGGCCTGCGCCAACGGCACGGATGCACTGCTGTTGCCGCTGTTTGCGGCCGGGATCGGCCCGGGCGACGCGGTCTTCGTGCCGAGCTTCACCTTCGCCGCCACCGCCGAAGTGGTGGCGCTGGCCAAGGCCGAGCCGGTTTTCGTCGATGTCGACCCGCATAGCTACAACATCGACATTGCCAGTCTTGAGGCGGCCATCGCCATGATCAAGAAGGAAGGCCGGCTGAAGCCGAAGGCAATCATTCCCGTCGATCTGTTCGGCCTTGCCGCCGACTACGAGGCGATCATGGCGATTGCCAACCGCGAAGGCCTGATGGTGATCGAGGATGCCGCCCAGTCGATGGGCGGTTCGCTCGAGGGCAAGATGTGCGGTTCCTTCGGCGCGGTCGGCTCGACCAGCTTCTATCCGGCAAAGCCGCTTGGCTGCTACGGCGACGGCGGCGCGATGTTCACCAATGACGATGCGCTGGCCGAGCAGCTCAGATCCTTCGCCTTCCACGGCAAGGGCGAGACGCAATACGACAATGTCCGCGTCGGCATCAATTCACGGCTCGACACGATACAGGCGGCGATCCTGATCGAGAAGCTGGCCATTCTCGAAGACGAGATGGTTGCCCGCCAGATGGTGGCAATGCGCTATGCGGACGGACTTGGCGACATCGTTACCGCCGCCCGCAATCTGGACGGCAGCCGTTCGGCCTGGGCGCAGTACGCGATCGAGACGCCGAAGCGCGACGGGTTGAAGGCGCATCTTGGTGAAAAGGGCATTCCGTCTGTTATCTACTATGTGAAGCCGCTGCATGCCCAGGTCGCTTACCGCGACTACCCGCGCACGCCGACCGGCCTTGCCGTGTCGGAAGACCTGCCGAAGCGAATCCTCTGTCTGCCGATGCACCCCTATCTCAGCGAAGCCGACCAGGACCGCATCATCGAGACGATCCGCAACTATATCGGATCGAATTCAGCGCAGGCCGCAGCCGAGTAAGCTGCCGGGCTGCCGGGCCTTCTCAAGCTGGGCTGGCCCCTGCCCCGCTGGCAATAAAATGCGGATTGGCAAAATCCTCGTCGTCGCTTTGCCTGCGCTTGCCATAGAGCAAAGGTTGGCCGTCCAGTGTGCGTGTCATGCCGCCGGCCGCGCGCAACACGGCGTCGCCCGCTGCCGTGTCCCATTCCATGGTGCGGCCGAAGCGCGGATAGACATCCGCCTGGGCGCTGGCGACAAGACAGAATTTCAAGGACGAACCGACCGAGACGATTTCGGCGGCGCCGCATCTAAGGCGGCATTCAATGGGGCAATCTTGGCCTGCGCCGCCCATACCTGGCACAAGATTGAGACGAACCGCTGAATCGTCTTGCCCGGCCTTCGATCAGGCGACGAAAGCAATCTTGGAGCCAAGCATTCCAAGGACTTCGCCCTCCGGACGGGGCCGGCCGAAATAATAGCCTTGAACCTCGGTGTAGCCTTGTTCGCGCACCAGTCTGAACTGCTCCGCAGATTCCACGCCTTCCGCTGTCGTGATCATTCCAAGGTTCGCGCCGAGATCGGCTACCGTCCTGACAATCGCGGACATTCCCTTCTCGTCTGGCAGACCGTCAATGAAAGAGCGATCGAGCTTGATCTTGTCGAAGGGGAAAGACCGTAAATAACTCAGCGAGGAATAGCCGGTGCCAAAATCATCCATGACGATACGCACACCCAACTGCTTCATATTGTAAAGCGCAGCGAGTGTCGCCTCTGTGCCGGTGAGCAGCACCGACTCGGTGATCTCCAGTTCCAATCGACCCGGCGACAGGCCCGAATCCGCCAGTGCCAGCGCCACGTGATGCACGAGGGCGTGGCTTTTGAATTGAACCGCCGAAAGGTTGACGGCAACCTTGATGTCATGCGGCCACGCAGCCGCATGGGCGCAAGCCTGCCGGAGCACCCACTCTCCCAAGGGAATGATCAGGCCGATCTCCTCGGCCAGCGGGATGAACTCCGACGGGAGGACGACACCGCGCGCTGCATTATTCCACCGCAGCAGCGCCTCAAAGCCGATCACCTTCTGGGTCTGAGCGTCGACCAGTGGCTGGTAGTATAGCTCGAACTCGCGGCTAACCAGTGCGCGCCTCAGATCCAGCTCGAGCTGGCGGCGGCGCTGCGCCCGCGCATCCATCTCGGCTTCGAAGAAGCGGTAGGTGCCTCGACCGTCCGCCTTTGCCCTGTAGAGCGCCAGATCCGCATGCTTAAGCAAGCGATCCGCGTCATCGGCATCGTCCGGGCCAAGCGCGACCCCGATGCTCGTGCCGATCACCACCTGGTGACCCTCGAGATCGAACGGCTGACAGAGGCTGTCAATGAGATGGCGGGCGAGCGCCTCAGGCTGCTCCGGTCCCTCGATGCCGGACTGAACGACAACGAACTCGTCGCCACCCAGGCGCGCGAGAGTGTCGTTCTCACGAACACAACCGGTCAGGCGCTCTGCTACCGCCTTCAACAGCAGGTCGCCGACGGTGTGACCGAGCGTGTCGTTTACCATCTTGAACTGATCGAGATCGAGGCAAAGCACCGCAGCCCTCTCACCGGCGCGGCTGCGGCCGAGAGCGTCTGCAATCTTCTCATGCAGCAGGTAACGGTTCGGCAGTCCGGTCAGAGCATCGTGCCCCGCCATATGTGCAATCTCCGCCTCGGCCCTGACGCTCTCGGTGATGTCTTCGTGTGTTGCGACGTAACCCCCTCCCTGCCTGGGATTGTATGTGACCTTGACGGTTCGGCCGTCGGTGAGCTCCATCTTGGCGCTTGCGACTCCGCCTCTCGATCGAGAGACCATTACGACGTCGAAGTACGTCGCCATGTCGACCGGAGCGTTGCCGACCGACGCGCGGTGCTCGAGGATGCGATCGAGCGGCGTGCCGGAAGTCATCAGGTCTGCAGGTAAATCGTACATTCGGCCATATTGGGCATTGCAGACGATCAGGCGTGTCTGTGCATCGAACATGCACATCCCGTGCGGCAAATTCGTCAGCGCTGCATCCAAGCGACTGTTCTGCTCCGAGAGTGCGGCCTCGATGCGCCGTCGCGCGACGACACTATCACGAAACTCCTCGACAGCCCTTCCGATCGAACCAATCTCGTCGTCGCGGTTGGCGACGTCGAAAACCACGACGTCGTTATCGCCCTGGGCCAGCCGCGACAGCGCACGCGCGATTGAGACAAGAGGATCGGACAGACCCCTCTTGAGGCGCAGGATGATCCAGGCCGTGAGGATCAGGCCAACCGCTCCGATGCCTGCCATGAGCCCGATGGCGAATTCAGAAACCCCTTCGGCCTCGCTGACGTCGTTCGTTGCGGACGTTGCGGCGGCATGGCTCAAAGCATCCAGCGCTCGCGAGACCCCGTCGCTGAGCGTTCTCAGCTTGTCGCGTTGGACCGCATCGGCGGCCCCATTCGTCGCGGCGTCCGTCGATGCGTCAAGCTTTACCAGATAGGCCTCGAGGGCAACGCCGAGGGTCGCGGCCATGCGTCGCTCCTCGCCCGACAAAGCGAGGTTCGAGTAGGCGGTCCCGAGATCCCGAAGACGCTGGCGTGCTCGCGCCGGCGCCAAACCGGCAACGTCGGGCAGAGATGTGGCCTCGGCGAGGCGAAGCCGGCCAAGCTCGGCTTCAATGTCGCCAAGAATCCGCGCCGCCGGGAGCGACTTCAGGTTCAGGCTTTCGACGAGATCTTCGATAAGATCGATCTGTATCGAGGCGAGCGATACAGTCGCCAAGAGCACGACAAAGAACAGGCCGGAAAGGCCCAGGAGACGCGCTCGAATGGATTTGGCAAACATCCTGATTGACTTCTACCCCAAGCGTTGACAACTACAGGTTGCCACACTCGCCTTAAGCACAAGTGAAGACATTCAAGATGAATGGAACTACCTGAATTCAGCGCAGGCCGCAGCCGAGTAAGCTGCCGGGCCTTCTCAAGCGGGGCTGGCCCCTGCCCCGCTGGCAATAAAATGCGGATTGGCAAAATCCTCGTCGTCGCTTTGCCTGCGCTTGCCATAGAGCAAAGGTTGGCCGTCCAGTGTGCGTGTCATGCCGCCGGCCGCGCGCAACACGGCGTCGCCCGCTGCCGTGTCCCATTCCATGGTGCGACCAAAGCGCGGATAGACATCCGCCTCGGCGCTGGCGACAAGACAGAATTTCAAGGACGAACCGACCGAGACGATTTCGGCGGCGCCGAGGTCGCGAATATAGGCCTCGGTTTCCGGCGTGTTGTGCGACCGACTGGCAACGACGGCCAGCGGCGCGACGGCTGTTCTCACCGAAATCGGCCGACGGGCTGTGATCTGGAAGTCGCCATTGATTTCGAGAGATTCCGCCTTGCCCGGCAGGCCCGAAAAGAAGCGGCCCGTGCAGGGGGCAAAGACGACTCCGACCTCCGGCACGCCGTGACGGACAAGCGCGATGTTGACGGTGAAATCGGTGCGGCGGTTGACGAATTCCTTGGTGCCGTCGAGTGGATCGATGAGAAAGAAGGCCCCGTCCAGGTTGGGCGGCACGATGCCGGCGGATGCTTCCTCTTCGGCCACGCAAGGTATGTCGGGAAATGCGGCGCGCAGTCCGGCGAGAATGATCTTCTCACTCTCACGGTCCGCCTCGGTCACTGGCGACGAATCGGACTTGCGGTCGACCGCACAGCCGGCATGGAACACGCGCATCACCTCGCGCCCGGCCGCCAGCGCAAGCCGCTCGAAGGTTTCGAGCACCTCCGTGTCGTCAGATGCCGCCGCCGCTGTCGTATTGGTCTTCGGCAATGTCGCGCTCGTTCAGCCAGTGTTCCAGGGCGTCTACCATCT
>NZ_JAMYUW010000032.1:0-81971 GCF_040323315.1 Mesorhizobium sp. M0047 | reverse complement strand
CCAAAACATCTTGCAAGCCCATCCTCTCGACAAACCCATCGCCAGCAAGATGCGAAGAGCCAGATGGAACAGAGACTTCCTCTTCCAGCTCTTTACTCATATGCGATAGCCCTGCCCTCAAGGGGGGAGATTTGCTGACGGTTTTGCTTTCGCCAATCCCCAACCGAGGCGGTAGGGCGAGATGTCGAAGCTGCCGATCTCCCCCCTTGAGGGGGAGATGTCCGGCAGGACAGAGGGGGGTGTTCAAGCGCTGACATCCCAGTCAAAACCTCGGAATGTCCGGGAACGGCAGCTTGCCGCCGGAGATATGCATGCGGCCGAGTTCGGCGCAGCGGCGGAGCTGTGGGAAGACCTTGCCGGGGTTGAGCAGATGGTTGGGATCGAAGGCGCATTTGACGCGCATCTGCTGGTCGAGGTCGACCTGGGTGAACATTTCCGGCATCAGGTCGCGTTTTTCCACGCCCACCCCGTGTTCGCCGGTCAAGACGCCGCCGACCTTGACGCAGAGCCGCAATATGTCGGCACCGAAGCTTTCCGCCTTGTCGAGCTCACCCGGCACGTTGGCATCGTAGAGGATCAGCGGGTGCAGATTGCCGTCGCCGGCATGAAACACATTGGCGACGCCGAGGCCGTATTTCTCCGACAGTTCGCGCATGCCGGCGAGCACGCGCGGCAGTTCCTTACGCGGGATGGTGCCATCCATGCAGTAATAATCGGGCGAGATGCGGCCGACCGCCGGGAAAGCCGCCTTGCGGCCGGCCCAGAAACTCAGCCGCTCCTGCTCGGATTGCGAGATGCGGCAGGTGGTCGAGCCGTTCTTGTAGGCGATGGCCTCGACGAGACCGATCAGATGGTCGACCTCGACGCCCGGTCCGTCGAGCTCGACGATCAGCAGCGCCTCGACATCGAGAGGGTAGCCGGCATGGACGAAATCCTCTGCCGCGTGGATCGCTGGCCGGTCCATCAACTCCATGCCGCCCGGAATGATGCCGGCGCCGATGATGTCGGCGACGCACTGGCCGCCCTGCTCGCTGGTCGGGAAACCGATCAGCAAGGCGCGCGCCGTCTCCGGCTTCTTCAGGATGCGCACGGTGACCTCGGTGACGACCCCGAGCAGCCCTTCCGAGCCGGTCATGATGCCAAGCAGGTCGTAGCCTTCCGCATCGAGGTGACTGCCGCCCAGCCGCACCACCTCGCCATTAATCAGCACCATCTCGATGCCGAGCACATTGTTGGCGGTGAGGCCGTATTTCAGGCAGTGCACGCCGCCGGAATTTTCAGCGACGTTGCCGCCGATCGAGCAGGCGATCTGGGAGGATGGATCGGGGGCGTAGTAAAAGCCCTCCTGCTCGACGGCGGTGGTGATGCCGAGATTGGTGACGCCCGGCTGGGCGATGACGACACGATTGGGAAAATCGATCGCAAGGATGCGGTTGAAACGGCTCATGACCAGCAGCACCGCATCTTCCAGCGGCAGCGCGCCGCCCGACAGCGAGGTGCCGGAGCCGCGCGGCACGACGCGGATGTTGCGGTCGTTGCAGTATTTCAACACGCGGGAAACCTGGGCCACCGTTTGCGGCAAAACGACAACCAGCGGCAGCTGCCGATAGGCTGTCAGGCCATCGCTCTCGAAAGCACGCATGGAATTTGCGGCGTCGACGACGCCCTCGCCCGGCACAATGATGCGCATGTCGGCGACGATCTCGTCGCGCCGGCGCATCGTGGCGTCGTCTGGTTTCGGCATGGCCAGGCCGGACATCAACAGCCTCGTTTCGCTTGACTGGTCAAAATCTTTTACCAATGAAGCGCGCTGGTTGCAAATGCTGCGGTGATGCGAAGTCCAGCCTCACCGACGAGACAGCTTCCGCAGCGGCAATCTGCCGCTGTCTTGCCCTCCCCCTTGTGGGGAGGGTCGCGAACCAAGTGAGCGGGGTGGGGGTGCGGCGCAAGGCCAGCACCCTATGAGCACCCCCACCCCGTTTCGCAGGTTTCGCTTCGCTCAAGCTGCTCACCGACCCTCCCCACAAGGGGGAGGGTGAAGGCGCTACTCCCCCGCCAGCTTGCCGGGTTCGGAATGCAGCCGGCGTACGCGGCGCACGCCCCACCAGACCAGCAGGATGGCGACGGGCACCGAAGCAGCAGTGATAACCTCCGGCGCGAAGGCATGGCCGAAAATCGAGGCACCCTTGGCGACATAACCGATGAGGCCGACCACGTAATAGGAGACGGCGGCGACAGAGAGCCCTTCGACGGTCTGCTGCAGGCGCAGTTGCAGGCGGGCACGGTTGTTCATCGATGCGAGCAGGTCGCGGTTCTGCTTCTCGACCTCGACATCGACCCAGGTGCGCAGCAGCGTCGTGGCGCGGGTCAGTTTTCGCGATAGATTGGCTTGCCGCTCCTCAACCGAACGGCAGGTGCGCATGGCCGGTGCGACGCGGCGCTGCAGGAACCCGCCCCAGGTGTCGTAGCCGGGCACGGCCTCTTCCTCCAGCGCTTCCAGCCGCTCGCCGACGATGCCGTCATAGGCGCGGCTGGCGCCAAAACGGTAAAGGCTCGACGCCGCGTCGGCTTCCAGCTCCGCGGCAAGTTCGGTAAGGTCGGCCAGCAAGGTCTGGCTGTCGCGGGTTTCGGCAACCTTCATCTCCAGCGTGGTCTGTGCCAGCCGGTCCTCGATGCGGCGGGCGCGGCCGGACAGGTTCAGCGCCAACGGCAGGCCGAGCATGGCCAGCGTGCGATAGGTTTCAACGTCGATCAGCCGCTGCGACAGTGCGCCGGTGCGCGCCGGGGTCAGGCCGCGGTCGAGCACCAGCATGCGGGTCATGCCGTCGCCATCCTGGCGGAAATCGGTGACGATGGCGGCGTTGCCGCGCTCGACCAGCGAGTAGCACAGGCTGGTGGGATCAAAGCCTGCGATCAGCCTTTCGCTGACCTGCGTCCACTTGCGGATTTCGAGCCGAATACCCGAAATGACGGTTCCCGGCGGCGAAAACCCGTTGCCGAATGGCGAATCTTCCGGCGTCCTGCCGCTTTCGGAGAGCGGCCCTTCCCACAGATAGGTCGAGAATTCGGTGTGCCGCTCCCAGCGCAGCGAACCTTTGCCCCACTTCATGGCATGATGGCGGGCCTGCCGGTCGGGTGCGGCGATACCGAGACGCCGCGACAGTTCCGAAAGCACCGCGTGGTCGACGCCGGAACCGCCCTCGGTCATGAAGGCGAGCTGCACCAGCACGCGCGGCTTTTCGATCAACGGATGCGGCCGGGCATGGACCTCGCCGAGCGCGCCGGGCCGGCCCTCATGCGCGGGAAACCCCATGACGCTGCCTTTGGCGCGCGGCTGGAACTCGAGATTGGACGGGTCGTCTGACACGGCGTGTTCCCCGGGGTTTCTTTGAACCCTCTTGCACTCGCGTCCCTCTAGAGCCAATAGCCCGGTGACGCAAACAACAAAGTTTAGCCGAAGATGACATGGTGCCCGGCGGCAAAATCGACATGCTTCGGCCAATTGGATAAATAATTTGACCAGTTGGCGACGCAGGCTTTATCCTGCGCGACAGCGGGTCACCTTCCAGGCATTGAGTTGAGCGACATTTTTTCCAGGATCGAGCATTCGCGCACCGCCGACGAGGTGGTGCAGCAGATCGAGAGCCTCATCCTCGAAGGCGTGCTGCGCACCGGCGACCGGTTGCCGGGCGAGCGCGAGCTCGCACGCCAGTTCGACGTGTCGCGGCCGATCCTGCGCGATGCACTGAAGGCGCTGGAAGGGCGCGGCCTTTTGACGACAAGGCCCGGCGGCGGCACGCATGTCGCCGATGTCATCGGCCAGCTGTTCACCAAGCCGGTGACGGACCTGATCTCGATGCACCGCAAGGCTGTGATCGACTATCTGGAATACCGCCGTGAGATCGAAGCGGTGGCGGCCGAATACGCGGCGCGGCGCGCCACTCCAGACGACATAGCCCTGCTCGACAAGATCATGGCACGCATGGACGACGCGCACAGGACCGGCGACTTCGACCACGAGGCTGACATCGACGTCGAGTTCCACCACGCGATCTGCGAATGCGCGCACAACATCATCCTTTTGCACACGCTGCGATCCTGCTACCGGCTGTTGTCGGAAGGTGTGTTCCAGAACCGGCTCCTGGTGTTCAGCGTGCCTGGCGCGCGCGAGGCGCTGCTTGCGCAGCACCGGGCGATCCATGCGGCGGTGAAGGCCGGCGACCCGGCCGCTGCCCGGCAAGCGGCGATGGACCACATCACCTATGTCGAACGGTCAATGGCGGAGGCCGAGCGCAGCGGCGACTGGCAGCGCGTCTCACGGCTGCGGCTGAAACAGCGTGTCATCACCACCGACACCGAACCTGCGCGCAAACGCTCCTAACTGTCGAAACGGGAAGCCCATGAGCCACATCCTGACCATCGCCGACCTCAAGGACCTCGCGCGCCGGCGCGTGCCGAAGATGTTCTTCGACTATGCCGATTCCGGTTCGTGGACCGAAAGCACGTATCGCGCCAACGAAGAGGACTTCCAGAAGATCAAGTTTCGCCAACGCGTTCTTGTCGACATGGACAACCGTTCGCTGGCATCGACAATGATCGGCGAAAAGGTTTCGATGCCGGTGGCTTTGGCGCCAACCGGCATGACCGGTATGCAGCACGCCAATGGCGAGATGCTGGCGGCGCAGGCGGCGGAGGAATTCGGCGTGCCGTTCACCCTGTCGACGATGAGCATCTGCTCGATCGAAGATGTTGCCTCCGTAACCACCAAACCGTTCTGGTTCCAGCTCTATGTGCTGCGCGACAAGGATTTCGTGCTCAACCTGATCGACAGGGCGAAGGCGGCGAAATGCTCGGCGCTGGTGCTGACGCTCGACCTGCAGATTCTCGGCCAGCGCCACAAGGACATCCGCAACGGGCTTTCGGCGCCGCCCAAGCTGACGCTGACGAACATCGTCGACATGGCCATCCGGCCGCGCTGGTGTGCCGCCATGGCCGGCACCAAGCGGCGGACCTTCCGCAACATTGTCGGCCACGCCAAGGGCGTCGGCAACATGTCCTCGCTGGCATCGTGGACGGCGGAGCAGTTCGATCCGCATCTGTCGTGGAAGGACGTCGCCTGGATCAAGGAACGCTGGGGCGGCAAGCTGATCCTCAAAGGCATTCTCGACAAGGAAGACGCGCTGATGGCGGCCAAGACCGGTGCCGACGCGATCATCGTTTCCAACCATGGCGGACGCCAGCTCGATGGCGCATCCTCATCGATCGGCGTGCTGGAAGAGATCGCAGATGCGGTCGGCGACACGATCGAGGTGCATATGGATGGCGGCATCCGCTCCGGCCAGGATGTGCTGAAGGCACTCTGTCTCGGCGCCAAGGGCACCTATATCGGCCGGCCATTTCTTTATGGCCTGGGTGCGCTCGGCAAGGGAGGGGTTACCAAGGCGTTGGAAATCATCCGCAAGGAGATGGACATCACGCTGGCGCTGTGCGGAAAGCGTCTGGTCACCGACATGGGCAAAGACCAGCTCCGGCGTTAGAGCTGTCGTCGTTTCACGAACGCAGAAACGCTCTATCTCTTTGTTTTGTCGCAGTTCCCAAGGGAAAGCGCTTTGCGCTTTTTCCGGGAAAAGCGTTTCACAATTTTCCTGGAACTGCTCTAGAGTTCCGTGACAGCCTGATCACGGAGACAATGAGAAATTGGCGGAAACAGGTATCCACTTTCTCGACGCGCATGGGCCGGAGGGGGTGCGTGTTTATTCGATTGGCGACGTGCATGGCCGGCTCGACCTGCTGGCTGCCATGCATCAGCGCATCAAGACCGAGATCGAGACGCAGGCGCCCGCCGACTGGCGTGTCATCCATCTTGGCGACTATGTCGACCGCGGTCCAGATTCAAAGGGTGTCATCGACTTCCTGATCGAAGCGCGGGAGCGCGACCCGCGCCATCTGATGCTGGCCGGCAATCACGACATCGGCTTTCTCGATTTTCTCAATAGGCCCGACCCGGACGGACTTTTCATCCGGTTTGGCGGCATCCAGACGGCGCAGTCCTACGGCGTGGCGATCAGCGATAGCGCCAGCGCGTGGTTCGGCAAGGCCGAGGCGGCCGTGCGCAAAGGACATCAAGCTCTGGTCGAGGCCGTGCCGCAAAGCCACGTCGACTTCCTGCGGTCGCTGCCGTTTTCAGTGACGCTAGGCGATTTCTTCTTCTGCCATGCCGGCATCCGGCCGGGCATCCCCCTGGAAAGGCAAAACCCGCAGGATCTGATCTGGATCCGCGACGTTTTCCACGATCACACCGGCCTCTATCCGAAGATCGTGGTGCACGGCCACACGCCGGTACCGGAGGCGGAAGTGATGGCCAACCGCGTCAATGTCGACACGCTTGCCTGGCAATCAGGCATGCTGACCGCGCTCGTCGTCGACGGCTTGGACAAACGTATCCTGACGATGACGATCAAGAAACCTGGGAAAATAGGGGAAGCTTGACCGCTGCGTGGCCGAGGACGCTCGGTTTTAGTGCAGCGAGGCGGTCACGCCGTAGCCGTCGACGGCGTTGTGGTTGTTGGCCGCGTCCGCGGCATAGATGCCCAGACCGCAAAGCACGATGGCGGACAACATGGCAAAGGACAGAAGCGCTGCTTTCACGGAGGTCATCTCTTGTTGAGCTTTCGGCATCTGTGCACGAGGCGGTTACCAATGCGTTGAAACGGAGAATTCGCTTCAAAATTTCGACGATTTTGCGCTTCTAGGCACGTTCTGTATCGACGGTGTGTCGCGCCGGTCACACCAAAGGTTCATCGCGGTTGCACAAAAGATGCGGAGCGCGCGCCTTCTAGGATAGCGGGCGGACACAAGCCAAGGATGAAAGCGGTTTTCCCCAACGGTTTCGCCACCGCGTGCCAATTATGTCACGCGGCGAGGCCCTGAGGGACGGATGCTCAGATCGTCGCCACCCAGGCGCGGGCGATGGCGAGGCCGGCAGCGTCCGCGTCGGGGCCGTTGCGGGCCATTTCGCCGTCGAGCGTGCCGGCCCAATCGGGGTGGCGCGCGGCGATGATCGTGGCAAAGGACGTGCTCCAGTCCTTGACCATCGGCCGGTCGGCCTCGAAATGGAACTGGAAGCCGTAGACCGCACGGCCGACGCGAAACGCCTGGTTTTCGGCGACATCGTTGCCGGCTAGCCGCACGGCGTTCTCCGGCAGCACGAAGGTGTCGTCATGCCACTGGAAGATCGGGAATTGTTCCGGCAGCGCGCCCAGCACCGGATCGGCCTTGGCGTCCAGCGTCAGCGACACGCCGCGCCAGCCGAACTCGTTGGCGCCGCCGATGCGGTTCTCGCCGCCGAAGGCACGGGCAACGAGCTGGCCGCCGAGGCAGATGCCGAGCACGGCGCGATTCTTGTCGGCGAAATCGCGGGTCAGCTGGAGCAGTGCCGGGAAATAGGGGTACTCGTCATCGGCCAGCGCATTCTGGCCACCGCCGAGGACCACCATGGCATCATGCCCGGTCGCGTCGTCCGGAAGGCTGTCGCCCTTGTAGGGGAGACGCAGATCGAGATCGGCGCCCGCCTCCGCAAGCGCGGCACCAACCTGACCAAGGCCGGTATTGTCGTAGTTCTGGACCACCAGCACCCGCATCGCAAAACCCTGCTGACATGAAAATGAATGCGACGAGCGATATCATGCCGTCTGTATTGCAGCCAAGATGGGTATTGCGGGAGAAAACTATGCCACTGCAGAACCGGGTCGATCCGTTCGGTGTCATCCACGCCGTACCCGAGCGCGGGCTGTTCACCGGCAATCGCGGCATCATCCACGATCCCGAGACGAAGACGCTGTTGAAGAAGCGCTGGGCGCTTCAGGCCTGGATCATCTGCGTCTGCCAATTCCGCAATGTGCGGCGCGAGCCGATGGGCCGCAACCGGGAGGGCGGTAGAGCGGGGTGGACCGAGCTGTTCTTCCTCGACGAAGTGACGGCATTGGCGGCCGGGCATCGCCCCTGTTTCTTTTGCCAGCGCGAACAGGCCAAGGATTTCGTCGGCCGCTTCGGCGAAGCTTTCGGCATTGCCGAGCCGCGCGCCCCGCAAGTCGACAAGCGGCTGCACAAGGAGCGGCTGGCGTCGGGCGGCCGGCTGGCGATGGTGGCCTTTGAGGAGCTTGCCGGCCTGCCGGACGGCGCCCTGATCGCGGATGGCGGCGACGCTTATGCCTTGCGCGGCGGCAAGGTACTGCGTTGGTCTTTTGGCGGATATGGCCCACCCGCCGATTTCGCCCTGCTCGAAGGCAAGACGCTCTCGCTGCTGACACCGGCCACGACGCTTGCCGTGCTGCGGCAAGGCTTTCGACCCGTGTGGCATCCGTCGGCAGAGGCTTGACGCCGGCGGCCGGCTCGCTCATTCCTCGCCAATGCGCGCCAACTACAAGATGCAACGTCTCTTCGTGCCCGACGATCTGCGGCCAGACATCGAATTTGAGGCCGGTCAACAGCAAAGCCATTATCTCCTGCACGTGCTGCGGCTCGGCGAAGGTGCCGAAATCCTGGTATTCAACGGCCGCGACGGCGAATGGTCGGCGGCCATTGCAGCGAAGACAAAAAGGGCCGTGCGGCTGAAAGTGTCCGTGCTGCAACGGCCGCAGCCGCCGCTGCCCGACCTCGTCTACTGCTTTGCGCCGCTGAAGCAGGGCCGCCTCGACTATCTCGTACAAAAGGCGGTCGAGATGGGCGCCGGCGTCCTGCAGCCGGTTATCACCCAGCACACGCAGGTCGCAAAGCCATCCATCGATCGCCTGCGTGCCAATGTCGTCGAGGCTTCCGAACAATGCGGCATCCTGGCGGTGCCGGAGGTGCGCGAAGCGGAAAAATTCGAGCGTTTGCTGACCGGTTGGGACAAGGAACGGCGGCTGATCTTCTGCGACGAGGATGCCTCGTCGCACAATCCGCTGCCCGCGCTGCAGGCGGTCAAGGAAAAGAAGCTTGGCCTGCTGGTCGGGCCGGAGGGCGGTTTTTCCGACGACGAGCGCAAGATGCTGCGCGCCCTGCCCTTCGTCACCGCCATTCCACTCGGACCGCGCATCCTGCGCGCCGATACGGCCGCGGTGGCCGCGCTCGCGGTGATGCAGGCGACGGTTGGAGACTGGTGAGACGTCATCTCTCGCAAGGGACGGAGAGTGCGGCACCGTTCAATTCCTGTTCACCTGTGGCTCAGGATTTTTCGCTTGCTCGTCTGCTGACATTTCGTCCATTTAGCGCCGGCGATCGTCCGATCGTCCTATAGCGCCACGCGTCCTTTCGGACACACAAAGGACGCTGTAGCATTTCATTGGGTTCATGGTCCTTCCGAAAATCGAAAGCAGATTTTCGCGGTCATGTGCTGAGGGCTTACAAATGGCGCGCGATACAACCGATTTCCGCCCGATCGAAGGTGTCGACGAACTCGTCGAGCATCTGGCCGAAGGCAACAAGCCGCGCGACAAGTGGCGCATCGGCACCGAGCACGAGAAATTCCCCTTCTATGTCGACGGCAACGCACCTGTGCCCTATGGCGGCGAGCGCGGCATCCGCGCCATCCTCGAAGGCATGCAGTCAAAACTCGGCTGGGATCCGATCATCGATGACGGCCGCATCATCGGCCTTGTCGAACCGACCGGCCAAGGTGCGATTTCGCTGGAACCCGGCGGCCAGTTCGAGCTGTCCGGCGCGCCGCTGGAGACGATCCACCAGACCTGCCGCGAGGGCAATGCCCATCTGGCGCAGGTGCGCGAGATCGCCGAGCCGATGGGCATCCGCTTTCTTGGCCTCGGCGGCAGCCCGAAATGGTCGCTGGCCGAGACGCCGAAAATGCCGAAATCGCGCTACGAGATCATGACGCGCTACATGCCCAAAGTCGGCACCAAGGGCCTCGACATGATGTACCGCACCTGCACGATCCAGGTGAATCTCGACTTCGAGAGCGAGGCAGACATGCGCCGCAAGATGCAGGTGTCGCTGAAGCTGCAGCCGCTGTCGACGGCATTGTTCGCCAATTCGCCTTTCACCGAAAGTCACCCGAACGGCTTGCAAAGCTGGCGCGGCGACATCTGGCGCGACACCGACAACCAGCGCTCGGGCCTGCTCGAATTCTGCTTCTCGCCCGATTTCGGTTTCGCCGACTATGTCGAATGGGCGCTCGACGTGCCGATGTATTTCGTCATCCGCGACGACCACTATCATGACATGACGCACATCACCTTCCGCCAGTTCATGGCCGGGGCCGCGCGCAATGAAGTGCCGGACGGGCTGCCGACAATGGGCGATTGGGCAAACCATCTGTCGACGCTGTTCCCGGACGTGCGGTTGAAGCGCTTCCTCGAGATGCGCGGCGCCGACGGCGGGCCATGGCGGCGCATCTGCGCATTGCCGGCCTTCTGGGTGGGGCTGCTCTATGATGAGGCAGCGCTGGACGCCGCCGAGGCGCTGACCTCGAGCTGGACGTATGAAGAAACGCTGGCGATGCGCAACGCGGTGCCGGAACAAGGCATTTCCGCGCCCTTCCGCAACGCCACGCTGCGCGAAATCGCGCGCGACGTGCTGGTCATCTCGCGCATGGGGCTGAAGAACCGCGGCAAGAAGAACCGCGACGGCTATGACGAGACCTCCTTCCTCAACACTTTGGACGAGGTCGTCGCCCGCGGCACAACCAGCGCCGAGGAGATGCTGTCAGCCTATCACACGCGCTGGGGCGGCTCGATCGAACCGGTTTTCATGGAATACGCCTATTAGGCCTCGGATATGACGCAGCCGATCGATCGGCAAAAGCCGCTTTAATCGGAAGTCGAAACAAACTAGGCTTCTTCGGCGAGGATTTCCGGAGGAGACGCCGATGCCTACCTTGTTCGACATGCTGACGCAGGCCCAGAACGGCAACGGAATGCAAGCCCTTGCCCAGCAATACGGGCTTTCGATGCAGCAGACGCAAGCGGCGGTTGCCGCATTGCTGCCGGCCTTTTCGCAGGGGCTGCAACGCAACACCGCCGACCCCTATGGCCTCGGCGCCTTCATGACGGCGATGGCCAGCGGCCAGCACGCCAAGTATTTCGAGGACGCAACCAGAGCCTTCTCGCCGCAAGGCGTCGATGAGGGCAACGGCATTCTCGGACATTTGTTCGGCTCGAAGGATCTGTCGCGCGCCGTCGCCAGCCAGGCGGCGCAAGCGAGCGGCGTTAGTCAACAGATCCTTCAGCAGATGCTGCCGGCGATCGCCTCGATGGTCATGGGCGGGCTGTTCAAGCAGACGACAAACCAGATGCAGGCCGCCGGCGGTTTTGGCGGCGGCAACAATCCGCTCGGCGAGATCATCGAGCAGATGATGCGGCAAGGCAGCGGCATGCAGGCCCCGGCGCCGCAGCCCCAGAGCCCGATGGATAACCCGCTCGGCAAGGTTTTGCAGGACATGTTCGGCGGCGGGGCGCCACAGCCGCAAAGCCAGCCGCAGCCGGCACCCAATCCCTATGGCGACAATCCGCTCGGCAAGGTGCTGCAGGACATGTTCGGCGGCGGCGCACCTCAGCCGCAAAGCCGCGCGCAGCCGCAGCAGACGCAAAGCCCTTATGGCGACAATCAGTTGGGAAAGATCTTCGAGGAGATGTTGCGGCAGGGCGGCGGTGGCGGCTTCGGCATCCCGGGCGGCCAGCCAGCGCCGCAGCAGCCTCAAGCGCCCCCACAGCAGCGTCAGGCACCTCAGCCACAGACCAATCCGAGCGGCAGGCCAAGGAATCCCTTCGACGACCTGTTCGGCAAAATGTTCGAAACCGGCGCCCAGCAGCGTGACGACTACCAGAAGGGCGTGGAAACGATCTTCGACCAGTTCAAGCGGGACATGGACCGGCGGTAGGTCGACAACAAGCGCCATCCCAAACCAAGAAAAGAAAAGCCCGGTCCTGGGAGGACCGGGCAGAGTGCAGGCGGCCGGCGGGGATCCGGCAGGGAGTGGGGCCTGCATACTTTTCAGTCGCGCCGAACCTCTAAAAGGTTCAAAGCAACCTGAACAACAAGCTGTCGATCAAGCGACCTTGCGGGCGAAATCCTCGATCGTCTCGATGCGATCGCTGGCGATTTCGCGCAACATCGCCGTCGGGTCGCGGCCAAACGGCACGTCGATGGCGACATGCAGGTCGGCGCGCGTCAGGCCGATATCGGCGAGTTCGGCGTCCGACATCTCTCCCAGGCGATAGAAGGCGCGGCGGTTTTTCCAGGCGCGGTAGACGTTGGAAATGGTGTTTGCCACGCGCGTCGCAACGGCCGGACGCGAGGTGATGCGCGAGGTCTCGGTGGCGAAATCAAACGTGGTCATGTCGGTCTCCTTCAGACTCGAACGAGCAAGGCTAGCAATCGGCGCTAGCGGCGGCGATTGCGGTCCCAATTCACATGCTTTCATGTGGACAATGCGAATTTGACATGATGCGATTGATTAATCCAACGAATGTTTCTAATCTTTGGCATCAACACTAGTGATGGATCATGTCGATGAAATCGCCTCTCGATCTCGATCAGTTGCAGACCTTCATCTCGATTGCCGACACCGGCAGCTTCACCAGAGCGGCCGAAGAGGTGCACCGGACGCAGTCGGCGGTGTCGATGCAGATGCGCCGGCTGGAAGAGCGGATCGGCAAGCCGCTGTTCGAGAAAGACGGGCGCACCAACAGACTGACCGAGGAAGGCGACAAGCTGCTGTCCTACGCGCGCCGGCTGCTCTATCTCAACCGCGAGACGCTCGCTGCTTTCGATGACCGGCGGCTCGAAGGCACGATCCGCATCGGCACGCCGGACGATTATGCTGACCGTTTCCTTCCGGAAATCATGGCGCGGTTCACGCGCTCCAATCCGCGCGTCGAACTGACTGTCATCTGCGAACCGACACCGGGGCTGGTCGAGCATATCAAGCGCGGCAATCTCGACCTGGCGCTGGTGACGCATAACGATGTACGCGGCCAGTCGGAGGTGGTGCGGCGCGAACCGCTGCTGTGGGTCACCTCGGCCAACCATGCAACGCATGAACAGGAAACCCTGCCGATGGCGTTTGGCCGGCCGAACTGCATCTGGCGGCGTGCCGCTGTCGATGTGCTCGACCAGCAGAACCGCGACTATCGCATCCTGTTCACCAGCTTCTCGGCCACCGTCATCACCGCCGCGGTGCTTTCAGGCCTGGCAATCTCGGTGCTGCCGGAATGCGCGCTGCGACCGGGCATGCGGGTGCTGGGTGAGGCCGACGGCTTCGGCGCCCTGCCCGATTGCCGCATCGGCATCATGCGCGGCCAGACGTCGCGACCCGAGATCGTCGACGCGCTCGCCCGCCATATTTCAGAAAGCCTCGACAATATTTCCGTGCCGCTCAGCGAGGACACCGGGACATTCGATTTCGCGGCGCTCGCCTTCACGAAGCTGCGGCGAAGCAAGCCGAACCAGATCCTGCCCGGCTGGTAGGCGGTCAGGCACGGGGGTTATGAACGCCTGGCCGAGAGCGGCCACCTTGACGCGGGCGCCCAACCGTCCCCCAATCGGCCGATGAGCGACGCATCATCCGAATCACGCACAAACGCCACCGAATACACGGTGAGCGAGATTTCCGGCGCGCTGAAGCGCACGGTCGAGGACGTCTTCGGCAATGTGCGTGTGCGCGGCGAAATCTCGGGCTATCGCGGGCCGCATTCCTCCGGTCATGCCTATTTCGCGCTGAAGGACGACCGCGCACGGCTCGACGCCGTGGTGTGGAAGGGCACGATGAGCCGGCTGAAGTTCCGCCCCGAAGAGGGGATGGAGGTGATTGCCACCGGCAAGCTCACCACCTATCCCGGCAAGTCCAACTACCAGATCGTCATCGACAATCTGGAGCCGGCCGGCGCCGGCGCGCTGATGGCGCTGCTGGAAGAGCGCAAACGGCGGCTGCAGGCTGAGGGCCTGTTCGACACCGGCCGCAAGCGGTTGCTGCCGTTCATGCCGCGCGTCATCGGCGTCGTCACCTCGCCGACAGGGTCCGTCATCCGCGACATCATCCACCGCATCAAGGACCGGTTTCCGCTGCACATCCTGGTCTGGCCGGTGCGCGTGCAGGGCGAAACATCAGGCGCGGAAGTGACTGCGGCGGTCAACGGCTTCAACGCGCTGGCCTGGAACGGCGCCATCCAGCGCCCCGATCTGCTGATCGTGGCGCGCGGCGGCGGCAGCCTCGAAGACCTCTGGGGCTTTAATGACGAGGCGCTCGCCCGTGCCGTTGCCGCCTCCGCGATTCCGGTTATTTCGGCTGTTGGCCACGAGACCGACTGGACGCTGATCGACCTCGTCGCGGATGTGCGGGCACCGACCCCGACCGGTGCGGCCGAGATTGCAGTGCCGGTGAAGGCGGACCTTGAAGCCACGCTTGCCAGCCTCGGCGCGCGGCTCAAGGCGGCGGTCCTGCGCAATTTCGAACGCAAGCGGCAGGCTGCCCGTGCGGCCGCCCGTGCTCTCCCCTCGCCAGATCAATTGCTGGCGCTGCCGCGGCGGCGCCTCGATGATGCGACATCTAGGCTCGGCCGCGGCCTGCTGATCTCCACCGAACGAAAGCGGGCACGGTTCTTCGCTGTAAAGCTGACACCGGCGATGCTGTCCCAGCGCATTGCCGAGGTGCGGCGCTCCAATGAGCGCAATCTTTTGCGGGCACAAGTGGCGCTACGCGCGTTGGCAAGAGCCCGGCGTGCGGAATTAAATCGTGCGGCGGACCAGTTGCCGAAATGCGCCAGGGCATCGCTGCAGCGGCACAGGCAGCAACTGGCTTTGCTGCAAGGCCGCATCACGATCGAGCCCACAGCGCGGCGTCAACGCGTGCAGAGGGATTTGCTGACAGCTTTAACAAGACGCGGAACGCAAGCCGTGGGGCTCAGGCTGGAGCGCCTGCGCGGCCGCGTCGTACAAGCCGAAAGGCTGATGGCGACGCTGTCGCACAAGGCGGTGCTTGCACGCGGCTTCGCCTTGGTGAAGGACGCCGACGGAGCGGTGATCAAGCAAGCATCTGAGGTGGCGTCGGGAATGGCGCTTTCGCTTGAGTTCGCGGACGGTACCGCCGATGCGATTGCAACCAGCGGCACGGCAAAACCGAAAGCGGTGGCCAAACCAGCAGCCAAGGCCAAAGTATCAGGCAATCAGGGATCGCTGTTCTGATGCCATGACCGACAATCCGAACCATCTGGCAACGCCTTCAGGCAAACCCCGCGCGCGAAGTTTTGGCATCGTCTTCGACGGGACGCCCGGGCCGTGCAACGCGATCACCGATGTGCCCGGAGTGGCGGTCGGTTACGCGACGCTGATTTCCGGCGACGGCGCGCTCGTCGTCGGCCAGGGACCGGTGCGCACCGGCGTGACCGCGATCCTGCCCAGGCCGCGCGCCGATCTTGCCACGCCGGTCTTCGCCGGCATCTTCAGCCAGAACGGCAATGGCGAACTGACCGGCTCGCACATCGTCGAGGAAACCGGTGCTTTCAACTTCCCGATCACCATCACCAACACGCATTCCTGCGGTGTCTCACGCGACGGCACGCTGCGCTGGATGCAAAGCGTGCTGCCGGCGGCAATCGACAGCGCCTGGGGCCTGCCGGTAGCGGCGGAGACCTATGACGGCTTCCTCAACGATATCAACGGCCACCATTTGACTTTTGAGCACGTCGCCCACGCTCTTGACGGTGCGACCAGCGGACCGATCGAAGAAGGCAGCGTCGGCGGCGGCACCGGCATGATCACCTTCGCCTTCAAGGCAGGTTCAGGGACCGCGTCGCGCGTCGTCGAATGGCAAGGCCATGCCTACACCGTCGGCGCCTTCGTGCAGTCGAATTTCGGCAAGCGACACAATTTTACCATTCGCGGCTTGCGTGCCGGGCTGGAACTCGTCGAACCGGCGATCCGCGAAGGTGCGCCGCGCGCCGAAAAGGGCTCGATCATCGCCGTCATCGCCACCGATGCACCATTCCTGCCGCACCAGATGAAGCGGCTGGCACGCCGGGTGCCGCTCGGCGTCTCCATGACCGGCGGCTTCGGCTACCACAGCTCCGGCGACATTTTTCTCGCCTTCTCGACCGCTAATCCCGCAGCGGCTCTGGCGCCATCCGGCAGCATCGCCAGTGCCGAGTTCATCCCTGACACAGACATCGATCCGTTTTTCGACGCGGTGATCCAGGTCGCGGAGGAAGCGATCCTCAACGCGCTGGTCGCCAATGACGACATGAGCGGACGCGACGGCAATTTCGTGCCGGCGCTGCCGAAGGCGTGGCTGAAAGAAAAATTTGGCTGAAATTGATCGTTGAAACGAAAACGCGGCCAAGCAAGCCCGCGTGTTTCATGCAGGGGGTCGCCCCTATTTGATCATTTCGCTGCTTTGCTGGACGCCTGCTGGCGCTCGTCGGCCTCGGCCGCTTCCTCGAGCCTGGAGGCGATGAGTTCCTTGATGTCGCCGACTTCCTCCTGGATATCTTCCAGGGGTATGCCGACTTCGGCGGCCTTGGCGGCGCATTCCTTGGCCAGTGTCTCGGCCTGCTTCTCGATCCGGGCCTCGGAAGGCTGGCAGTGGACCTTCTCACCGATCCATTCCTGCAAGAACTCGATCGCATGTTCACTCATACTGCTGTTCCCTTGCGGCAAAGCCGGTTGGTAATCATAAACGTCGGCACCCCGCAAAGGATGCATGTCCCCATTCCAGCCGAGTCGCGGTCACTCGGCAAGCCGATGCCGTCCAACGTCCACAGAGCCATAGGAAATCGAAGGGTCAAGAACATTTTCTGATTCTGGAGGGGTCGGTACCGAGGCTGGGTCACGCCCAGCGTTGCGCCACTGTTTCTATTTGCTTTTTTCCGGTTTCCGAGCCGATTTTCGTCACAATAGATGGCGCAACTCACAACACATTTACAGTCGCTTCGAGGTCGCTGCCCTCAGGCGCGCGGGTCGAAGCCGCCGCTATATAGTGGCATCCTCGGGCAATGTCGACTCCGCTCGCCATCCTGCTTCTTTCCGCCGCGCCGAAGGGCGGAAACAAGCCAGGATGGACAACATTTGCCGCAGGTTCAAGCTTCAGACGTGCACAGCCACGACCGCCGCGCAGTCGCCGGCCTTGACCAGGCCGGGGAAATGCCGCGCCGCCAACATGCCCGACATTTTTGCCAGGATTTCCTGGGGGGCTATGCCGGTGCGACCGGTGGAATGGATGCGGGCAAGCACCGCGCCTTCTTCGACCGGCTCGCCAAGATCGACCATGGTTTCGATCATGCCGTCTTCCTCGGCGAACGAAAAACAATCGCCCGACGGCATGTCGAGCCACTGCGTCGGGCTCTTCTCGACCGCTCCGGCAACGATGCCGGTATGACGCAGCACATTGAGAATACCGCGCCGCGCGATCCGTACGGTTTGCGCACGCGAGGTCCCGCCGCCACCAAGTTCGGTGCTGACAAAAACCTTGCCCATCTCTTCGGCTGCCGTGTCGTACATGCCGACTGAATCAATCTCGATCATGCGCATCGAAAACGGGGCAGAAAATGCCGCAACCGCCTCGAAGGCTTTCTGCTCCAGTGCCTTGTCCGGCAAAGTGTGCGCGGCGCAGAACGGCACGAAGTCCAGCGTCCTGCCGCCGGAATGGAAATCGAACACGATGTCGGCGCGAGGCAGCAACTCACGTTGAAAATAGTCGGCGATCTTCTCGGTCACCGTGCCGTCCGGCCGGCCGGGGAAACTGCGGTTCATATTGCCCTTGTCGATCGGCGAGGTACGCGTGCCGGCGCGGAAGGCCGGATAATTCATCGCTGGCACGATGATCACGGTGCCGCTGACATGCTTGGGATCGAGCGTGCGGGCGAGGTCGTAAAGCGCCAGCGGCCCCTCATACTCATCGCCATGGTTGCCGCCGGTCAGCAGTGCCGCCGGCCCCTTGCCGTTGCGGATGACGCAGATCGGGATCATCACCGAGCCCCAGGCCGAATCGTCTCGGCTGTAGGGCAGGCGCAGGAAACCGTGCTGGACGCCGTCATGGTCGAAATCCACCGTCGGCGCGATCGGTGATGGGCGTAGACTCGACATCGGGTTCAATCCTTCACCACGAGTTTGCGCGGCACATTGGCCAGGCACTCTACACCGGTTTCGGTGATCAGAATGGACTCGGTGATCTCCAGTCCCATCGTTTCCAACCACAGGCCGGTCATGAAATGGAAGGTCATGCCGGGCTTGAGCTCGGTGCGGTCGCCGGGACGCAGACTCATCGTGCGTTCGCCCCAGTCCGGCGGATAGGACAGACCGATCGGGTAGCCGGTCCGGTTGTCCTTGACGATGCCGTATTTCTTCAGCACGCCGAAGAAGCCATTGGCGATATCTTCACAGGTGTTGCCGGGTTTCGCCGCGGCTAGGCCCGCCTCCATGCCCTCCAGTGTCGCCTTCTCGGCATCGAGGAATTCCTGTGTCGGCTTGCCGAGGAAGACGGTGCGCGACAGCGGGCAGTGATACCTGTTGTAGCAGCCGGCTATCTCGAAGAAGGTGCCCTCGCCCCGCTTCATCGGCTTGTCGTCCCAGGTCAGATGCGGCGCCGAAGCGTCGGCGCCCGACGGCAATAGCGGGACGATCGCCGGATAGTCGCCGCCGATACCATCGACGCCGCGCGTGCCGGCATCATAGATCTCGGCAACGAGATCGCATTTGCGCATGCCGACTTCGATCTTGTCGAAGATGCGCTGGTGCATCGCTTCGACGATGCGGGCAGCCTTGCGCATATAGTCGATCTCGGTCGGGCTCTTGACCGCCCGCTGCCAGTTGACCAGCGCGGTTGCGTCGACGAAGCGGGCGTTAGGCAGATGCTTCTGCAGCGATGCGAAGGCGGCGGCCGAAAACCAGTAATTGTCCATCTCGACGCCGATGGTGAGCTTGCCCCAGCCGCGATCGGCAAGCACGCTGGACAGAAAATCCATCGGGTGGCGCTCTGTCGACTGCACATAGTGATCGGCATAGCCGACGATGTTGTCATGCGCGAGATAGGCGGTGCGCTTGGCGCCGTTGGCGTCCTGGCCGCGGCCGTACCACACGGGCTCGCCCGAGGGCGGCACGATGACGGCCTGATGTACATAAAACGACCAGCCATCATAGCCGGTCAGCCAGGCCATGTTGGAGGGATCGCTGACGATCAGGAGATCGACGCCCTTCGCTTCCATGGCTTTCCGCGTCTTGGCCAGGCGATCCGCATATTCGCCTCGCGAGAATTTCAGGTTCGGCTGCATTGTTCTTGGTCCTCGTTTGTTGGGCCTGGAGCCTGTTTCAACTTCGTTGAATCCGGCTCCAGTCAATTTCCTTGTTTGAGCATGATCTCTTCGGAAAACCGGTTCCCACTTTTCCGGATCATGCTCTTGCGGCCAGCATCAGCTTTCGAAAATAGTTCCGGAATTGGCCGCCCGCGCGCGATCGCGGGCGAGCGTGGCGATCGCCGTATCCTGCACGCCGGTACCGGTCAGGTCGGCAATGGTGATGTCGCCGGGCGAACGCCGGCCGTGTTTTGCGCCGGCGATGATTTGGCCGAGCTCGGTCACCTCTGCATCGCCAGCCATCACACCCGCCGCAATGGCATGATGCAATTCACCCAGCCGCCTTGTCTGGATGGCGCTGTCGGCGACATAAAGATCGGCCATGCGCAGGATTGCCGGCGCAATCTCGTTCTTGTGCTCGGCATCGGAGCCCATCGCGGTGACGTGCTGGCCCGCGGAAACAAACCCCGCCTTGAGCAGCGGCTCGGTCGACGGCGTGGTGGTGACGATTATGTCGGCGCCGGCAACCGCGTTTGCGGGATCTGGTTCGACGCGCACGGCGATGCCGAGCTTTTTGCGCAACGCGCCAGCAGTCGTCTCAGCCTTGACGGCATCCCGCGCCCAGATGCGTGCCTCGGCGATCGGCCGCACCAGCATGAGTGCTTCGAGTTGCAAACCCGCCTGCACACCGGCGCCAAAGATCGCTGCCACTGAGGAGTCCGGCCGCGACAGATGTTTGGCCGCGACCGCGCCGGCGGCAGCCGTGCGGACATCGGTGAGATACCCATTGTCGAGCAGCAGCGCTTCGACCAAACCGGTTTTCGACGAGAGCAGCACCATCATGCCATTGACGCTGGGCAGGCCAAGCTTGGGGTTGTCGAAGAAGCCGGGGCTGATCTTGATGGCGAAGCCGTCAATACCCGGCACATAGGCGGTCTTCACGTCGACCTCGCCGCGATGCTCGGGAATGTCGAGCCGCAGGATCGGCGGCATCGCCACCGGCAGAGTGGCGAGCGCGCGGAAGGCATTTTCGACGCAGGCGACCGCATCGAGATCCAGCGTCACGATCGAGCGCAATTCGGCTTCGGTAAGGATCGTCATCCGGCTCATACGGCATCCTCCTTCAACAATGGCGCCTCGCAGACGATCCTGCGGTGCGCATTCATGTCGATGTTGCGGCCGGAGAGAAGCACGACCACCGGTCCATTCGCTCCGACCTTGCCGGCAAGCAGCGCGGCGATCCCGACCGCGCCGGCGCCCTCGACGATCTCGCGCTCCTGCGCATAGGCGTGGCGGATGCCGGCGGCGATCTCGTCCTCGCTTAGCAGGATGACATCGTCGAGCAGGTCGCGGCACATGGCGAAGGTCAGCCGGTTGTCGAGGCCGATGCCGCCGCCGAGCGAATCCGCCAGCGTTGGCAATTCTTCCACCAGCACCGGGTGGCCGGCATCGAGACTGGCCTTCATCGCCGCACCACGCGCCATCGAGACACCGATGATTTTTGTCCCGGGGCTGACGCCTTTGATGGCTGCGGCAACGCCGGAGGCGAGCCCGCCGCCAGAGAGCTGGACCAGAACGAGAGCAGCATCCGGAACCTGCTCGATCATCTCCAGCCCGAGCGTGCCTTGCCCGGCGATGATGGAAGGATGATCGAAGGGCGGCAGCATCACCAGCCCTTCCTGCGCGACCAGCCGCTCGACCTCCTGCTGGGCATCGTCCTGGCTGTTGCCGACAATGCGGACCTCCGCGCCAAGCCGGCGGATTTCGTCGAGCTTGTTGCCCGGCACCAGCCGCGACATGCAGATTACCGCACGCAGGCCTTCGAGCTTTGCCGCGTGCGCCAGCGCCCGACCATGATTGCCGGTCGAGGCCGCGACGACGCCGCGCGCCTTCTCATCGGTGCTCAGCGAAGCGACCGCATTGGAGGCGCCACGCAGTTTGAAGCTGCCGGTGGTTTGGCGATGTTCGAGCTTGAGGTAAACCGGCACGCCGCAGCGTTCCGAAAGGCTATGGGACAAAACCGTTGGCGTGCGCTCGATCTTGTTGGCGATACGCTCACGGGCGATACGGATGTCCGCTAGGGCGATGGCGCGCGTCATTGTCTTACTGTCCGGGCGGCAGCGTCATCAGACGGCCGAATTCGGGACGCTGCGTGTCATCTCCACAAAGCCGCAAACAATTCCAGGCTGTCGCCTGGTTGCTGGTCACTACGGGGCGGCCAATCGCCTTTTCCATGCAGGTGACCGCGAGTGCAGCGCGCAGCGCCGTGCAGGACACGAACAGGGCATCGGCGCTGGCTTCCGTCGCCTCACGCGCGAGATCGACAAGCTTTGCCGGGGCGATGCGCGCCATCTCGCGATCGTCCTCGAACCCGAGACAGGTGAAGCTGGCGATGTCGAACCCTTGCGCGGCGAAATAGGCGGCCATCGGCCTGGATGTCTCGACCGTGTAGGGCGTGAGAATGCTGATCTTGCGTGCACCCAGCGCACGCAGCCCTCGTACGCCGGCCATCGGCGGCGTGACGACTGGTACGCCGGGTTTGGCGGCCTGGATCGCGGCCTCGATCTCGGCATCGCCGATCACCACCGAGGCCGACGTGCAGGAATAGCAGATCGCATCGAGCGGTTCGTCGGGCAGGATCAGGGCCGCGCCTGCCGTCAGCGCCGGCTGCATCTTGCGCAGATTCTCCGGTGTCGTCGGGTTGGCGTAGGGAATGCGCGCGACATAGACGCCGATCCGCTCGCTCGCCACCATGCGGCGAAAATCCGGCTCGCTGGTGTGATCGGTGGCCAGGATAATCAGGCCGACGCGCCGCTCAAGCGGGCGGGCATCCAGCGCTGGCCGCTTCTGATGGACCTTGATCTCGGGCAAGAGTTTCACGAACTACCTCTCGATTTTGCCGTAGCGGCGTTCCAGCCAGCGCAGCAGCACCACCGAAAACAGACTGATGACGAGGAAGAAAGCGCCGACCAGCGTGATCGGCTCGATATAGCGATAATAGGTGTTGGCGACGCTTTTCGCCTGGTTCATCAGCTCAAGCACGGTGATCGCCGACAGCAGCGGCGTTTCCTTGAACATGGCGATGAAATAATTGGCCAGCGCCGGGATCATCGGCGGAATGGCCTGCGGAATGATGATATGGGTCCAGGTTTGCCCGGCGCTCAGATTGCACGCCTTGGCGGCCTCCCATTGGCCGCGCTGCACATTGTCGATGCCGGCGCGGTAGACTTCCGCCGTGTAGGTGCCGTAGTGGAGCCCGAGCCCGATGACACCGGCCACCAACGGCGGCAACAGGATGCCGATATCTGGCAGCACGTAGAAGATGAAATAGAGCTGCACCAGCAACGGCGTGCCACGAATGAACTCGGCCAGGAAGCCGACCGTGCGTGACAACGCCTTGTTGGGCGAGCGGCGCGCCAGCGCGATGCCCAGCCCGACGATCGCCGCCAGCACCGAGCCGAGCAGCGTCGCCAGGATGGTGATCTTCACCCCCTGGATCAGCGTCGGCATGATTTGCCAGACGAAATTCCAATCCCATTCCATCAGCAGGCCCAATTTATCAGAAGGGCATCGGCCATCAGACGCGCACCCCATCGAGGCCGCGCGCCATGCGGCGCTCCAGCGAGCGCATGCCCCATGAGATGAGCAGCGCCAGAATGAAATAGATGAACAGGATGGTGGTGAACGGCACCATGGTGTTACCGGTCTGCGAGCGTACCACCTGCGCCTGGAAGGTCAGGTCGGCAAGCGAGATCAGCGACACAACGGCGGTCGCCTTGAGCAATTCGATGGCGTTGTTGCCGAAGGTCGGCAGCATCACCAGCAGCGTCTGCGGCAGGATGACGTGACGCATACCTTGCCAGCGGCCAAGGTTGAGCGCGGTACAGGCCTCGTACTGTTCGCGGCCGATCGACTGGATGGCGCCACGCACCACTTCGGCGGCGTAGGCACCGACATTGAGGCCAAGCGCCAGCACGCCGGCCTGTAGTGGCGTCAGCGAAATACCGATGAAGGGCAGCACGAAATAGGCCCA
The DNA here is from genome assembly GCF_040323315.1 of Mesorhizobium sp. M0047. Classification (NCBI taxonomy): domain Bacteria; kingdom Pseudomonadati; phylum Pseudomonadota; class Alphaproteobacteria; order Hyphomicrobiales; family Phyllobacteriaceae; genus Mesorhizobium; species Mesorhizobium sp. M0047. Next base: position 58,664 of record NZ_JAMYUW010000032.1, on the reverse strand, counting down.
GAACAACTGCACGAAAATCGAGGTGCCGCGGAAGAATTCGATATAGGCGGTGGCCAGCGCGCGCAGAATGAAAAAGCGCGACAGCCGTCCCATTCCGGCAAGAAAGGCCATGAACAGGGCAAGCACCGATCCCATCAGCGTCAGCTCGATGGTGACAAGCGCTCCCTGCAATATCAGGCCGAAATAGCCGGACCACTGAGTCATGAAATTCGATGTTTCCTACGTTTGGCCTTAGCGTCCTTCCCCCCGTTCACGAGGAGAAGATGCCGGCAGGCAGATGAGGAGCGACGCTAAACTCTCAGAAGTAGGCGCCGTCCCTCATCCGTCACTTCGTGACACCTCCTCCCCGCAAACGGGGAGAAGGGCAAAAAGGCGCGCCTACTTCGCCGCGCAGAGCTTGTCGCGTGTCGTCGACATCGCGGCCGCCGCCGAGAAACCGTAGGGCTCGATGATCTTGGCGAACTCGCCCGATGTCTTCAGCTTGGCCAGTTCGACGTCGAAGGCATCGCGCAGCGCCTCGTCGCCCTTCTTGAAGGCGGCGCCGTCGCAATAGACCGGCGCGCCCTGCACCGGCGCGATGACTTGGAGGTTTGGATCATTGGCCTTCTTGACCAGGTCGTTGATCGACAGAACAGGCAGCGAGTAGACGTCGATACGGCCATCCTGCAGCATCTTCACGCCGCTCTGGCCATCCGGCACGACGATGACACGCTCGCGCGGCACGCCGGCATTGAGCGCCAGCTTCTCTTCGGTGCCGCCGCCGGGCGCGCCGATGGTGGCGGTCGCGTCCTTGGCAACATCCTCATAGCTCTTGAAACCCTTCGGATTGCCCTTCTTCACCAGCATCGCCTCGGCGTCGCACAGCACCGGTTCCGAATAGGCAACGGCGGCGCAGCGCTCCGGTTTCATGAACAGGCCGGCGGTGACGACGTCGAAGCGCCCGGCCTGCAGGCCGGGGATCATCGCGCCATATTCGGAGATCGAGGCGACGATGTCGGCGACGCCGAGGCGCTTGAAGATCTCGCGCGCCACATCGGGTGCAGCGCCGGAAACCTTGCCATCGGCGGCGACCGCCGTATAGGGCGGCTCGTTGGCGATGGCGACGCGGGCAAAGCCTTGCGCCTTGAGTTGCTCGAGCTTGCTGTCGTCGGCCGAACCGGCGGTCGAGGCGGCCAGCACCGCCGTCAGCGCAAGACCGGCGACGCCGGCCAGAATGCCAAATTTCTTCATTGTTCCCAACTCCTTGTTCCTTGTCCTGCTTTTGTACGGGCGGCGTTGCCGCCTGAGGGACGGCTTCGCCGCCCTTGGCATTGCGGTCAGACGCGATGTCCGGCCGCGATGATCTTCTTCAGGAAGCCTTGCGTACGCTCCTGCTTGGGATTGCGGAAAATCTCGTCGGGCTTGCCTTCCTCAACAATCTTGCCTCGATCGAAGAACAGCACCCGGTCGGCGAAATCATGGGCAAAACCCATCTCGTGGGTGACGAGCAGCATGGTCATGTCGGTCTCGGCGGCGAGCTTGCGCATGACGTTCATCACCTCCTCGACCAGCTCCGGATCGAGCGCCGACGTCACCTCGTCGAACAGCATGATCTTCGGCGACAGCGCGAGTGCACGGGCGATCGCGACGCGTTGCTTCTGTCCGCCGGACAACTGCGCCGGCATGTTCTTGGCTTTGTCGGCCATGCCGACCATTTCGAGCAGTTCCATCGCCCGCTTTTCGGCGGCGGCGCGCGGCGTGCCCTTGGTCAGCATCGGCGCCAACGTGACATTGTCCATGACGCATTTGTGCGGAAACAGGTTGAACAGCTGAAAGACCATGCCGATTTTCTGGCGCATCCTCGTCAAATGCCGCTCATCGGCGGGCAGCAACTGGCCGTTGCGCTCCACGTGATAGAGCTGCTCGCCGTCGATCTGGATATGACCGCCGTCGATGCGCTCCAAGGTCATCAGGATGCGTAGGATCGTCGTCTTGCCCGAGCCCGACGGGCCGATCAGCGCCAGCTTCTCGCCAGGCATGACCTGCATCGACAGGCCGTCCAGCACCTTGAAAGTGCCGAAGCTTTTGGAAATGGCGTCGATGTTGATGATGGGCGTGGGCAATGCGGTTCCCCGTCCTGGAGAGGTCTAGGCTCTTAACGATGCGGAACGCGCCAAATCATGTCAATTGGGAAAATAATACCATGACAATTATTCTAATTCCGCACAATTTCCGAGCACTTGCGGCCTAGATGGCGAGCAACAGATGTTCCGGATCGCCAAGCAAAAGCTTGGTGACAACGCCGAGGCCGGCGCGCAGTTCCCCCTCAGTGGTCGAACCCAGCGAGATGCGCACCGCCGGATGCCAGGGCGCATCCGAAATGCGGAAGGATGTGCCGGGTGCAATCGCCACGCCCTGCAGCCGGGCCTGGGCGACAAAACTTTCCTCGGCGCGATCGGCGGGCAGTTGCAGCCAGACATGCAGCCCGTCGCGCCGGGCGCGATAGTCGACCCCGGCCAGCACCTCCGCCGCTATATCCAGCCGCCGCCGCAGCGCCGCGCGCTGCCAGTGGACAAGCTCGATCGCGGTGCCGTCGGTGACCCATTTGGTGGCGATCTCGGCGACCAGCGGCGTCGCCATCCAGTTCGAGACCAGATGCCGGTTGGCGACGGCGGCGACATAGCGGTCCGGCGCGGCGAGATAGCCAATACGCAGGCCGGGCACCACGATCTTGGTAAAGGAGGTGACATAGAGCGTACGCTCGGGCGCAAACGCAGCGACTGGCGGCGGCCGATCCTCGACCAGGGGACCGAGCACATCGTTCTCGATGATGGCGATGTCGTGCTTGCGTGCGACGGCGGCAATTTCTTCGCGCCGCCGCGCGTCCATCAGCGTCGCCGTCGGATTGATCACTGAGGGCTGCACGAAGACGGCGCGAATGTCGGAAAGCCGGCACGCCTCGTCAAGCGCCTCCGGAATAAGGCCATTGTCGTCGATCGGCAGGCCTTCGAGGTTGAAGCCGAGATAACGGGCGAGCGGCACCAGCGTGTGGTGACCGATCGCCTCGGTGGCGACCGTCGAGCCGGGCGGCGCCACGCTCATCAGCGCCACGGTCATGCCGGCGGTGGCGCCGTTGGTCAGGCTGATGTTCTGCGCGGAGCTGTCGAGCCCGCACAGTTTCAGCCATTCGACCGCCACCGCGCGGTGACGTGGAAACACCATGTTGGGCCGGAACGACAATGCTGAACTCGACGGCAGGTTCTCGGCCAGCCAGCCCAAGGCCTGCCTCAACCGCTCCAGATGCATCGGTTCGCAGACCGGTTTCAGGATCGACAGATCGATGACTTCGCCGAGCCGCTCCGGCAGATAGGGCGGTTCCGGCTCGCGGCGCTGCGTCTGGACGAAGCTGCCGCGGCCGATCTCGCCCGAAATCAGCCCGCGGCGGATCAATTCCTCATAGGCGCGGCTGACCGTCTGCACCGAAAGCTTGAGGTCGTCGGCCAGCCGTCGATGCGTCGGCAACCGTGCGCCATTGGCCAGGCGCCCGTCATGGATGGCGCGCGCGAACTGGTCGGCAAGCGTCTGATAGGCTGGCCGTCGGATGAGCTTGGGATCGGGATGCCACAATGTCATGACTTATTAGAGATCGAAATCAGTGCAATTGACAATCGAAATAATGCGCCGTCATGGTGCAGTCGACGAAAAGTGGATGCCGATGACTGCCCCGAAACTCGACCCGATCGACCTGAAAATCCTCGACGCCATCCAGCGCGACGGACGCATCACCAAGCTGGCACTGGCCGAGCAGGTCGGCTTGTCGCCGACGCCGTGCTGGATGCGGCTGCGCAAGCTGGAAAAGGCCGGCATCGTCTCGGGCTACCACGCCAGGATCGCCATGCGCGTCGTCGCACCCGTCGCAACCGTGCTGATGGAGGTGACGCTGGCCAACCACCGCCAGGCCGATTTCGACCGCTTCGAGCGCGTCATCCGCGACATTCCCGAGATCGTCGCCTGCTGGTCCGTCGGCGGCGGCGTCGACTATGTGCTGAAAGTGATGGCACGTGACATCGACGCGTACCAGCGCCTGGTGGATGGCTTGCTCGACCGCGAGATCGGCATCGATCGCTACTTCACCTACATCGTCATCAAGACAGTGAAGGACGAGATTGCGCTGCCTGTAGCCGACCTGTTGCCGGTCTCGCCATAGGGATCGGAGAGATCGTCTCGCCCAAGGACGTAATAGAGAGAAACTCTCTACATCAGGGCACCCAAACAGCCCCTCTGTCTGCACAGGACGGATAGTCTTCCCCTATCAGTCCGAACCGGGAGGCCTCGACCATGTCCGCGCATTTCGCCCGCTCGCATCGCCATGAAGCGCTCGATCGCCTGGCCGACCACCGGCTGCTGCGTGAACTCGCCTATGTCGATGGCCACTGGACGGCAAGCGAAGCCGCTGAAAGCTTCGAGGTCACCGATCCGGCCACCGGCACGACTGTCGCTTTCGTCGCCGCGCTCGATGGCAAGCAGACGACAAAGGCGATCGATGCCGCCGCGCGCGCCTTTCCGGCCTGGCGGTCGCTGTTGCCGCAGGAGCGTTCTAACATACTGCGAAAATGGTTCGAGCTGATCATTGCCGCCAAGCAAGACCTCGCTTTGCTGATGACGCTGGAACAGGGTAAGCCGCTGCAGGAATCGCTGGGCGAAATCAACTATGCCGCCTCCTTCGTCGAGTGGTATGCCGAAGAAGCAAAACGTCTGAACGCCGAGAGCGTCACCAGCCATCTGCCGAACGCCGAAATGATGGTGCGGCGTGAGCCGATCGGTGTCGTCGGCGTCGTCACACCGTGGAATTTTCCTGCGGCTATGCTGACTCGCAAGGCAGCGGCAGCACTAGCGGCTGGCTGCACCATCGTTGCGCATCCGTCCTCGGAAACGCCGCTGTCGGCGCTGGCGCTGGCCGAACTTGGCGAGCGCGCCGGCCTGCCCGCCGGCGTCTTCAACATCGTCACCGGCAAGGCTTCGACCATCGTCGGCCGGATGTGCGAAGATCCACGCGTTCGCGCCATGAGCTTCACCGGCTCGACCGAAATCGGCAGGCTGATCGCCGCCCAGAGCGCGCCGACGATGAAGCGGCTGGTGATGGAGCTTGGCGGCCATGCGCCGCTGATCGTCTTTGCCGACGCCGATATCGACAGAGCTGTGAACATCGCCATTGACGCCAAATTCGCCACATCGGGCCAGGACTGCCTCGCCGCCAACCGCATCTATGTCCAGCGGCCGATCTATGATCGCTTCTGCGCCGCCTTCGCCAGGCGCATTGAGACGTTGCGGACCGGCAATGGCCTTGCTCAGGGAATCGACATCGGCCCGCTGATGCATGAGCGCGCCGTCAAGAAAGTCGAGGAACAGGTCGCCGACGCGCTCACCCATGGCGCGCGCTGCCTCGCCGGCGGCGCGCGGCATCAAGCCGGGCCGTTGTTCTACCAGCCGACGCTGCTGGCCGATGTCAGCGATGAAGCGCTGATCATGCGCGAGGAAACGTTTGGACCGGTTGCCGCCGTGACGCCGTTCGACAGCGAGGACGAGGTAATCGCCCGCGCCAACGCCACCGAATATGGCCTCGTCGCTTATGTCGTGACCGAGAACGGCGCCCGCCAGCAGCGCATGGGCCGCGCGCTCGACTACGGCATGGTCGCCATCAACCGCGTCAAGATCACCGGCGCGCCGATCCCCTTCGGCGGCGTCAAGCAATCCGGCATCGGCCGCGAAGGCTCGCGCCAAGGGCTCGAAGCCTTCACCGATCTGAAGTATCTCTGCCTGGACATCTCGTAAATCGTCCGGCCATCCCTCAAGGAGTAAAAAATGCTCGACCAGTCCAACGAACTCGCCGCCTGGGATCGCGATCACTTGTTCCATCCCTCGACCCATATGGGCACGCATGCGCGCGGCGAGAGCCCGACGCGCATCATGGCCGGCGGTGAAGGCGTCACCGTGTGGGACGACAATGGCAAGAAGAGCCTCGACGCCTTCGCCGGCCTCTATTGCGTCAATGTCGGCTACGGCCGGCAGAAGATCGCCGACGCCATCGCCGCCCAGGCGAAGAACCTCGCCTACTACCACGCCTATGTCGGCCACGGCACCGAGGCCTCGATCACGCTCGCCAAGATGATCATCGACCGCGCGCCGAAGGGCATGTCGAGGGTGTATTTCGGCCTCTCGGGCTCGGATGCCAACGAGACCAACATCAAGCTGATCTGGTACTACAACAACGTGCTAGGGCGGCCTGAGAAGAAGAAGATCATCTCGCGCTGGCGCGGCTATCACGGCTCGGGCGTGATGACGGGATCGCTGACCGGGCTCGACCTGTTCCACAACGCCTTCGACCTGCCGCGCGCGCCGATCCTGCACACCGAGGCGCCGTATTATTTCCGCCGCGCCGACCGTTCGATGAGCGAGGAGCAATTTTCGCAGCATTGCGCCGACAAGCTCGAGGAGATGATCCTGGCGGAGGGGCCGGAGACCGTCGCCGCCTTCATCGGCGAGCCGATCCTCGGAACCGGCGGCATCGTGCCGCCGCCGGCTGGCTACTGGGAAAAGATCCAGGCAGTGCTGAAGAAGTACGACGTGCTGCTCGTCGCCGACGAGGTGGTCACGGGCTTCGGCCGGCTGGGCACCATGTTCGGCTCCGACCATTACGGCATCAAGCCGGACCTGATCACCATCGCCAAGGGCCTGACCTCGGCCTATGCGCCGCTGTCGGGCGTCATCGTCGCCGACAAGATGTGGCAAGTGCTGGTGCAAGGCTCCGACAAGCTCGGCTCGCTCGGCCATGGCTGGACCTATTCGGCGCATCCGATCTGCGTTGCCGCCGGCGTCGCCAATCTCGAACTGATCGACGAGATGGATCTTGTGACCAATGCCCGCGAAACCGGCGCCTATTTCCGCGCCGAGCTGGCCAAGGCGGTCGGCGGTCACAAACATGTCGGTGACGTGCGCGGCGACGGCATGCTGGCGGCGGTCGAGTTCGTTGCCGACAAGGACGACCGGGTGTTCTTCGATGCTTCGCTCAAGATCGGACCGCAGGTGGCGACGGCGCTTGCCGCAAGCGGCGTCATCGGCCGCGCCATGCCGCAGGGCGACATTCTCGGCTTCGCGCCGCCGCTCTGCCTGACCCGCGAAGAAGCCGACATCGTCGTTTCGAAGACCGCCGATGCGGTCAAGAGCGTGTTTGCCAATCTCTGAGATCGATCCATGAATGCCATGACCAAAACTGTCCCCGCCACCATGGCCGCCGTGCTGCTTACCGGGCACGGCGGACCGGAAAAACTCGTCTACCGCAGCGATGTCAAAGTGCCCTCGCCTGCTCCTGGTGAGGTGCTGGTGAAAGTCAGCGCCTGCGGGATGAACAATACCGATGTCTGGGTGCGCCAGGGCGCCTATGGCACGGAAGAGGACGCGGCTGCGGTGTCGACCTGGCGGCGCCAGGGCAACACGCTTGTTTTCCCGCGTATCCAGGGCACCGACACTGTCGGCACCATCGCCGCCGTTGGCGAAGGCGTTTCGTTTGACCGCATCGGCGAACGGGTGATGGTCGATTTCTCGATCTACAACCGAGACGACGATTCGCTCGCCGACATCGACTATATGGGCCACGGCCGCGACGGCGGTTATGCCGAATACCAGGCCGTGCCGGCCGAGAATGCTCATGTCGTCGATACGAACATGACCGACGTCGAACTCGCCACCTTCTGCTGCGCCTATCTCACCGGCGAACAGATGCTGGAACGCGCGGGCCTGAAAGCCGGCGAACGCGTGCTGGTCACCGGCGCCTCGGGCGGTGTCGGTTCCGGCATCGTGCAGCTGGCGCGAGCGCGCGGCGCCATTCCCTACGCCGTCGTCGGCAAGGGCAAGGAACAGGCGGTGCTCGACATCGGCGCCGAGGCCGTCATCACGCGTGGCGTTGCCGAACTGCCGCAAGCCGTGACCGAGGCGACTGGCGGCCAGCCGATCGACGTGGTCGCAGACCTCGTTGGCGGCGCCATCTTCAACGACCTGTTGCGTATTCTCAGGCCCGAAGGCCGCTATACCACCGCCGGCGCGATCGCCGGTCCGGTCGTGCAGCTCGATCTCAGGACCATGTACCTGAAGCAGTTGCAACTGCATGGCTCGAGCCAAGGCACGCGCGCGGACTTCCGCCGCATCGTCGGGTACATCGAAGCGAAGAAAATCCGGCCGCTGGTCGGCGGCATCTACAAGCTCTCCGATTTCCACCATGCGCAGGCGGATTTCATCGCCAAGGATTTCGTCGGCAAGCTGGTTGTGGTGCCGGATGCCATGTGGGGTTCGGCTGGCTGAACCGATGCCTCGATGCGGAAATGAGCACGACACGGGTGTTTGACGGGCTTTTGCAGCATTTCCGCATTGCGCCGTCCGAAACCACGACGAAAAATGGCCGGGCGCGAAGGCGGCCCGGCCAAAAGAAGGTCAAACCTTCAGAGGGGAACACCGTCCGGCGGAATGGGAGGAAACCGCCGAACGATTTTGCCACTCTGGCCTTATTTCTTGGCTACGGCCACGAATGGAATTCCAAAAAATGCGCAAATTGGCAAAAATTCGTGCTCGGCGCCATAAAGCCTTCACGAGCCCGCGGCTCCGGTCTCGAGCAGATCGGCATAGTGGCGGCGTGCCACGTCGGGATGTGAACGCAGCCGGCTTTTGAGCACATTGGTCCCGACATCGCGGAACAATGGGTTGTCGGGATCGCTTGCCGGTCCGCGTGCCTGCGCCGCCAGTTCCTCGGAAAGGCTGAGAAGCGGGATAGTGGCATCCAGCCGCGCGCTGAAAAAGAAGGGGACGGAAATCCGCTCGACGCCGGCAGGCGGCGTCACGGCGCGGTGCACGGTGGCGCGCAGATAGCCGTTCGATGCCAGTTCGAGCAGTTCACCGATGTTGACGACCAGCGTTCCGGGGAGCGGGTCGACGTTCACCCAGCTTCCGTCATATTCGACCTGCAGCCCCTTGTTGTCGTCCTGCAGCAGCAGGGTCAGGAAGCCGCCATCCTTGTGCGCGCCGACGCCCTGGTCGGTGCCGGTCGCCTGACGGCCGGGGTAGCGCACGATCTTCATGCGATGGTTGGGCGAATCCCGGTAGATTGCATCAAAAGCATCCTCGGGCTGATCGAGGGACAGGGCGAAGGCCTTCAGCAAGCGGATCGCCACCGCGGTCGCCTTGGTCTGCCATGCCAGCAGCGCCGGCTTGAGCTCAGGCAACGCCTGGGGCCACTGGTTCGGCCCTTGCAGCCGCGTCCAGGGTGCTACTCCCGGCCCTTGCGCTATCGGCTGGCGCTCGACGCCGATGTCGAGCTGCTCGCGCCAGTCGGCCGTGCCCCTGGTCAGTTCGCCGCCGGCGCGGGTGTAGCCGCGAAACTGCGGGGATTTGACCATTTCGATGGCCAGCTTGTCGGCTTCGGGCAATGCGAAGAAGCGGCGCGAGGCATCCAGCACGTCGTCGATCTCCGCGGCGGAAATTCCGTGGCCGCTGAGATAGAAGAAGCCGACGTCCCGGGCCGCCGTGCGCAGGTCCAGGAGAAAGGTGCGATGCTCGGACGCACCTTGTTCGAGACGGCTGAGATCAAGCACCGGCACAATTCTGGGCATGGTCAGGTTCCTTCCATTCTCTGCCTTGCCTGGGAGAAGTAGAAGCGACCACAGGCAGGAGATCCGGGCACGGATCGCGCTTCCAAAAGTGGCACGCGGTGGCTGCCGATCAAAGCAACGGGCACGCCAATCTGGTCCGAATGGAAGAACGCCAGCGCTGCATATCATGGCCTGTCGGCAAATAATGTTCCAAGCTGCTATTTTGCCCGCAATGCATCGCGTGGACCTCTTTCGAGCGCGACATCGTCCAATAGCAGCTAGCGGAACAGATATTTCGACACTTCCGGGTTGCCGCGACGCCACATCACGTTGTCCAGGAAGTAGTGGTGCACGTTGATGAATATCCACGCTATGAAGAGGAAAAGCGACGAGCCGAGCACCTGTTTGTCGTAGGGAACCAGGGCGGTCAGCGCCATCGGCACGAGCCAGAAGCCAAGCGCGCCAAGAATTGTGCCGGCGACGATGAATATCAGCACCCGCAGCCTGTACAGCGGCCCGAGAATGGACAGGACCTTTAACCCCGGATCCCTGGCGGCATCCGCGCGGTCGCGCTCGACATTGGTCTGGTAACGCCAGACCACCGCCAAATACTGCAGCGAATGGAGCGCCGGCACCACAAGCAGCCAGAGCGGATTTATCGTCACGAACAGGATCCAGGCATAGAGGGTGACGACATAGGCGACGACGCCGTTATAGGGCAGCGCGCCACCATGCTTGCGCCAGCGATTGGCAAACATCACGACGGTGGCCGCCGAGGAAGCAGCGGCGACCGCAACGGCGATGTTGATGAGCCATGGCGGGACGGCGAATGTGTAGTAATCCAGGCCCCAGAACTGCCGTTCGGTGATCACCGCGTTCGTCTGAAGCCAGGCGAACAGCCACACGGCATAGCCGTTGAACAGCAGCACCTTCTTGTCCTGATCGCTGAAGAATTTGCGCTTCAAGACGGCGTCCACCATCAGCATGCCGTAGCCTTGCTTGACGTAGTGCCAGCCGACGAAAAAGCCCATCGCATTGGTGGCATATCCCAGCAGGCGAGCGTTCCCGGTTACGGCGCCATAGGCGAAGAAGGCGCCCATGATCAGCGGCACGACAATGCCCGCGAAAATGTAGCGAAGCTGGAGGCTCCTGTCGTACCCGTCGCCACGCACCTTGCGCGCGTAGTTGCGATAGAAAATCTGGTAGGAATGGGCAAAGTGCGGCTGGTTGATGAGATGCGACAGCAGGAACGCCGTCAGCGCCACCAGACCTTCGTATTTGAGCGGCACAAAATACAGGACCGGCAGGATCAGGAACGCGCTCCCGCCAAGCATGAAAAAGTCGATGAACGGACCAAAGAGATATTTCTGCGGGGCGACTGAGACCGAGGCATCCGCCGAAAGGTGAAGTGCCATGCTGCCTTCTCCCTGTGATCGTTTATTTAGCCATCGACCTGATTGCCCGGCAAGGTCCCCGGGCTCCGAACTCAGGCTGACAAAAGACCTGACGACAGCCGGCGGTGTCGGCGGTGTCGTTCACGATAGGAATTTTTTCCTTGACTTCGTGACCTCAGCTATGGTACATATTTGCCTATGGTGCTGATTTGCGCCAGTGACCCGCCGTCCAGGCGACGCCAGCATTGAAGCATGTCCATCAGTCCCGTAATGCCAAGCCAGATGGATGGCGGCCAGTCTTCAGATGGGGATCATGCCGGCGCAGGAATTTGCGTAGCGGCAACTCGAACCGAATATACATCCGCCAGGCCAATAGAACTGATGTAGCCGTGCCGATCACGATGATAAGGTCTGGGGGAACCGGAAAAGCAGTCCACACCATCAGCAGCAGCGTTATCGGCAGAGTGTGGATCAGATAGAGCATATAGGAGGCGTCACCGAGAACCGTCCAGACGCTCGGCTTCGCGTCGAACTGCATCGTGCCGAAAACGATCATCGCCGCCGAGAGACCGTAGACCAGCACGCGCTGGAAGGCGTTATCGCCCGCGAGGAACTCCATGGTTCCCCCTTGCGGCGCTATCCCGATGAATCCGGCGGCTATCATCGCCGCGGCACCGACCGGCAGGCACCACACCGCCGGTTTCCACCTAGGCGCATAGGCGAGAATGACACCAAGGCCGAACTCGATGATCAGCGGGTTGCCGAGAAACTGCAGCACCGGACCCGCCGAGCGAAATATCATTGCGAGGCCGAAGATGCCAAGGAGCCCCGACAGCAAGCGCCGGTCGATGAGAACGATGGTCGCTGCGGCGTAGAACAGCATCTCGAAGCACAGCGTCCAGGCCGCTGGCAGCGCTGGCGCGGTCATTTGATCCGTAGCCGGCCAGAGCAGCAGCGTCGCCACTGCGTCCCGCCAGCCGAAGCCGGTTTTGTAAGCGACGATCGCATACGGGATACTGATCAGCAGGTAGAGCGGAACGATGCGCCGGAACCGCCTCCAAGCGAAAGATCGCCATGTCAGACCAGGTGCGGTCTTAGCAATAATCACCCCCGATATGACGAAGAAGATGTCTACGCCTGCGAAGCCGACCACCTGAAAATCATGAGGCAACAGGCCATTAGATCCAGTGGCCTTAACGGCAGTCTGGGCTGCATGGACATATACGACCATCAGCGCGGCAACGAAGCGAAGTATTTGCAAAGACCAGATCAACAGGTCGAGTCCTGATTATTCGCCGCCAGAGTTTGGTATGGCCCCACTAAGGAACCGCGGTAAAAGCATGGGGACGCGCTTAGCGTAATCGTCGTATTCTGGGAAGGTTTGTCGAAGGATGGCCTCTTCATTTCTTACACGCCTATACTGCAAAAGAAATTGAAACGCGCTCAGTGCGACCATCAGCAGCGACAGATGCGAAAGGACCATCCCGAGAACGAATACCGCCTCACAGATGTAAAGCGGATGCCGGACAATCGAGTACGGGCCAGTGGTAACCAGGCGACGAGCTGTCGCCATGAGAGAGAAGGAACGGCCCAGCCAATAAAGACAGAAAATCGAACTGGCTGTACCGATGAGGATCAGGCAGAGGGCCGTCATTTGCGCCGCCCCATTTTGCAATGCCGGCGTCAGGTTCAATGCGAGCAGGATCATAAATGTTCCAGCTACCGCGGTTACTCTCGGTTCAATTCCCTGCGCAGTTCCCTTCGGCGGAAGGCGGGTGATGGTCATCACAAGCAGCAGCAACAGAAACGCGGTTGACGCCAGTTGAGTGACGATTGCGAGCGAACCTGCTGAGTTATCCTGACGGAAATAGCGGAACAGAGGTATCGCGCTGGACGTCGCCATAACCGTCATGACAAAGACGATGGAAATACGGCCAAAAAAATCCTCGTTCAACATTTTCATCCTCCTCTAAGCAGTCATTGAACCATCACTTCCGTGCCCCGACAAGAAGATGGTTTCCAAAGAGTTAACGGCTATGCCGTCTTAACTTTTGATTAATCTTTCCGGCCTATCGTGGCCAAATGCCAAATCTTCGTGCTTCGTGTCCTGGCGCCGATCTCAATTGTGATTTCAGCCATTGCGATGAATGCACTCAGCCCTCACAGCGCAACGTTTTCGTTTTGGTTGGCGTTGCCTATGAATGCGGCTGGCTGGCCCGCATTTCGCTTTCGCGTAGCAGAACGGGCTGCCGCCGTTCAGTTAAGCTGATTCAGGATTCCAGAGCTACTCGCCAACACCACACTTTCGTAGATCAGCAGCAGTAGCGTACAGATCGCCGCGACCGAGATTGGCACGCCGAACGGCACAACGCCTTTGCGGTCGAGATGCTGAACGTAGACGCGGAAGGCGCCTGCGGGCAGCAGGAATGGATTTTTCATGGCCGCTGCAGTGAGGAGGGCCAAAACCAGCAGCAGCACGGAAAACACGACGAGGTCGTTGCCACCAGTCAGGAAAGGGACGACCGCCATCAACTTGACGTCGCCAGCGCCGATCTTGCGCAAGACCCAGAACGGGAACAAGGCAAGAAACAGCACAAGGCCGGCAGACGCGCTCAAGCCCATTTCCCACCACGATCCGGATCTGAGCAGCAGCAGCAACAGCGACCCCGCCCCCAGGCAGAGCAGCAGCAGCACATCGCGATTGGCAATCTTCTGGGTGGTGAAGTCGAGCCAGGCAATCCTTGCGAGCAGAGGGATGGCGAGGGCCTTCAGCAGCAGCGCTTCGACGAGCAGCATGCTAGCGCTCGATATTCTGCACGCTTGATGACAGCAGCTTCAGATTGTTGGCGACGGTCGGATCGTTGGGCGCCAGTTCATAAGCCTTGAGGAAATTGCTGCGTGCATTCTGCAGCTTGCCGCGCAGCAGGTAGGAATAGCCGACATTGTTGTAATATTCGGGCGTCGCGCCGACCAGCTTGGACGCACGGGCATAGGCCCGGTCGGAAAGGTCGAAGCGGTGGATCCGGTCGGTGCAGGCGGCCAGCCCCATCCAGGCGCCGCCGTCATTGGGCGCCAGTTGCGTCGCCTTGAAGAACAGCGCGCCGGCATTGCCGTAATTCTCGGCGCGGAACTGGTTCTTGGCTTCGGCAACAGCCTGGTCCGAGGCGTAATATTCGACGTCGCTGACCGTCTTCAGCCCGTCGAAAGCATCGCCAAAGGACGTTACGTCGCCCTTCGATGGCTCGTTGGTGCGAACGACACCGTCGGTTATGTCCGCCGTCTGGCAGCCGGCAAGCGCCATTATCATCAGACAGGTTGCCGCGAAAACCCTCTTCATATTGTATCCCCAAAGGGTCCCGAATCTATTTTAGGACCAAAGCATATAAGCGATCAGAAGAAAATGCCCCTCATCCGGATGATCACCGGTAGCATGATAACCATCATAACCACAGGGAAGATACACAGCCCCAACGGAATCATCATCTTTACCGGCAGTGCATTAGCGCGCTCCTCCGCGTGAAGAATTCTCTGACTGCGCATCTCTTCGCTGTAGACCCGCAAAGCGTCGGTCAGACTGGTACCAAGTTCTTCTGACTGCCGAAACAGCACGGCCAGAGCCCGCGCCTCGTCAAGACCGATTCGGTCGGCGAGGTCCCGCAGCGCCTCGCGAAGCGGCTTGCCGGCACGCAACTGCAGATTCATGATCGAAAGCTGGATGCCTAGCCATTTATGCGTGCCAGCCAGCTCGCTGCTGACGCGCTCCACTGCCGCCTCCAGGCTCATGCCCGCGTCGGCACAGGTGATCATCATATCCATGAAATCGGGAAAGGCGCGGCGATAGATCTCCTTCTGCGCATTCTCGAACCGATCGAGCAAGATGGCGGGAACCACGATGCATGCGAGCCCAAAAAGAGAGGAACCGGCAAAACCTATGAAACCGGGCAATTGAGGTGGGAGAACTCGTGACAAGAGCGCATAAGCAGCCAGAAAGCCGGCACAGACGGCGCCAAGCCGCGACAAGGTGTAAATGAGCGGAGCGCTGGCCTGATAGAAGCCGGCTCGAAACAGCTTCGCCTCAAGTGCATTTGGTTCGTCCCGTTCCTTCTCCATCGAGCGGAAATAGGCGTCGACCGGCCGCTGCGCGGAAATCTTTGCAAGCAGTTCCTGTCCAGCGAGCGAACGGCGATCGGCGATCCCTTCCGCCATCAGGCTTTGCGCGACCAACGTCCGCGTCTGCAATGCCGGCAAGAAGACAAGCGCGCCGAACAGAAACAACGCAACCGCCGCCACAAAGACGGCAGCTGAGATCAAAAAGCTCAGATCCTGGATGTTCGAAAACAAGTTTTTGCTTCGCTCCCGTCAGAAATCGAAATTGACCATACGGTACATGATAAAGTCGCCCAATAGCGCCCACAGCCCGAAAATCGTGAACACTGGCAAGATCATCGGACTGCCCCAGACGGCGCCGTAGTAGGACGGGGCAATCACCTGAAGGATCAGGAACATAACCACCGGAAACAGTGAGATGATCCACGCGGACACGCGGCCCTCGCCCGAAAGCGCCCGGATCTTCATTCTGAGTTTCTGCCTATCGCGCAGCACCACGGATAGATTGGCCAGGATCCCCGTAAGATTGCCGCCCGTCTTGGATTGGATCGACAGCGACACCGACAGCAGATGAAGGCCTTCGAAACCCACGCGTTGCGACAGCTTCCGCACGGCCTGCTCGATGCTCAGCCCAAATGTGATTTCATCGGAAACAATGCCGAACTCGGTGCCGAGCGGATCAGGCATCTCCCGCGCTACGAGCCCAACCGCCACCGAAGCCGGATGTCCGGCTCGCAGCGAACGGACGATCATGTCGAGTGCATCCGGGAGCTGTCTTGCAAATTTCAGAATTCGTTTGTTGCGGGCGCGGCGGAGAACGAAAAGCGGCAGGCCGAATCCGACTACCAGAAAAACGATGAGCGACACCAAGGTAGAGAAGTGCAACAAGATCGACATCAGCAACGCAAGTGCCAGTCCAGCGCTGAGAAACGTCGCAGCGAAAAATATCGGGTTTCCAGTAATACCGGACTGAGTATAGAGCCTGTTCAGCCAGATCATTCCAAAGAGAAAATCACCCGACTCCGTCAGCCCACGTTCGCGCAGCAATCCTTGCAGGGTCTGTTCAGCTGGCGCTTCGTCAGCCAGCCGCCTCAGCCGATGGTTGATCACGCCAATCCGCGACCGGCGACTGGCAAATGAAAGGTATAGTGCCTCTCCGGCGAGAATGACCGAGGCCGCCGCGAGCATGTAGATGAAGTACAGCAGAGCTTGACCCGTCGGCATCAGAGGGCAACCTGCGGATTGAAGGCATCCTTGGCGAAATGATGCCCGAGCGTCGCCGCCTCCGGAGCGAAGCGCGGACGGACACCGGTTGCGCGAAAATCTCCGACGACTTTGCCGTCAGCTGTGACTTCTCGGCGGACGAAATGATAGATTTCCTGAAGCTGGACGACATTGCCTTCCATGCCGGTCAGTTCCGATATGGACGTGACACGCCGGCCGCCGTCCGAAAGACGCTGTGTCTGGACGATGATGTCGATGGCGGATGCGATCTGCGCCCGGATTGAATCATGTGTCATCGGCATGCCCGCCATGCCGACCATCTGTTCCAGCCGCGAGATCGCGTCGCGCGGCGTGTTGGCGTGGATGGTGGTCATCGAGCCTTCATGGCCCGTGTTCATCGCCTGCAGCATGTCGAAGGCTTCCTCGCCGCGCACTTCACCGACGATGATGCGGTCCGGCCGCATGCGCAAGGCGTTTTTCAGCAATTCGCGCTGGCGTACCTCACCTTTTCCCTCGACATTGGGCGGACGCGTTTCCAGCCGCCCGACATGTGGCTGCTGCAATTGCAGTTCTGCCGCGTCCTCGATGGTGATCAGGCGTTCCTTGGACGGAATGTAGCTCGACAGAGCATTGAGCAAGGTCGTCTTGCCGCTGCCGGTGCCGCCCGAAACCAGGATCGATTTGCGCGCCTGCACGGCTATGCGCAATAGATCGATCATCGGCTGCCTGATCGAGTTAAGTGCCATCAGGCGCTCGAGCGAATAGGGATTTTTCGAGAATTTGCGGATCGACACCAGCGGGCCGTCGACCGAGACCGGTCGCACCGCGATATTGACGCGCGACCCGTCGTCTAGGCGGGCATCGACCATAGGCGACGATTCATCGACACGCCTGCCGATAGCCGAAACGATCTTGTTGATGACGCGTAATAGATGCGCCTCGTCGCGGAAACGGATCGCCGTCTCCTCGACCAAGCCACGCCGCTCGATAAAGACGCGCTTGTGCGTATTGATCATTATGTCGGTGATTGAATCATCCTTGAGCAGTGGTTCTATCGGTCCGAGACCCAACATCTCGTCGGCGGTATCGCTGGTCAGCTGGTCGAGCTCGCGGGCATTCAGCGGCACGTTTCGATTGCGCACGAACTCGCGGACTATCGGACGGATCTCATTCAGGATCTCATCCTTGGATGCGCTTTCCAAAGCGGTCAGGTTGAAGCGATCGATCAGGTGGCGATGAAGCTCGACTTTGAGCGTCAGAAATTCGTCGCCATGCGATTCAACATCCGCAGCCGGCGTCGGAGCAGCAGGTAGCACCGCCAGCGGCTCGACCTTTGCCATTGCCTGCTGTTCGCTTGGCCCCTTGATGAACCGCCCCAGCATAATTGCTTATACTCCCCTCGGACACGCATTAGCGGAAACTAAACGTTAACCACCCAGGGCACAAGCGCCTGGGTACTCTCCGTACAGCCAATACTTTCTACATAGTTAACATCAGGAGCCTGAAATAGCGTGTTTATTTAATATGGCTGCCCATTCGCGGTCTGGACGTCGGCCCCACTTTCCGCGCCTGTCTGTTTTTTCGACGCCAAATCGCTCCAGAAGCACTGCTAACCCCCTAGATATAAAGGAATATGCATTATAGCTAATGCTTACCTAATTTGGCCATACCCACGGCGAAATTGTGAACGAATGGTTAAGGGCGATCGAAAAATGAAAAGAATCAATCTCTTGGTAAGATCTGGCTTTGCAATCATCTTGCCGAATCACGTATATGAAGGTTAAGGAACTCCTAATGTCATTTGACTCTGCATTTTCTCGGGACCTAGGATCGACGTGACGGGGGATGCTTGGGTATGGAGTACATCCTTGGCTCTGTCTCGTCGGGTTCAAACCTCCAAAGGGAGAAATTGACATGAAGAAGCTCATGACGATGACCCGGCAGTTCCGCGACGACGAAAACGGCGCTGCCATGGTCGAATACTCAATCCTGATCGGCATCATTGCCGCAGCATCGATCGTGGCGGTTATCGCTATCGGCGGATGGGTCGGCAGCCAGTTCACCGGCCTTTGCACGAAGTTGAACGGCAAGGGGCTCGACGCTGCTGGCACCGGCACTGGCGCTTGCGTCCCAGGTTGATCAGGAGAGATTGCCATGAAGCGGCTTATCGACGTAGCCAGGCAGTTCCACGACGATGAGAACGGCGCTGCCATGGTGGAATACTCGATCTTGATCGGCATCGTCGCAGCAGCGTCGATCGTTGCGGTTATTGCCATTGGCGGATGGGTCGGCAGTCAGTTCACCGGCCTTTGCGCGAACCTGAACACCAAGGGTGTATCCAGCACTGGCGGTGCCGGTGGCACTTGCTAAGAACTTCTGGGCCGGAATCGCTCGATTTCGGCCCAGGTTATCGGTCCATGAAGGGGCTGACATTCGCCCGGCGGGCGACGGTGGGGTGGGAAGATGCGTGTCAATACACTTATCATGATCGTTCTCGCCGGCGTGTTCGGCGTGCTGGCGGTAGTGCTCGCCAATATCTGGCTGGCAAGCCAGCGCAATGCCATGGCGCGGACGGACGATGTCCCGCACGATACGGTCGTCGTGGCGGCTGTACCTTTGAAGTTCGGTGACACGCTGACCGACGACAAATTGCGTGAAGTCGCATGGCCTGCGGGCGCGGTTCCGGCCGGAGCGTTCAAGACGACAGAAGAACTGCTGACGAAAGACCTCCCGGCCGGCGGCGGCAGCAAGCAGGCGCTGCAGACGATCGGCGTCAACGAACCGGTTCTGGCCAGCAAGATCACGGGCCCCGGCCAACGCGCCACGCTTTCGGCGGTGCTTGGCGAAGGCATGAAGGCGG
Source organism: Mesorhizobium sp. M0047 (assembly GCF_040323315.1). NCBI lineage: Bacteria > Pseudomonadati > Pseudomonadota > Alphaproteobacteria > Hyphomicrobiales > Phyllobacteriaceae > Mesorhizobium > Mesorhizobium sp. M0047. The sequence goes on along the minus strand of NZ_JAMYUW010000032.1, from coordinate 39,465 downwards.
TATCAATCCGTGTCAACGATGTGCTCGGCGTCTCCGGCTTCGTCTTCCCAGGCGACCGGGTGGATGTCCTGCTGACGCGCACGGTGCGCGGCGATGATGGAGCAGACAGAAGTTTTGTCGACGTGCTGCTGCAGAGCATGAAGGTGCTCGCCGTCGACCAGGTTGCCGACGAAAGCAAGGACAGCCCGATTGTCGTCAAATCGGTGACGGTCGAGGCCAGCACCAGAGATGCGCAGAAGCTGACACTGGCGGCCGGCGCCGGCCAATTATCGCTGGCGCTGCGCCAGGCCGCCGCAAGCAAGGGCGAGACGACCGAACGTGTGACGCTTTCCGACCTGACCGGCGAAACGCCGGCCGATGTCGCCAAGAGGCAGGCCGAACTCGCCAAACAGGCTGCAGCCGACGCTGCGGCCGCAGCCGATCGCCAGCGCGCGGAGGACGACCGCAAGCGTGCCGACGACAAGATCGCCGGATTGGCGCAGGCAGTCGATCGGGTGGGAAGCAAGCTGGACGATTTGAGCAAGGTCAAGCCGGCTCCGGCCGTAGTGTCGGCACCCGAAGTGCATGAGGTCGTCAAGGAAGTGGTGAAATATGTGACCCCCGAGCCGCCGGCCCACGCCACGATCGGTGTATTCCGAGGCGTGAAGCTAGAGACATATGACGTGCCGCGACAACCGTGATAGAGTGCGGCCAATAAACGGGGCTGCCAGCGGCAGCGATTGGGGAGACGGGGATGCAGGGGACTTGGTTGAGGATGGCGGCGGCCGCGTTGCCCGGTCTGGCAGCGCTGTTACTGTCGAGCCTGACGGCCTATGCGGCCGACCGGTTTATCGACGTGTCGACCCCAAGCGTGCATCGGATTTTCCTGCCGATGTCGCAATCGGTAACGGTCCAGGTGAGTGCCAATCTGGGCGACATCGTCGTTGGTGACGAAAAGATCGCCGATGCCCAGCCGATGACTGACCGCACGCTCTATGTCATCGGCAAGGGCGCCGGCACAACCACCGTCAATTTGTTCTCCACGGACAAGCGTTCGCTTGGCGCTCTCCAGATCGAGGTCGGCGTCGATGTCAGCGACATGGCGGCGGCGATCCGCCAGGTGGCGCCAAAGGCGCGCATCGAAGTGGGCTCGGTCAATGGCAGGGTCAGGCTCGGCGGGCATGTCAAGGACGGCGCGACGCTGGAGGCCATCATGGCGGTGGCGCAGCAGTATGGTCCTGACGCCATCATCAACTCTGTTACTGTCGATGACAGCCAGCAGGTCAATCTGGAAGTGCGCGTGCTGGAAGCCAAGCGCAATGCCGGCCGCGACCTCGGCGTTTCGCTCAGGAGCAGGGGCAGCAATGCAACCAAGTTTGGAACGGGCATCGCAGCCACCACCCCAACCGGGACAGACCCAGGGGCCCTGGTGAGTGGTTTGCTATCGAACAGCAACCCGTTCGCGACGCTGATCACCCAGGTGATCGACAGCAACATCAAGGTCGACCTGATCATCGAGGCGCTCGAGGCCAAGGGCGTCGTTCGAACGCTGGCTGAGCCGAACCTCACCACGCTTTCCGGCGAGCCGGCCAGCTTCAATGCCGGTGGCCAGGTCCCGATCCGCAGCGTCACCGCCGACGGCCTGATCCAGATCGAGTACAAGCAGTTCGGCGTCAACCTTCTGTTCACGCCGGTCGTGCTCGCCGACGACAAGATCCATATGAAGCTGGCGCCGGAGGTCAGCGACCTGACCGGCTTCACCACTGCCGGCGACCCGATCTTCACCAACCGCAAATTGGATACAGTCGTCGAACTGCGCGACGGTCAGAGCTTCGCGGTCGGCGGGCTTCTGTCCAGCAAGACCACCAAGCTGCAGAATCAGGTGCCGTGGCTCGGCCAGGTGCCGATTATCGGAACGCTGTTCCGAAATTCGAGCAACCAGAAGGAAGAGACCGAGCTGGTCGTTATCGTGACGCCGCACATCGTGCGGCCAGTGAAGCCCGGCGAGCAATTGGCGACGCCTTTCGACAAGACACGACCCGCCAACGATCCGGAGTTCTTCGTGCTCGGCCAGCTCGAGGTTAACAAGGACATGATCCGAAAATACGAAACTGGCGACGGCGTCACCGGCCCCTATGGTCACATGCTCGACTTCAAATCGAAGGACAAGATGCTCTATGTCAAGAAATAGCGCCTTGATCCTCATCCTGTGTGCCGGTGCGCTGTCGGGCTGCGCCGCGGACTATCTGAACCACTATGATTCAGTGACCCTGGCCGCCGGCGACACGCAGAAATTCAATTCGATGCTGCAGACGGTCGACCCGCTCAACCCGGCCTCCCGGAACACACACATCGAAGGCGACGGCACGCGCGCAGCACTTGTTGCGCACAACTACAAATTTCCACCGCCACCGCCACCGCCACCGGCGATCACGGTCAATGTCGGTGGATCGGGCGTGACACAGTGAACTGAACGGAAGGATGCGGAGGGCGCCGGGCAAGCGAGGGGCTCTGGCGCAAGAAAGCAGAGAGTAAGGTCATGTTGGGGACCATTCGTGCCTTCTGGAGCGATCAACGCGGCGTAGCGATGATCTTAGTCGCGATAATGCTGCCTGTGCTTATCGGCTTCGCCCTGCTTGCCTTCGATATGAGCCGGGCCAACGGGCTCCACAACGATTTGCAGAAGGGTATCGACGCGATGGCGCTTGCTGCCGCAGCGGAACTCGACGGCAATTCGGATGCGATCACCCGGGCCAACCGGGCCGTCACCAAACTCCTGGCCAACAAGACGCTGTTTTCGACATCAGGGGATCACCCAATCGTCTTGGCCGACGTGACGGTCACCTATCTGACCGGGTTACCTGCGAGCGATGACATCACGCTGACTGCCGCAGGGGTCGACTCAAATGCCGTGAACTGGGCCAGCACCGATCCCAAGGCTGTCAAGTTTGCCGAAGTGACTGTGAACGCATCGGGCGCGACGGACGGCGCGGGCGCGTTCTCGACGATTTTTCCAGCCAGCCTCGTCGGCAGCACGGACAGGATGGACGTGCGGCCACAAGCCGTGGCGGGATTCACCAACGCGTTGTGCGCGTTCACGCCGATGTTCATCTGCAACCCGTATACGAGTCTGGGCGCATTGCAGACTGCGCTGTCAGGAACGCAGAAGCCGATGATCTGGCTTAAGGAGCAGCAGGGCGGCAACACTGCGCAATACGGTCCAGGCAACTATGGTTTCCTGGCAACTCCGGAGGGCGACAAGTCGACGCAAGCACTGACGGAAATGTTCGCCGTGACCAGTCCTGCGGCCTGCTTTAGCCAGAATGGCGTAACGACCCGCCCGGGCAACATTCCTCCGGTTAATGACGGAATCAACACCCGTTTCGACCTCTATCCGAATGGCAATAACGGCAAGCTGGATCCTGCGGATGCTCCGCCAGCACCGAATGTCCGGAAAGGAATGGTTGTAAAGAATGCCGGTAACAGCTGCAGCTACGATACGCCTAGCAACGGACAGACCAATAATTACAAAGCACTGCCCAGGGACAATTGCTTTTACTCGGGTAGCTGCACGCAGGCAGGTGTGCTTGGCAACGGCGTCTGGGATTTTACAGGCTACTGGACGGTCAACCATGGCAATGCCAGCACGTCCGGGGTCTTGACGGCATGCGGCGCGAGCCCGAGCCGGTACTGCGTCTACAAATTTGAGATCGACAACCCGACTTTGAAGAGCGGACAGGAGAAAACACCGCCGGAGTGCAACACAACCACGCAAACCGCCGACCGCAGGCTTCTCTACGTCGCGATCATCGACTGCGTGGCCAACACTGTCCAAGGCGGCAGCCAGGCGTTGCCGGTGCAGGCCTTTGCAAGTGTTTTCGTGACCGAGCCGGCAGGCGGGTCGCCCGATGCCGACATTTATGGCGAGATGCAAGATATCAGCACTGTCGCCGGCCAGAACACGCTGAAGAAGCTGCAGCGCAACGAAGCGCAATTGTACCGGTAGCCCCCATGTCCATCAGACAGTTCCTCCTACGGTTCCACCACGACGACCAAGGCGCTGCCTTGGTCGAGATAGCGATCGTCACGCCACTCGTGTTGCTGCTGGCAGCGGGTGTCTTCGAATTCTCGAACATCTTCAACACGCGTCTGCTTCTCGAAGCTGGCGTCGAGGATGCCTCTCGCTATATGGCGCGCTGCAGCAGTGACTGGGATACTTGCTCAGCGTTGGCAACAAACCTCGCAGTGAACGGGGCCGTCCAGGGCGGTAGCGAGAGGGTTGCCGGGTGGACCACGGGTCAAGTCACCATCACGCCAGTATTATCGACCCCGGCGATCGATACCGCGACCGGTACCCAGCTTTATCTCAGCAGCACCGGTAACGTCGTTGTCGTGCAGGTCAAGACCTCATATCCGTATCCTACTCTGGGCCTCTGGTCTTACCTCGGCTTTGGTGACGTTAAGCTCACTGTGTTCCATCAGGAGCGTGTCTTGGGATGGTGATCTCGCACGGCACGTTCTGGAGAAACCAATCCGGCGCGACAATGGTCGAGGCGGCCATTGCGATGCCCATGCTGCTGACTTTGCTGCTTGGTTTCGTCGACTTCGGCTACGCCTTCTACCAATGGAATGCTGGTAACAAGGCGGTGCAGGCCGGCGCCAGGCTTGCGCAGATTTCCGCTCCGATCGCCAGCGGACTTCTGCTCGAGGCAAAAACCCCCAGCGACTCACTGGATGTGGGAAAGGCGGTTCCAGCCAACACTTACAGCTATATCTGCACGGCCCCTGCCGGAGTTGTGTCTTGCAAATGTGGAACAGGCGCCACATGCCAAAACCTCAATGTGAACCAGGCCGCTTTCGACTTCATTTTTAGCGGCAGCAGCAACCGGCCGGGAATGCTGACATTCCTGCCAACCCTTCTGAAATCCGAGGTCCAGATTCAGTATCAGGCTTCGGGCCTCGGTTACTGGACGCGCCCCAATGGGCCAGTACCAACGATCACCGTCAGCATTGAAAACCATCGCTTCCAGTTCTTCTTTCTGGCCGGTTTTCTCGGATTCGGAAACATCACCATGCCCTCCATGCTGAGCACGGTCACGGGCGAAGACTTGAAGAGCACCTATCCATGAATGCCATCAACACCAAGGTTACGCCGACCAAGCGCAAGCAGGTTGCGCTGTTCTCTTCGGATGCGGATTTCAGGCGCGATGTGGCGACGCGGCTCGATGCGCTGGCGATCTATGATGTCAAGGTTTCCGAGACGGGCGATTTTCTCAAGGGGCCGCCGGCGGATACGCGCCCGGGCATCGTCATCCTCGATCTCGGCAATGGCGAGTTGCTCGGCAGGCCCGGCATCGTCGAGGCGCGCGCGCTGTGGGCTACCGTGCCGCTGATCGCGGTTTCCAACGAGCTGACGTCGGAGCAGACGCGCGTGCTGGTGCGCATGAACGCCTCGGACTGGCTGCACAAGCCGCTCGACGGCAAGGAGCTGCTCAACGCGGTGACCTTCCACGATACCGGCAACCAGGGAGCCAAAAGCCGGATCATCACCTTCATCGGCGCCAGCGGCGGCGCGGGCGCTACGACGATGGCGCTGTCGGCGGCCGAATTCCTGGCCTCTAAATCGGCCGAGCGCGCGGCATCCACCTGCCTGGTCGATCTCGATTTCCAGAGTGCCAATTGCGGCGCCTACCTCAACCTGTTCAACCAGTTCGACCTTGCCGGCATCATCGGCCAGCCGGAGCGGCTCGATGTCGAGCTGATGGATGTCATCAAGCTTTCGCGCCCGTCCGGCCTCACCCTCTATGCGTTCGAGCGGCCGCAACTGCCGTTCGAGCCGCATGGCAGCGATTTCGTCTTCCGGCTGCTGGACCTCGTCGCCTACCGCTTCGACGACATCGTCATCGACCTGCCCAATCTCGAAACGCCCTGGCACGATTCCGTGCTGTCGACGAGCGACGAGATCTTCATCGTCTTCGAGCTCAATGTCGCCTCGCTACGGCAAGGCAAGCGGCTCTACAAGAAGATCCGCGAGCTGCGCGGCAACGCGGTCAACATCACGCTGGTCGCCAACAAGCACAAGCGCAAATGGTTCGGGAACCATTTTTCGCGCAGCGAACTCGAAAAGATATTCAAGGCGCCGCACATCAAGTCGGTGGCGCTGGACAACGCGCTGCTGACCGACGCGCTGAACAGGGCCATCCCGCCATCGGAAGTGGATGGGCGGGCGCGCTTCAACAAGGACCTGAAGCGGATGTTCAAAGAGCGGCTCGATGACGCTGCCCGATAGACACCGGCTTGCGAGATACCGGATTGCTGGGCGGCTGGCCGGCGCCTGCGTGCTCGGCGTGGCGCTGGCGCTGTCCGTCCAGGACTTCGCCGAGGCGCGATCGGTCGAGCGGCCGCCGCTGCCGGCGATGGGGCCCAGCCTGCGCAAGGCCGTTGCCTTCGCAACCGCCGAGCAGCCGGGAACGATCATCATCCGCAAGGACGAGAAGGCGCTTTACCTGGTGACCCGCCAGGGCCAGGCGCTGCGCTACCAGATCAGCGTCGGGCGCGACGGGTTCGGCTGGACGGGCGTCGTCAAGGTGGGGGCGAAGACCGAATGGCCGGAATGGCGCCCGCCACAGGACATGCGGGCCCGCCAGCCGGAGCTGCCGAAAATGGTGCCGGCCGGTCCCTACAATCCGCTCGGCGCTCGGGCGCTCTATCTGTCCCGGGACGGGCGCGACACGCTCTACCGCATCCACGGCACCAACGATCCGTCCGGCGTCGGCTTCGATGGGACATCGGGCTGTTTTCGTCTTACAAACACGGATGTGATCGATCTTTTCAAGCGCGTCGCGGTCGGCGCAAAGGTGGTGGTTCAATGACGACGATCAGCGAACCGGACATGCCGGCGATCGACGTCGGAAACCATGAACGGCGCGAACAGGACGCCATCGAGAGACCCAGCAAAACCAAGGCGATCGGCATTCTCATCGCCAGCGGCGCCTTGCTGATCACCGCGGTCAACATGGCGGCCGCGATCTATCTCTATCGGGGCATCAGCGACCTGCGTTTCGTCGAGGCGCGGCTGGCGCAGCTTGGAGCGTTCGAGCAGCGGATCGCGGCACGGCTCGACACGGTCAACAACGGTTTCCAGAGCCGGTTCGAGAAACTGGACAGCCAGTTGCAAGGCAGCTTCAACGAGATCAATGGCAACATTGCCCGTTTGGCCAAGAATATACCGGTCGCCGGCGGCGAGGCCGTGTCGAGTGCGGCGGAACCGTCCGAGATCACCACCAGCACGCTGGCGGAAGCGCCCGAAGCTCTCGAAGGCGACAGCGCGAGCGATCCCAACGTCATCGAAGCGCCGCCTGCGCCCAGGAAGAGGACCGCACCGGCGGCGCCCCCTCCCCCAAGCTCCAACTACCAGCGCGTGGAGCAGCCCGACGGCAAGGTCTATTACCGCAGGATCAACTAGATTTAGAGATCGCGCTGCAGGGCCAGGCTGCGGATGGACCGGGCTTCGGCCCGCGCCCGCGCTTCGCCAAGGAAGGCGATGTGGCAGTATGCGCAGGCCGTGACGCCCAGAAGCAGCACCAGGCTGTTCTTCAAGGTGAAATCAACCGCCAGCGAGAATGGAAGGCCGCTGGGCGACGTGAACGCGGCGATCGTGCTCGCCGTTTCCGAGTGGCTGCCGGTCGCGATCATCAGCCCGGCGAAAATCAGGGCGACGTGGTTGGCGAGGAAGAAGAAAGCCGACCTTCTCGTGTTGCACGCCATCCAGCAGACGATCGATGCTGCGGCAAGGATGGCTGCGTCGAGAGCCATCGAGCCCCCCAGATTGAAATCGACCTGCTGCCAAAGCATCGTCGCCAACGGACGCAGTTCAAGCCATATCCACCATGCGGTGGGGCTCGCCGGATAGGCTCCCAGCAAGAAGGTCGCCATGCGCTCCCCTGCCAGGATCGCAAGAATGAGAAACGGGAAGGCAAAAAGCAGAAGCGGCTTGCGTTTCATGTTCCCTCGCCAATCTGCCAGCCAGAATAGACTGCATAGATTGCGCAAGGCTTAACGCTTCCATCAAAAATGTCCTGATGGCTGTGAAGGTTGGCCGCGATTGCGTGGCCGTCATGGAACAACCCGGCCCGTCCGCCGTTCGAAGAGCCTCGGGGTCTTTTGAACTGGGCGGCAAGCCTCAGACATTGCTCATCGTGGACGGGATATCCAGGGACGTCAGCACACTGGACGCATGCGCGAACCGCCTCTGCGGCTAGTGCCCGCGCGCAAGCAGCCAAACAGCCACTAGCCGGGTGAGTGGCCCGGTGATCGCGCTAGCCCAGGTAGTCCTGGCGCGCGCTCGGCGGTCTTTGCGTTCTTGACCGATCATGTTTTGGACTTCAGAGCAACCAAGTGGCGTCAATACCCAGCTGTTGAGCTGAGACGATCTTCTCCACATTGGGCTGTTGTCGTCCGCGTAACCAAGCGACATATTGAGATAATCCGCCTTCCGGATCAGCCGCCGGGTCTTTATCTCCGCAATCTGTTCATAGTATATCAATGTTTCCCAATAGTGTCGGTACTCTAACTTTTCCCGTTGCGCAGGTGTGCAAGCATTTGCCAGGTCGATGTCATAGGCGTGGTCGAGCTTCCTGATGGTTCGCCGGTACGCCGCAATTTCTAACAAGTCATTGATTTCTAATTGTATCGTCATATGACCTCCCCGCGCCGAAATAAAACGCTACGACGTCATATGACGTTCGGTCCATTCCACTACTTGGTTAAGCTCACAAGTCAAAAGAACTAGACGGCGAGTAGCATAGCATCGGACGATCTGGTTCTGAGAAGCTTCGCCTAACTCTGCCTTGGGCGGCATGTTGGGCGCGAAGCCGTGCCGCACCGATCTGCCTGCTTTGGGAATGGCGCTGTGTTGAGCCCCGTTAACGCCGATGCGGATTCTTACGCTCGATTTAGACGCCTTGCATCGTTGACGTTTTAAGCTTTGGCCATTTCCGTTTTACCTTTATTGGCCAAAGACGGTATTGCTTGGCACCACCAATAGGATTAATTGCGTCGCTGCAAAGAGGCCCTGTAAAATTGACCGGTGCGGGTGCGTAACCTAAGCCCGCCGCAATGGCCGGTGCGGTCCTCACGTCCCCGGAGGGCTGCCCCCCGCACCGGCCATTTCCGTTACGCTCTGGTAGTCGGCGACGGTTGGGGATCGATCTAAAGACTGATGCGCGACGAGGCCAGCTGCGGCGTGGAAACACCGAGGCACTCCCCCGCGAGGGAGAGCCGGCCGCAGTTGAGATCAGAATGATGTCAGCTCGAAATGTAAGACCGATCAAATCCGGCCGTTTTGATCAGTCCCGCATGGTCATGCAACTCGACCACACCATTGCGGAATGAAGCCAGTCCGCTTTCTCGCAAATCCTTCAACACGCGACTTACATGTACAGCCGAAAGCCCCAACGCATCGGCCAGCTCGGCCTGGGTCAGCGGGCATTCAAAGCGGTCCGGATAACTCGTTGCCGATCGATGTGCTCGGCAGCCCAGTTCGAGAAGAAGATGGGCCGTGCGTTCCACAGGTCCCCGTCTACTGACTCCTGCCAGATGTTCCGCAACCCTTGAGTGCCGCCTTGCCTCAGCCAGCAGGATAGCCTCGCAAAAGGACTGCGGATAGCGCGAAAAACAAGTATGGACAGGGCCGGTCAACTCGATCGCGGTCACATCGGAGAGAGCCGTTACCGTCTCGCCCCCTTCTCCGCAGAACTCGACCAGGGAAATTTCGCGAGGAAGCGCAAAATCGACGATGAGACGCGAGCCATTCCGCAACGTTTTGCCGAATGCAGCCCACCCCGCAGTCACAACCAGGATGAAGGATTTAGCCCGATGCTCGCGCGCGATCACTGTGTTCGCCGGATAGAAGCGACGCACAGCTCCCGGCAATACGGAGATCCCCCTTTCCCAACTCGCGTCGGCGAGCGTAGGTCCCCGTCCCAAATCAAGAGCCTGCTTTGATAAGCTCATTTTGTCTTGATCACCCCAGCCGTCGATTGCCCCTTCAATCAACCTGAAGCTACTAACCATCAACTACACAAAAAGTTCCGCTTATATTTTCATCCGAATGGCGTTCCGGTCTACCTCCCCAGGGCACAACCTTACCACCTTGGGTGTAAGTTCACCATCCAGCAGTCTCTCAATCTACCCACCGGATAGGCCTCGGCAAATTGCTCCTAGGCTGCCAGCAGCCAACACCCGCGGTCGAACTTGTCCTTTGGGCTGCGCCCGGCGGACCATCACCGCTGCGACACCTCACTGGTTGAAACCGCCGCCAAGCGGCGGCTGTTCAACTTGAGAACAGCCCGGTTAGACGCTTTTCCGAAAGCAAGTCGGGTCCTGCTGGTCGAGTTGAAGCCGGAACCGCGGGCTCAATGGGCGGATCGGGCCGTTGTAGCTCTTGCCATGGCGGGCCAGGGATCACCTGCGTCTCACTTTCGGGACGATCCATAGGGCTGGTTGCCGGTTTTCGGCGCAGGTGAAGCCGCGAGATCGAGGGACGCTTGGCGTTGTAAGTCTGCCGTCTTTCTTCGGCAACTTCGAGGTCATCGAGTGCCGAAATGACCAATGCAAGGCGATCCTCGATTTGGCTAAGACGCTTCCGGGTGGAAAGCAGTGCAACTGAAACCAGCAAAGCGTAGGCAAGTACGACAATGACCGCTCCTACAGAGCTTTCGATGCCGAACACAATCAAGGTGCCGGCCCCAATAGAAACGGCAAGGGCCCCATAGCCAAGCAACCTGCCTTTCTCCAGAAGAAGCATCAACGGCCAGGTAGCGGACAGAATCAGAATGGCTGCCGGTCTGTTGGCAATCCAATCTAAGAGGCCCGGAACAATTTCGCTGTAAGTTTCCATATCAACCTCAGACTAGACGAGCTCAGACTAGACGAGGCCGGCCGCTTTCTTGTCGTCAGGGATGCAGACGCTCCCGCGCGCCCTGTACGCCGCAGCGCGGGAGAGAGATGTATGGTCCGGCGACTTCCTAAGGTCTGGAAGGCCTGCCGGGTAGACCAGATCGACCTTTAGCCGATTTACTACTCAATAATGGTAATGGCGGGGATGTCCGCGAAGCTGTTATGTTTCCGGCTGACGGGCGATGCCGTCGGTCGGTAGGCGGAAGAGAGCGATCTGGACATGTCGTAAGGGGGCACGAACCCCTACATCTCATGCGGTGTGAGCGCTTAACAGGCAACTGCCCGAATTATTTTGAAGTGAAGCACATCCAGCCAATGCTGGAGGGGCGGAATTTGTGCTGCTGTTTGCGCTGGTGTTTGCAAGGATTCGGAAATGGCAAGTCCAACTGACAATCCTATCATGACCCGAGAGTTACTTCCGCTTGACGTGAGAGAGATCCTTGATTTCTTTCTTCGCCGGTGGAAGCTTGTATGCTGCATTGCAGCGCTGACCTTCGGCATATTTGTGGTCGCCGCCTACGTCCTTCCTCCATCCTACACGGGGTCTGCACAAGTCTTACTCGATGCCCCGATCGACTATATGACTCCGCAAGATTATTCGAATTCTGATTTTGCCGACAATTCAACATTTATTGAAAGTCAGATCGCAGTTCTGAGATCCACCTCGCTGCTTCAAAAGGTCGTCGACAGTGAAAAGCTCACAGAAGACCCAAGGATCGGGTTGGGGGCACTGGAATGGCTGAAGGGTTCACTGGGAGTCTCACGCGTCGGAATGGCGGACGTTATTGAGATTTCAGTGACCGCTTACGATCCGGAAAAAGCGGCATCCCTGGCCAACGCAATTTCCCAGACCTACCTCGCTGATCGAGTAAGGTCGCGTTACGAAGGAGCCAGAAAAGCATCCACATGGCTCACTGAGCGGGCCGCATCTTTGCGCGAGGAACTGAGCCGCTCGGAACAAACTGTCCAGAAGTTTCGGATCGATCACAATTTATTGGCGACTCCAGCAGGCAGTCTGACTGATCAGCAGCTGTCCGAGTTGAATATCGCCTTGATTAACGCAAGCGCCGAATTGTCCGAGAAGCGGGCCCAATTTTCTCAAGTCGACAAATTGCTGGCTAGCGGAGGCGACATCCAGTCGATACCGGATGTATTGCAGTCTGTGGTGATCAGCGCGCTTCGGGCTCAGCTCTCTGGAGTGACACGGCGGGAAGCCGACCTTAAGTTGAAATATGGCGAACGGCATCCGGATGTCATGACCGCCCAAGCCGAGCGCCGCGACATCGAGGGGCAGATTGCCGCTGAAGTCCAGCGTCTCATCGGCAACCTAAAGAATGAAGTCGACGCCGCAGAAGCCCGGGAGGCTTCACTAAAGCGAGCCCTGGATTCGGTATCCAACCGATCCGAGGTCGAAGGTCAGGTTGGCGTCCAGCTGCGCGATCTGGAGAGGATTGCGGCCGCAAACAAGGAGCTCTTTGAGACATTCCTTTCACGCGCCAAGCTCACCGAGGAGAAGTCCACCCTCCTCAACAGCGGCGTACGCGTGATAACCGACGCAGGTGTTCCGGGTTCGCCAAGCTTCCCGAACAGGCCTCTTTTTGCGGCCTTGGGACTCGTCCTAGGCCTCTTCGTCGGAGGCGCAGGCGCCGTACTTCGTGAGCTTTTCGCCTCGGGCTTCATGGCAAAGAAGCAGATAGAGGACGAGCTGGCGGTTCCGGTTCTCGCGTCCATGCCAAGGATGTCGGGCTGGTCGAGGGACGCCCAGTCGCTTGCCCAGCCTGTGGCCTATCTCGAACGCAGACCCCTCTCCAGATATAGCGAAGCCGTGCGTCGACTCCGCCTGGGCATCGACGGGACACCCGAACAGGCACGTTTGCCGCGCGTCATGCTGGTGACATCTGCGATGCCCGGCGAAGGAAAGACAACCCTGGTGTTGAGCCTGGCCTGCTCCGCCGCTGCCGATGGCGAACGGGTCTTGGTCATCGATGCGGACTTGCGGCTTTCGGCTGCCACGGCCTTCTTCGGGATGGCCGACAGGATCGGGCTGGTTGACCTTCTGACTTTGCCAGTGAAGGCCGCAAACGCAATTCATCTGGACGAACGTTCGGGGATTTCCCTGCTCCCTGCCGGCGCAAGGACCCGGAACCCGCCTGCCCTTCTTGCTTCGGTGCGAATGCGCTCGGTCCTCGATGAGCTTCGCGGAAAATTCGACACGGTGATCATTGACGCACCGCCTGTTGGACCTGCTGCCGATGCCTCGATCCTGGCGAGGTATGTCGACAAAGTTCTCTTTGTGGTGAGATGGCGTGAGACCTCGCGCGAGGCCGTCGCCGAAGGAATTCGGCATCTTGGCGGCCGCTCCAAGATTGCCGGCATCGCCCTGACGATGGTGGATGAGCCAAAGCTACCGAGATATGGTCGTTACACTTCACTCGAAAGTAGTGTTTTGGACAGTTACTATCTAAACTAGAGAGAGCAGATATTCCGCCATGCAGCACGCTGACTTATATCATCGGTTCCCGGAGCCGGTACAGAAAGCCCCCGACGGGGAACCTGCGCGCTGGTGCGTGGTCCAGACGCACCTGCATTCCGAGAGCTTGGCGGAGCGGCACCTGCTAGCGCAAAACTTCCGAACCTATCTGCCCAAGCGCAGGCGGACTGTCCGGCACGCTCGCATAGTCAGAACCGTTTCCAGTGCGTATTTCGACTGCTATCTGTTCGTCTCGCTTGTTCAGCAGCAGAGTTGGTACCCGATCAACTCAACCGTCGGCGTGCGGAAAATTGTCATGAGCAAAGGAATGCCGATACCGGCTCCTTACGGCGTAGTTGAGTCTTTGATATCAGCAACCGACGATGACGGAATTTTGCATCCGGACATTCTATTGAGGCCCGGTCAAAGAATTAGGATATTAGATGGGCCGTTCTCAGACCAGCTTGGCATTCTTGATCATGTCGGTAGCGCCGGGGCTGTCAGAATTCTTCTTGATATCATGAACCGATCAATTCCGATTACCATCGACCGGGATAGAATCTCGATAGTTTCTTGAAGTCTATGCGTTAGCTGTCAATTAATACAACTGTTCGCTCGCAAGATGCTGGAACCACCCGGCAATGAGGAAATGAGTTGGCACCCAATTCACCCTCTCTGCGGCAGCTTGCAAGGTGACATCCGAGCCTGCGGGTCGACAGTGAGAACCTTGGTGCTGCGTCCCAACGAAGCAATCGGCGTGGATATAGCTCCGCCAGGTCGAGGCCTTTTGAGGCGACGATGAGCGAATAACCCTCGACGCGATCAACTAGGGGATTCCCCTTGCAACCTTCACGCAGATCCAACCCCGGAAGCCAACGTCCCGCGGCCCCTGGAGAGCCTTGGGATGGCCTGCGGCCACAACAGTATCGTCATCGTCGCTGGACTCCAGAGCCGAAGGCAAGCATGGCGGCCGAAGCGTTGACGGGGGGGTTGAATGTTCCGGCGCCAGCCAAGTTGGTTGGGGCGGGCCTGTCGCGGACCAAAGCAGATGCAGGTCTCTCTCAAACTGACCGAAATGCCCCCCTTGAAGGGTTACCGGCCCTGCCGATCGCCAGCGAAATGTTTCGAGCATTCAACGAAAGTGGCCTGAGGTACGGGATAGTCCAGGATCTCGCATCCCTGCAAGACGGGCTTGCGGGCCGGGACGATCTGGACGTCCTCCTGGACAAACACGACTACGCGGCCTTCTGCTCGATCGTGAGCAAGCTGCACGGCTGTCGAGGCGTCAGCCTGTCTTGCTACGACAATGTCTGCGCCGGCCGCGAGGACTGGTTCCTGCCTGACTTTTCGCATGGTCGCTATCTCCATCTCGACATGCATATCGGGCTCCGCGTCGGCTGGGAGTTCCGTAAGCGATATCCGGCATTCGACTATGCGACGATTACACGATGGGAGACGATTTGTGTGGACGGCGTATCGATTCCGGTCGTCTCTCCCGAAGACGAGATTCGAATAGCAATTGCCCGCTTCGCCTTTCGGGCCTGGGCATTGCCTTGGAGACAATGGATCACCGTCGGTGATGCTTGGAGGGACCAATTTGCACGCCTGCCATTTCCGTCAAGCGAGCAAAGCGTGGATGTCGTGGAATACATGTTTGCCGGCGGGAAAGCGGTGAGCTGCAGGTTTGTGCAAAACGCCGACGGCTTGGTCGTCCACCGCGGAGATCTTGCCAGGTTGCGGCGCGCAATCCGAGAAGTATGCGGTTTCACGGGTCGTTACGAAATCGCCGATGCCGGCATCCATCTGGCCCGCAAGACCACGTATCTCGCCTTGAGATCTCTTCAGCAGTTGATGCCCGGCAGATTTCCACCAAAGAGACGGCCAGCGGCTGGTGGCTTTGTAGTCGCGCTCATAGGTCCCGATGGCATGGGGAAGAGCACTCAGGCTGAGCGGCTGACACAGATATTTCGATGGAAGTTCGGGTGTGCGCAAGCCTATGTCGGAACCGGAGACGGCAATGGATGGTGGCTTCGCAAAGCGTTGCAGACGCTGGTTTTCCCCCATAGACGCCGCCTTAAGTCCTTGGTTCAGCACAATAACGACAATTCCCTCAGTCGAAATTGGTCGAAGGGAGGATTTGTCGCTGCCGCGCTGGCATTGTGGGCGGTTTTGATTGCGTTCGAGCGATACGCTGTCGTGAAACGTGCACATCGATGGGCGACGCGAGGCCTGATCGTCATTTGTGACAGGTGGCCGCAGGCGATCTGCAGAGGGTATCTGGACGGGCCAACGATTCCACCGCACCTGTTCTCCATCCCAGGCTTGTCGGTACTCGCCCGGCTCGAGCAAAGACTCTATCAGAGGATGGCAGAATGCCGGCCACACCTTACCTTGCACCTCGTCTCAGATTTTGCGGTCTCCGAGCAGCGAAAGCCCGGTGAAATCAGGAAAGAAGCGTTCGATGCCCGGCTATCGCTGATGGCGGAGCTGCGATCCAAGGACAAGAACATCCCAATCATTGACGCGAGCGCAGGCATAGAGGCGGTCGGTCAGGAACTGTTCAGGCATATCTGGCTGTCTCTGTAGAGACAGAGCTCTCTGTAGAGACAGAGCTGGCGGCTCAACCGCCGACATCCACCACCATAGCCAACGCAAACGGGCAGCCCTGCCACATCCCGACCATGCTCGGGAAGGCCGCCGAAAGAATTGTCGAACGCCACCGCTCGATGCGCTCGATCTTCCGGGATGTACCAACCCCGGATGCCCAGAGGTGCAAGCAAATGAAGATCGTCCATGTGCTCACCCGATTGCTTCGGGGAGGTTCCGAAGAGAACACATTGGCCTGCTGTCTCGCTCAGGCGCGCCACGGCCATGAAGTGCTTTTGGTTCACGGCGAGGAGTACGACCCGATTTTGCGGGCGTCCGTTGCCGAAGCCGTTCGGGTCATGACTCTGGAAAAACTCATCAACTCGATTTCACCGTCCCGCGACATTTCGGCATTTGGGCAACTCACGCGCCTTATGCGCGATTGGCGGCCTGACATCGTGCACACACATCAAAGCAAAGCTGGCATCGTCGGCCGCCTTGCCGCGAGGGAAGCCAATATCCCTTGCATCATACATGGCGTGCACATTTTACCGTTTGTGCATGTGGGCAAAGCGCAGAGCCTGATGTACCTGGCTGCCGAACGCCTGGCCGCGAAGGTCACACAGGCTTTCATCGATGTCAGCCAGGCTATGCGCGACATTTGCATCGCCAATCATTTGGGTAGCGCCGCTCAGCACCACGTCGTCCACTCCGGCTTCGATCTGACACGCTTCGCGAACGCGCAGTGGCCGCAACAATCGCATCTCCTGCTGGGGACGGCTTTCGGAGAGCCCAAGCCGCCGGTGGTGCTGATGCTGGCTGCACTGGAACCGCGAAAACGCCACGTAGAGTTCATTGAAGCATTTGGGCAGACCGTCGAGCGAATTCCGAACGTGCGACTGCTGCTGGCCGGTGAAGGGCCGGCGCGATCCACTGTTGAATCGGCGATTCAACGATCCCCTTTCGCAAACAACGTTCGCATGATCGGCTACCATAGCGAGCCTGAGCGACTGATCAGTCTGGCGGACGTGTGTGTGCTGACGTCGATGCGAGAAGGACTGCCTCGCGTCATGATGCAGTATCTGGCGGGCGGTCGAGCAAGTGTGGTTTCGCATCTGCCGGGAGTGGAAGAGGTCGTGAAGCATGGCGTAAACGGAATCGTGACGCCGGCGGAAGATGTGGGTGCCGCAGCTGCAGCGGTCGCCGATCTCCTTGAGAACGAGCAGTATCGCGCTCGACTGGCTGAGAGTGCGAAACTCACCGACCTTTCGTCCTGGGGGCTGGATGCCATGTGCGATAGCGTCGAGTTGATTTATCAATCCGCTCTTGAGTCAGCCCTTCCAGCCGCACGACCGAACGAGGCGCAAATTCGCGCTGGCCTCACCAAGCAAACCGTAGGACTGCACGGATTTTGATCCTTTTGCTCCTTCGACGGAGCGTGGATTCCCAAGGCTTACTGCTCGAACCCAACGAACACCCTGCTGTCACGCTCCGGCCGACGAAAGTCGATTGGTCCTGACGGCAGACAAGACAACGGAGTACGACGATGCGTTTGCGTGCTGACCAGCAATTTCCTTCCAAGCCTCTGCGAGTGAAGGATTGGGGCCGACGGCATTTTCCCGGATTTGAATTTCCCGGATTTGAACTTGCGGCCGGCCGCATGCTCGCAATGATTGGTGGCCTCGCCATTGCCTTTGTTCTGCTCACTGCTGGCGCATCCCGTGCGGACGGATATGCGTTCGACACCGGTGACATCCTGCGGGTGTCCGTGATTGGCGAGCAATCCTATCCGCTGGATGTGGTGGTCGATGATCGGGGTTCGATATCACTTCCCATGCTGGGCGATATTCAGGCGCGCGGCCTCACCACTGTTGCTCTTTCGCAGGCCATTCAGCGTGCATTACAACAGCAGAAGCTCATTCTCGAGCCTTTCGTGAAGGTGGAGATCAGTCAGTACCGACCGTTCTTTATTTCCGGAACGGTGGCTCATCCCGGATCATATCCATTTCAACCTGGAATAACGGTTCGCCATGCGCTGGCCATAGCCGGTGGCTTCCGGGCTACCGCCGTCGGAAACATGGAGCCGGCCTTGCAAATAGCTGATCTGCGCAGCGCGCGCGCAGGTCTTGCGATCGAAGAATATCGTCTGAAGGTACGGCTCGCCCGCCTCCAGGCGGAAAGCCGGCAGGACAAATCCTTCGTCGCTCCGCCGGATCCGCCAGTCGAGTTTGGCGGACACTTGATAGTCGACATCGTAGCGTCCGAACAGGCGCAGTTGGACGCCCGCCTTGCCGCATATCGGGACGACATTTCATTCCTTGAGGTCTCGTTCGATCGGGCCAGGAAGGAAGCGGATATGGTCGCTGCAGCCCGAACGGAGCGGGAAAAGACCGCGAATATTCAACTCGAGGAACTGCAATCCGCCCGGTCACTGCGGGAAAAAGGTCTGGTAACCAATTCGAATGTCATGACGGCGGAACGAGCACATACCAGCTATCGCGCCGAACTTGCGCAGACCGAGTTGCAGCAGGAGCAGGCGCAGCAGGCGATGCTGACCTCGGAGAGTGAGCTGAGGAAAAAGAAGCAGAGTTATGAAATGGATCTGATCTCGCAAGCGCAGGACACGCAGGTCGAGCTGGGAAAGATTCAAAGTCAAATAAGGTACGTTGCCGACAAGCTTCTCTTTATCTTTACCTATGGCGAACAGAGGACGTTCGACGACTTGCAAGGCTCTGTGAAGATTTCGATTTTCAGGCGCGACCAGAAAGTCGCCCACGACATCGTCGCCGATGAAAATACGGAAGTCCTAGCTGGCGACGTCATCGAGGTTTCGATTGTAGCCAACAAAGGGTTCTACGCACCGGACACTTCCGGAACAATGGGGGGCCCAAAAGCTGAGGGCCCGGCCCTCCAGCCAAGCATTGTCGGCCAATAGCACGAACATGCCCACTTCCTCGAGCAAGGCTTTGCTTCAGGGCCGCGATCGTCGCTTCGCGACGCGCCTGGGTTCGTTGTGCCTTGAACGGACCGACATAGTCCGGCCTTGGCACCTCAGGGTTTGACATGATCCTTGGGGCAGCACTGACAGTCGTGGCAAACCGCTTCCGCCGGACGAATTCCCATGCCAAAATGGAGCAGAGGCGGCTCAATCTCCTGCGTGCAACGGCGCGCCGCAAGACGACGGTGCGCAATGCTCCGCGCCACCGCTCCATCATCCGATCGCGCATTCCAGGAGCAATCCTGCTCCTCCTCGCTCTTGCGCTTGCGGGAGCTGCATTCCTGCCGCGCCTCGTTGATCTCGGCAGGAACTGGCTGCCGCGACCGTGGACGGATCTCGTGCGGGACTGGGGCCATCTTTCCGATGTCTTGCTGCCCGGTCCAGACGCTCTTCTGGTTGGGCTGGCGATCGCGGCCCTGGGCTTGCTGCTCATGGCAGTCGCCCGCAAGGCAAGGCGAAGGGGCGGTTTGCCAAGCGCGCTCGCGAACGCCGGCGCCCAGCCCTCGCCAGGGAATATCCAGCCGGCGCCCGGTTCGGAACTGGCCTATGCGTTGCGTTCCTGCAAGGCAGCATTCGCGGGCGTCGCGGTTTTTAGCGGCGTGAGCAACATCCTCATGCTGACCGGCGCGATGTTCATGTTGCAGGTCTACGATCGCGTACTGCCAAGCCGCAGCGTTCCGACTCTCGTAGCCATGGCGATATTGGCCGGCGTGCTGTTTGTCGTGCAGGCGGTCGTCGATCTCGTGCGCGGCCGCATTATGACCCGGATCGGTGTTGAACTGGACGAAGCGGTCGGAGGACGTGTATTTACAGCCGTGTCCAGGCTGCCCTTGTACATCGGCCACCAGGGCGATGGTCTGCAGCCGCAGCGCGATCTCGACAACGTCCGCATATTTCTATCGAGCCCGGGGCCTAGCACGCTTTTCGACTTTCCGTGGATGCCCTTTTACCTGGCAATCATATGGAGCCTTCATCCGACGCTCGGGATTACGGCGATTTGCGGTGCAATCGTGTTGGTGGCTCTGACGGCAGCGACCGAGGTCTTTACGCGCAAACCAATGGGCGCCGCGGTTTCGACAGGTGTGATGCGCAACGGCTTTGCCGAGGCCAGTCGCCGCAACGCGGAGGTCCTCGCGGCGATGGGAATGGGCAACCGTCTGCACGACCATTGGCGGGAGGCGAGCCGCGAATACCTCATGCAACAGCAGCATGTCAGCGATATCGTAGGCGGCTTCGGCAGCTTCGCGCGCGCCTTGCGGCTGATGCTCCAGTCGGCAATGCTTGGTATAGGGGCCTGGCTGGTGATCCAGGGCGAGGCTACGTCCGGGATCATCATCGCCGGCTCCATCCTTGCGGGCCGAGCGCTTGCGCCTGTCGATCTTGCCATCGCCCATTGGCGTACCTTCGTGGCCGCACGCCAGAGCTGGAGCAGGCTGAGCCAGGTGCTCGCCCGATTGCCGCAAGACGCCCAGCCGATGGCACTTCCGGTTCCCGGTTCGAACTTGACGGTGGAACGCATGACGATCGGTGCACCGGGCGCGCAACGGATCATCGTGCGAGGTGTGGAATTCAGCCTGGACGCCGGCTCGGTGCTTGGCATCATCGGACCAAGCGGTTCCGGCAAATCCAGCCTGGCTCGTGGGCTGGTCGGCGCATGGCGACCGCTGGCGGGGCGTGTCAAGCTTGATGGCGCCGCGCTCGATCAGTGGTCGTCGGAGCGCCTTGGCCGCCATATAGGTTACCTTCCGCAGGACGTCGAACTGTTCGCGGGAACGGTTGCCGCCAACATCGCCCGCTTCGATCCTGGATCGGACCCGAAGGCCATCGTCGCCGCCGCCCGCGCGGCGGGTGTCCATCAACTGATCATCAGCTTTCCCAATGGCTACGAGACGCAGATCGGAGAGGGCGGAACCGCGTTGTCAGCAGGGCAGCGCCAGCGCGTTGCTTTGGCACGCGCACTCTACCGAAATCCGTTCCTGGTCGTCCTCGACGAGCCCAACTCCAATCTCGACATGGAAGGCGAACGGGCGCTTGCCGAGGCGATCCTCGCAATCAAGGCACGCCGAGGCATCGTGGTGATCGTCGCGCACCGGCCGAACATTCTCACCACCGTGGATTTCGTGCTGATGATGAAAGAAGGGCAGATGCACATGTTTGGAACGAAGCAGTCAGTCCTGTCCAAGCTGTTTCCGATGCAGGTCAATACCGAGGGCCTGCGGCCGGTTTCAACCTCTCCTCAACTGCCGAATTGACGACTTGCGGCACAGGGGAAACGGGCAATGACGGCTCCTGTCTTGAATCGATCGCTTTCCAACCGGCGATCCATTCGCCGCAATCTGCTCGGTGGAATGACTGTCGTCGCACTGCTCCTCGGCGGAATGGGAGTCTGGGCCGGGACAGTAGACATTTCGGGAGCAATTATTTCGCATGGCTGGGTGGTCGTCGAGAACAGCGAAAAGAAAGTGCAACACCCGACGGGCGGCGTGGTCGGCAAGATCTTCGTGAGCGATGGCGACCGTGTCCGAGCCGGGGATGTCTTGGTCCAGCTTAGCGACACCATCCCGCGTGCCACCCTGGCTTACGTGACAAAGAATCTGGATGAGCTCTATGCGCGAAAGTCCCGGCTCGAGGCCGAGCGTGACGGCAGCGGGCGGATGACACTTGCTCCGATACTTGCCGCGCGAATGAGCGACCCGGAGATTGCCAACACGGTGGCCAGCGAACAGCGGCTCTTCCAGCTTCGTCGAACCGAGGTTTTCGGCAACAAGGCGCGCTTGCGCGAACGCATCGAGCAACTCGGAAAGCAGATCGAAGGCGATTTGGCTCAGGAATCGGCAAAGAGCAAGGAGATCGAGCTGATCAACGACGAACTCGTCGACATCCGCAGCCTTGTCGAAAAGAAGCTCACACTCAAGTCGAAGCTTACGGAATATGAACGCGAGGCAACACGCATCGAGGGTGAAAGGTCACAGCTTGTGTCAAACATGGCGCAGGCAAAGGGTGCCATCGCCGAAGTCGAGCTCCAGATCCTGCAGCTGGACAAGGAGTTCTCCAGCGAGACTGGCAGCGAACTGCGCGATGTCGACGCCAAGATCGCCGAATTCGAGGAACGAAAAGTAAGCGCCGAGGACCAGCTGTCACGCATCGACATTCGCGCTCCCTCCAGCGGAGTGGTCCATCAATCCTCAGTTCATACAGTCGGCGGCGTGATCAATGCGGGGGAGCCGATTATGTTGATCGTTCCCGACACCGACACTCTCACAGTCGAGGTGAAGGCCGCGCCGCAAGACATCGATCAGATCTCGGTCGGCCAACGCGCACTTCTTCGCTTCACCGCCTTCAACGTTCGCACTACGCCCGAAACGGAGGGCACGGTGTCCATGATTGCGGCCGACGTAACGCGCGATCAGCATACCAATGAAGTCTACTACGCAGTCCGCATCACGCCCGATCCGAAGGATTCGAAGAAGCTTGCACCCGTCTCGATCATTCCCGGCATGCCGGTGGAAGCATTCATACGGACTGGTGACCGCAAGGTGCTGTCGTACCTGATGAAGCCTTTGACGGACCAGATGATGCGTGCATTCAGAGACCAATAGCCGAGCGGCGGAGCTTGGTCGTGAGGATCGGCGCTATCTTGGCTAACCTTTAGCGACGGAGACTTGTCATGGCAGCAACAGAGCTGAAACGTCCCATTTTTCTGATCGGCAACTATCGGTCGGGGACCACAATTGCACAAAAATTGATCGGGCTGCATCCTGACATCGTTACCTGGTACGAGCCAAAAACATTGTGGCTATATGCCGATCCGGCGCGGCGTCATGACGAATTCGTCGAAACCGATGCTACCGAAAGGGTCGCTCGTTACATTCGCGGCAGGTTCCTCGAATATCAGTCGCGGCACGGCGGCCGACAGATCATGGAAAATACGCCCGCCAATGTCTTGCGCGTGCCGTTTGTCCACGAGATTTTTCCGGAGGCCATATTTCTCTATATTACGAGAAATCCATTTTCATACATAAGCTCAATGGAGCTTAAGTGGCAGCGAGCAAAGTCTTTAAGAGGTATAATACGCCTGCTGAAAATCACTCCTGTCACACAAATTCATTATTATGCAAGAGATATTATAAAACAGGTGATCACAAAAAGGGTGCTCGGAAGGAAATATACATCGATCTATGGTCCGCGTTACAACGGAATAGATCGGGATTTGAAGGATAATGAAAAGTTGACGGTGATCGCGCGTCAGTGGGCGCGCGGCAATCGAAAGGCTCGAGAAGATCTCGCCAAGCTTGGCAACGGCCGCGTTCTGTCGTTTCGTTACGAGGATTTGATACAGGATCCCGAACTGGTCTTGCGCCGCATCTATGAACATTGCGGGCTGAGCTGCACCGACGATATCGTCCGCATGGCCAAGGAGATGATCGACCCCGGCCGACAGCAGAAGTGGCTCCGCCTCGAAAGGAAGGACCTGACGGCGATCATACCGGAGGTCCGGGATGAGATGGAATTCTACCGCTACGAAATTCCCTCGCTTCTTCAATAGGTAAGGCGCACTGCGCGCTGGCGGGCGGCACCGCAGCCGAAGCCCCTTCGTGACCATGCGGTCGTTTCATTCAGGCGCGGGCGCGTCGCCGGGCGTCACCCAATGTAATCGTGTCCCTCGGCGGATCCGGGATGGACGCAATGGCCGCCTGTTTGGATCGGCCGAAGAGTGGAGACAGGCGTGAGCAACGACAGGCGAGGGCTGGCAAAACAGAGTGTCGTGGGCATGTTGTGGACGGCCTTGTCCATGGGCGCCCTCGCCGTCGCCGAGCTTGCCTCACTTCTCATCCTGGCCCGGCTGCTCTCGCCCAATGAGTTCGGCCTTTACTCCGCAGCGCTGATCGTCATCAAGTTTTCGGCGATCTTCCAGGGACTTGGCATTACCCCCGCGATCGTCCAACGACCTGTGCTGGAAGAGCGACATCTCCGGGCCGGCTTCACCTTGTCATGCCTCCTCGGCCTCGTTGTGTCCGCGTTGGTCTGGGCAATGGCACCGGCAATTGCCGGCTTGCTTCGGCTTGCCGATCTGGCTCCAGTCGTTCGTGCCATCTGCTTCGTGTTCCTTTTCCAAGGCGCTTCCATGGTGGCATTGGCCGCGGCCCAGCGCGCGCTGCGGTTCCGCTGGCTGGCGCTCGTCGATGCCTGCGCCTTCGCCACGGGCTACGTCGTAGCCGGTCCGGTACTGGCTTGGCTCGGCTTCGGTATCTGGGCCCTTGTCGGCGCACTCCTGATCCAGCAATTCATCCGCATGGTCGTGCTGCTCGCTGGACAGCCGCATCCGATGCGGCCCTTGCTGGAACGAAGCGCCATCTTCGAACTGCTTTATTTCGGGAGCGGTTTCACCATTGCCCGGGTATGCAACTACCTCGCCACCCAGGCAGACAGGCTCGTCGTGGGGCGCTGGCTCGGTGCAGATGCGCTTGGCCTGTACGGCCTGTCGTCGCAGCTGATGACGACGCCCGCCGTCATAGTCGGTCAGGTTCTCGATCGGGTGCTTTTCCCAACCATGGCGCTGGTCCAGGAGCAGCCCGCGCGGCTTGCTCGCGCCTATCGCAGCGCGGTCGCGGGTTGCGCCCTGATCGTCCTACCGGCCAGTATGGTCGTGGCGATCGTCGCGCCGGAATTGGTTAAGGTCACTCTCGGGCGGGGATGGGAAGGGGTTGTCGCCCCACTCCAGATCCTGGCGTTCAGCATGTTGTTCCGCACGAGCTACAAGCTGAGCGATTCCGTCTCGCGCGCAACGGGGACGGTCTACGCACGTGCGTGGCGCCAGGCCGTTTTCACCATCGGCGTCTTGGTTGGGTCCTTGATGGGGCAATTCTGGGGAATAGAAGGCGTGGCATTCGGCGTCGGCGCGGCATTCGGGATCAACTTCTTCCTCATGGCACAGTTGAGCCTCCGCGTGACCGGGATGACCTGGGGCGACTTCTTGATGGCGCACCTGCCTGGGTTGGCGCTCGCGGGCGTTGTCGGAGCGGGCATCTGGGCACTCGTGGAATGGCTGCGCGAGTTCCATTTATCTGCTCTTCCCCTGCTCATCGATACGGCATTGCTGGCATCTGCCGGGGGCTTGCTCCTGTGCTGGATCCTGCCGTCGCTGTTCCTTGGGCGGGACGGGCTATCACTGCTGCGTCTGCTTGCCGCCGTGGTGCCCGCCTGGCCCAGGATGAGGAAGGCAACTGACTGATCAAAGTAGACTTCAGCGCTCGACCGCCCGGCCATGCATCGCGGGCGACGGCTTTCGTGTCAACGTTACCCATCGCCATGCTCGATCTGGGGTCGGAACCGCCCCTGGTCGGACACGTCGAGATTGCGATTTTAGTCGAGAGATATGGAGAGGAAATTCGACATGGCAAAACTGGCTGGGCTTCCCTGGACTGACACGAAACTCTTGCTGACGGACTCCGGCATTGACTCCGGCATCAAAGGCGACTGGCTGAACATCGACAATTTGACGCTGCCAATCGGAAGCGTGAGCGGCAACGAGAAGACTGGCGATATCTCCGATCTGAGCGACGAACCTGCTGCGGAAACCGGCAAGGGGAGTCACAGTCACGGACTGGATCGCGCCGCGAACAGCCTCGATCTCATTTCCGCGGATGGGATCACTCCGACATCGGGGAGCGATGGCGGATTGAACCTCAGCGGACTGGCCGAGGCGGCAGCCGGAGTTGGCATTCATCTGGACAGCAGCTTTCTCGATTTGTGGCAGGACGCGACAACGGGCCATGCCGACAGCCAAGTCACCTATGCCGCCACAACCCCTGAGGCAGTTGCTGACCTCGGCACGGTCTCGACGGGCGCCGCGGCCACCTCCAGCAGTCTCCTCGCCACCGCCTCAAATGCAATCGACCCGATCTTCGAGACAAGGGTGGCGACCGCCGGCGACGATGTCGAGGAGAAGGGTTCGGGTTCGATCTCGACCAACATAAACGACCTGGAGCTGGGCTATGACAGCAGCACCCGACAGACGGTAGGCATCCGCTTCACCGCGATCGACATCCCGCAAGGCGCCATCATCACCGGCGCCTATATCCAGTTCCAGGCCAATGAGGTGAAGACCGGCGTGACCTCGCTGCTGATCAAGGGCGAAGATACCGACGACGCGAGCGCCTTCACCAGCGTCAGCTTCGACGTGTCCTCACGCGCGACGACGGACGCGTCCGCAGCCTGGACACCGGACCCGTGGAACACGGTAGGCGAGCAAGGGCTGACCGAGCGCTCGCCGGACCTGTCGGCGATCGTGCAGGAGATCATCAATCGCTCGGGCTGGGCTGCGCTCAACGACATGGCATTTTTGGTCACCGGCACCGGCACGCGCACAGCCGATTCCTACGAATACTCGCCGACCAGCGCTCCGCTGCTGCACATAGAATATCTGCTGCCAGGATCCGGAAGTCCGGTGGCCTTCAACAGCCCGGCTGACGCCAACGCCGCCGCCAACCAGATCGCCGAGCTTGCCGCGACTGGCGCACCCACCGGGATCACCGCCTCGGCCACGGATCCCGATGCCGGCTCGACCATCACCTACAGCATCAATGACTCGCGCTTCGCCATCAATGCCAGCAGCGGCGTCATCACGCGCTCTGCCAACGGCACGCTCGACTTCGAGACCCAGCCGTCGATCAATCTGACAGTGACGGCAAAGTCTTCCGACGGCACCACCGCCAACCAGGCCTTCACCCTCGCCGTCCTCAACAGCGCTGAGCCGGTCGCCTTCAACACCCCGCCGGATACCGACACCGCCGCCAACCAGATTGCCCAGAACGCCGCCGCCGGCACGGCGGTCGGGATCACCGCCTCGGCCACGGATCCCGATGCCGGCTCGGCAATTACTTACAGCATCAGCGACTCGCGCTTCGCCATCAACGCCAGCACTGGCGTCATCACGCGCTCGGGTACGGGCACGCTCAATGCGACGTCGGAGCCTTCGGTCAACTTTAATGTGATCGCAACCTCGTCCGATGGCAGCACCGATACCCACGCCTTTAACGTCAACGTCACGGCCAACCAGCTGCCGACGTCGGTGACCCTGGCACACACCATCCTCACTTCGCTGTGGTCGCCACCGAGCCCCGATCCCACGGATCTCGTCTATATTTCTCATCTCGACACGCTGCTGGTTGCCGATAGCGAAGTTGACGAAATGTCCATTTTTACCGGCAAGAATCTCTATCAAATGAATCTGAACGGCACCCTGGCGGGCACGCTCACGACGATCAATTTTTCCGATGAGCCGTCGGGGATCGCCTACAATCCCACCAACCACCATCTCTTCTTCACGGACGACACTGGTACAAAGAGCGTATACGAACTCAACCCCGGACGGGACGGACTTTACAACACGTCGGACGACCTTGTGACATCATTCAAGACGGCCGCATTCGGCAGCACGGACCCGGAGGGGATTGCGTATGATACAAAACGTGGAGTCCTATATGTCGCCGACGGCACAACCCAGACGATTTACACCATCGCTGCGGGTCCGAATGGCAAATTCGATGGTGTCCCAAGCACGGGCGGCGACGACGTGGTCACGAGTTTTTCTGCGCGTGCGCTGGGGACCCCTGGCGACGAAAGTATTGCGTACGATTCAGTCCACGATCTCCTTTATATCATTGCGTCGGCAAAGTCGGTGGCAATGGTAACGCCTACCGGGCAGTTATTGGGCACGCTCGATATCTCCGCGGCCCATGCGCACAAACCGTCTGGGATGGCGCTGGCGCCAAGCAGCGACGATCCAAGCCATAGTATGAGTCTATACATCACCGATCGCGGCATCGACAATGACTCCCATCCGACCGAGAACGATGGCAAGATCTATGAATTCCATATTAATGATTGGCTGCTCGCCTGATCCTGCACGGCGTGTTTCAGACCACCGGAACTCGTCATGCCCGACTGAAACCGGCGGGCACAGAACGAGGTTGGTGCCGGGGCTTTCTTTTCGTTTGAAGACCCCGATACATTTTTTTGCCGCACTGATTGTTCAGACCCGTGAGCCGGTAGCCGCCGGCAAAGAAAAAGCCCGGACCACTTGCGGCACACAAAAGTGCCGCAAGTGGTTCGGGCTTTCAAATGACAGGCTTACGTTCTCACAACGCTGTTTTCAGCGACCATGATGCTCGAAGAGCTTACGCCTGCCCGGGAGGACCGGAGTGGATGTGGTTCTTGTCTCCCCAACCATTGCCCGGGCGTGATCCGCCCGATTTGGCAATCGCCTTGGAGTTCAAACTCGTGCCGAGCAAAAGCGTCACAGCCGGCGGCGTAACTGCCGCAAAACGCCCCGCCTTCTTGAGAAAGTCGCGGCGTGCCTGAGCTTCCGAGACCAGGTTCTCCTGAGTCCGTTCTGAGCTTTTTGTGCTTTCAGTTGACATGTCAAACCTCTCCACAACCGTCTCAAATTTACAGATCGAGCTTATGCTTTGTGACCCGGGGGCACTAGTTCTCCAAAAGGCTTAGATTTTGGTGCGAGGGTTGAAAAGCGTACGAGCAATGCGACGTAAGAAGTCCGACGGCCCACGTCGCACCAAGCCGTAGCCGCGTGAAAATCGCCATGTCCCCCACATCAAATTGCCGGCCAGGCGCAGCGGCGCTCCGACGACGGGGTGGGTCGCCGTGAAGATGCGTCTCCAGTGCTGGATACGGACCATCCGGCGTTGTGCACATTTTGCCGGGATTCTGGTTCCAAAGAAATGATGCATGGCCAGGAGCTGGGTGTCGAGCGCATTACGGGCGGTTCCATCCGACATGGATTGCTGCAGTGACGTCCAATCCACGTCATCGCTTTCCGCCAATCGTGCCAGATCATGAAGGTGCCTGAGATCTATCCTTCCGCGCCAGTAATCTCCCTCCTTGAGAAGGTCGTGCACCATCCAGTGCATGGCGCGGGACTGAGCGGTAGGAATTTTCACCCGAAGGCCGCCTCGCTGAACAAGCTTGGGGGGGTGACAGCCGTTCGCTCGGCTCGAGCGGAGCTCCAGCATTCCGGCGTCCTGCTGGCGGGCCATGCCTCGAGCGCCCGCCACATCGACGTAGCCAAGCTCTTCAAGACAGGCTCTGGCGACCATCTCCTGGCGCGGATTCACAGCTAGATCAAGGTCACTCGTCATCCTGCTGGGAATCCGGCCGGCCGGTGAAAGGAACAAGGGAATGGCACCCTTGAGCAGGAGCGGAACGATATCGCTGCCGTTGAGGGCCGCAACGGCTTCACGCAATTGGGAACGCAAGCGCAGGTTCCGTTCCCGATTGCAGTCGTGAACGAACCGAAGATACTCACGCACGTCCTGCGGGAGCTGTTGGATTTGTCCGGCGCGCGCGAGGGAGGAAAACAAATCGGGTGTGAGCAGAGTGTGATTTGCCAAAGCAATCACGGCCTGCCAGTCGGCCCTGTCAGTCGGACTGCCGCGAAGTCCGGCGATCAACGCCTCAAGCGCGTTGCCCCTGCTCATCATCGGCATGCCTGCGATATAAGTTGTACCGCATCATCAAGCTTCGAATAGTTCAGGCAATAGGTTTCCGCCGATCCGATGAGTTGGGTCAGAACTTCGAATGCGGTGCCACTCAGCTTTCCGCCGGGTGCAAGCGCGCCGTTGAGAAGGCCGCGCAGTGCGTTGGCAGGATCGACCGGCTCCAGGCAAGCCTTCGAACCGTGGCCTCGACGCAGCAGGATCACACTGCCGATGGGCAGGGGAGAAAGAGCCAAGGGCGTCGACGCCTTGGGCACGGCAAACCGCACACGCCTACGGTCGGGCCGGCGGCAGACTGGAGCGTCGTCGAGATCGGGGCAGTATTCGGCCAGAAGCGGCCATGCCCCCGCCTTGACCGCGCAGGCAAACGGCAGGCCAACGCCATGCCCCCTGGAGTCCAGCAGAGTAACATCATCAGCGGCAAAGCCGAATCCTGCATGGACCAATGCCAAAGTCAGTGTTGTCTTGCCCGCGCCCGGATTGCCGCAAAGAAGGACCATACGTCCATTGCTGAAAAGGCCCGCCGCATGGAGAGCGAGTTCATAGACGCCGCGATCGAGAACCTCGTTCAGCAATTGTCCTTTCAGTGTGACGGCTAGTTCGTCGGCAGGGCAGGACAGAATCCAATTGCCATCCCGGAACAGATGGATCCGTCCCCCGTGCTCAACTACCTCGAGTAGAACTTCGGCAGCCTCACTTCGAACCTCAAGATGCCGAAATACGGTGATTGCGGGGAATGCATAGGCTGCTGGATAGACGATCCGTATGTTGAGGCCCGCAACGGCGACCACCTGGCTCACGAGTTCCTGAGCTGCTGACGGAGACACGGGCACGCGGGGCCGTATCAGGCTAAGCCGCTGCCAGTCCGCGAGCGCCACCTCGACATGCCTCTTTGCCTCAAGCCTTTCAACGCCCCTGCGCACCATCTCGACCGAGATGGCTTGCGGTGCCATGCCTTCTTCCAGACAGCGCCAGATGTCGGCAGCAGTGTCGTTGATGGCGAAAATGGCCTGGTTTGTCGGGCTGAACAGGACGTTTCTTTCCCTGACGCGTACCAACCGTCCTTGGATTACAAACGTCGCAGGACTGTGATCGGCGAGGCGCGGTGTCGAAGTTCTGTCAATTGCCTCGTGCTGATTCATCGCGGTGACGGTCCAAGCTGTTATGGCAAAGCGGGTGTGTTCGATGGGCGAGCAACATGCATTAGCGTCACCGAGGGCTGCGAGTTCTCACAGCACTTCGTCGGAAAACCTGGCCACGTTCTGATGCGCTGCGATCCACTGAAGGTGCGCCCTGCTCCAGTACCTCCGGGCGTCGGCGCCGGTCAGCATTCTGAAACCAGACGGCGGCAACGGCAACGCGGAGGGTATTGGCGCGTCGGGCAGCCACAGCAACACATTGTCGCGACTTTCAATCGTCAGCCGCCATGTTCTTTCCAAGCGACGGAATCCACGCATGTTAGCCGCAGCCAACGCAAAAACCGATTCCGTAATCCGCAACCTGGGTGACTGGTCGACAGCTTTGATCGGCGCCTGATGTGTGATTTCGCCCTTGGAGAGAAAGGCGTGCATACGAATGAGGGATCTGTCGATCCGCACGGTTTGGCCGGTTCCGTCCCGTTCGTTTGATGCAGGATCCAGGCTGATCCCTGAGAAACATCCGTCGAACAGGCACTCTTCAACGATGCCGCTGAGGAGATAGTCGTTCTCCACCGCATCATCCCTGATTTCGCTGAGCCAGCAGCCTTTTAGCCGAAAGCCGTCGGCGTGCTCTGCGAAACGAATGCCATCCCAGCAGCGACGCGCACGGATACCCTCTATTGTCGCGTCCGTGGTTCCGTCCCTGACAAGCAGAGCGGCGCTGTTGCAATAGGTGTCGCGCCAATCAGACGTTAGCGGCACCTGACCATCGAAGCGCCCTCCGATAAGGCGAACGCCGGGGCAGTTGCGGATGACGAGGGGATAGCGATTGACGGGCAACGGCCCCTCGTCGCATCCCGTCATCGCGCTGGGATCGCTATTTCTGCTGTTGGCAACCGTGAAGGAAGCATTTCGAGCGTCGATTATTGCTCCCGGCTCGAGGTTCCTAATCGATTGCTGTTCGAATCCATAGGCACCTGCCAGGACGAATTCCTTGCCTTTCGGCGTCTGTCCCCCTTGCGCTGAGCCCGAGCCCGGCAACAGGGCGATCAGGGGATACAGGCCGGCGACGCCCATGAATGATCGGCGGTTCATTGTGGTGCCCATTGACCTGCCGGATCGCCCAGCCGACGCCGTTCGAGACAGGCCAAAAGCACCGCCTCCAGAACCCTTTCGGCGACATCTTCGGGCGATGCCAACCTTTCCACATCGACCGCCGCCAGCACGCCGACGTGATCTTCCGTTTCCATTCCCCTCTCAAGATCGGCCGCAATCTGGCGGCAAGCACAGTCCGCAGCCGACCAGAGATGACCGCCGCAATCAGGAGATGCCCTTTGCATCCGCGAGGACCGATCGCCCCTTTTCAGAAGTCGATTTCGTGCTAGGCCGATCTCGCCGCGCAGATGGACAAAAACCATGTCATGCACGCCAATGGCGAACAAGATGTCAAGCCACCTCTCCGAAGTTGCCCGATGCTTAGCTTTAAGCGATATTGAGAGGAACCCCTGCAGCAGCCCCTGATCCATAATAGTGATAGTATTCTTTCCCTGTCTCTCGGTTTGGATATAGGCAACCAAAACGGAAAGGTTCCAAATAACCCTGATTGCATCGACAAACGACGATTGGCCACTCTCGATGACAAAACGTGCAATTCGGGCGAGCAACGAGCGAAACTGACGGTCCTTGAATCTCGGGGCAACAATACCGATCCTGTGGATCTGGCGGTCGATGAACGTTCTTGTCCCCCACGCTATTCTCACATCGCCTGCCAGCTGGCCGCACCGTCGCAAGTCGTTCGCCAACAGGGTGGAAGCGGTTGTCTTTCCGATCCCAGGGAGACCAAAGAATTCGACGAATCGAATGTCTGTTTGAGGCGCGCGTGCTTCAAGGCCTGGCGGCAAGCCTAGCGCCAGCTCGCTAGCTGTGTGCGGAATCATTGGGTTCGGTTGGCGAGGTTGGTTCTAGGAAGACAAAGGGACATGGCGGAAGCTCAATGTTGAAAGAGCTGAGTCCCAATTCTCGCGTACAGCTTTGGGCTCTCACTAAGCCCGCTCTGCATTGATCGTTGCCTGCCACGGTAGAAGATGAGCAAAGCCAAGGGCAGCCAGAAGAAGGGCGCTGTTGATGGGCCGAAAGAATCGCTCATCTGGTTTGCGGCGATGTAGTTGAAAACGGAAACCGATGTTCCGAGCACCATCACATTAATTTCCGTCGAGTGGTCCCCCCTGTCCTTATCAAACAATGTACTGAGGACAGCGCTGACAACATATGTCACGACCACGAGTACCATCACTGACATCAACCCGACGCCGGGCACCCCCAGTGTTCTAAAGGCGTCGATGAACAGGTTGTGGCTATGGGGAGCAATATCGCCCACCCACTGGCCTGCGCCGACCCCCATAAACGGATGCGATAGGCCGAGGTCTATCGATATAGACCACAGCCGCTGCCGCGAGATGACCGAATGTGCCTCGCCTCCGGACAATTGGAGGGCGAGCAGATTGTAAGCCCGTGGATTGAGGTACTGCAATGCCACCAGGCTCGCTTCCAGCAATATCGGAGCCGTAACCATACCCGCGATTACTGCTATCGGGCTCTGCTTTCTTCTAACCAGATAGAAGCTGTATATTCCGAAGAACGCTCCGAGGCCTGCAACGCCGAGAACGAAATTTGTCTTTGAACCCGATTTCACCAAACCCAGGAGCACCGCAACGAGGCAGCCCAAGAGGAGAACACGGTGGCTGCGGGATGAGACCAGCTTCGCGGCGACAAGCGGCAGAGCAGCCGACAAGGCGATCCCGAGTTGGTTAGAGTGCTTGAAATAGCCTTCAGCGCGATCGGCAAATCTGGCATCGCCCAGCCCGATTGCGACTAGACAGGATGTTGCAACACTCATGATGATCATCGCCATCACTATCCTATCGATTGCCACGAGACCCTTTGGTCTGGTGGAAATCGCTGCGACTGCTGGAATAATCGCGAAACCGAATACCTGCGCAAAAACCGCGCGCATCGTCCTGATCGGACTGTCGGCGTAAAGCATCGACAGTAGGGACAGAACCATGATGAAACCAGATATGGCCAGCACCGCAGTCGCCAGTGCCGCTTCGGTCCGATGGAGGCGTCTTGCTGTTTCGGCATAGGCACCGACGCTTACCAGGGCGCAGAACAGAGCAAGCAGGAAGGAAAGTGAGCCATCCGTTCCGGCAATCCGCGTGGCGCCAGGGAACCAGATGGACACGATCAGCAAAAGAACGGATACCTGCAGCATAGATGGGATGTCACACCGAACGCGTGATCTAGGAATTTCGTGCCGACGCAACTCTGCCCTGATGCGCAACGTACAGCGCCTTGTTGGCAAGCTGCCGCACGGCAGGTGAATCTCCGCATACCTATTTTCACGAGCAGCCTAGGCTCAGCGGAGGGACATGGAAATGTGCGAAAAGGGGTCATTGGGACAGGGTGCACTACGCCTTTTGTGCAAAGCGGCTGAGGTGCAGCGATTTCCCACAACTTGATCGACAGTCGGCCAGTCAGTGCAGCCGGATTGGGTGTTGGTACGGATTCGCAGATGTGGGAGACTCAGGTACGGCACTTTGAGTCTTCTGAGTCTTCCACACCGTAGGAGATCGCCGTGCTTTGGGGCCTTGTCGCAGTCGGCTTGATCGGCATTTTGCTGGGATTTCGTTTTCGAGCGGCTGCGCTCATCATCATGACCGCGGTGACCGTCGTGATCGGCGTCGTTGCAGGCGGAATCGGCAGTTTGTTTGACTGGGGCCGCCTGGTTTCAATCCTGCTTCTCGTAATCGTTCTGCAGTGCGCCTATTTGATCGGCCTCGTCCTTGGCGTCATCTGGCGCCGTGACATGTCACGCGAGCAATGACGATCCGCGGCTGCATTTTTCGCGCCCCGGCGCCGGAGCCGTTCGCCGTTGTTTTGCCGCCAGGACACGCCGGCGTCTTTGCGGCAACGACATGCATGAGGGCAAGGATTTGCGGTGCGCTTTACTTAAGACGCATGGTCGAATTTCATCACCGCGAAGACAGTCCGGATGAGAATAACGACATCGGCCCACAGCGACCATTCCCGCACATAGCGGCTGTCGATGGAGACACGACTGGGATAATCCATCGCGTCTCTGCCGTTTACCTGCCACAGGCCGGTTAGCCCCGGTCGGGTTTTTAGATAATCGATCGCACAGGAGCCGTAGCGTTGCAGTTCGTCGGGAACGACCGGACGAGGGCCGACACAACTCATCTCGCCACGCAGCACGTTAATGAGCTGAGGCAGCTCATCCAGGCTCGATTTCCTGAGGATATGCCCCAGGAATGTGATGCGCGGGTCGTTTTTGATTTTCCAATTCTGCTCCCACTCCTTGGCGGCTTCGGGATTGCTCGCGAGATAGTCGGCCAGGACCCGCTCCGAGTTCGCCACCATGGTCCTAAATTTATAGCAGGCGAAGCGCTTGCCATTGAATCCGACCCTGGTGTGGGAGAACACCGCCGGTCCCCCATCAGTCAACAATATCAAAAGGGCAACCGCCAGCATGACCGGGGCGGCAAGGACAAGTGCGATCGATGCGACAGCCATGTCCATGATCCTTTTGGGCCGGCCTCCAAGCGGACGGAGGTTTTGGCCGATCCGGGTGCTGGGCCTGCGGCGCTTTATGTCAAATGCGCTGATTGTCACGGGTCTCACCAAGAAACGCGGTTGGTGTTGCTGCCCAACTTCACAGCGGCTTCGGATTCTTGGCAAGAGAAGCAAAGGAGGTAGCGGCGTACCCGGTGCTCGTTACTCCTAAGCCTGACCCGCGCGTCGATGGCGTGGTGTCTATAAGCCTTCTGATCAAACGGCGTATCACCTAGCATCCGTTTGCTGCGGTAGCAGTCCGGGCAGGTCGGCTGTATTGCCAAAGCCTGCATTGGACCTGGCTCAGCCACCAGGAGATCAGGGTGCCAACCGAATCCAGGCCGTCACGCTCGTGGAGATACAGGAACCACGTTTGATAAATGCGCAAGGCGCAAAGGCGTCCGTCAAAGCAATGCAGGAAATACACGTGCATCACACCGAGACAAGATCCCCTTGGGCGGTTTGTCAGCTTAACGGACATTCCAGGCTTACAGTTCAGGCTTATTTGACAGTGGAGCGCGCAACGTGGTGTCCAGCTTGACGCCTTTACCGCGTGATTTTACCGCGGCGCCGTTTGCTCGTGATATTCGCGAGATCGAGCATGCCGAAGTACTTGCCATTGTGCGCAAGCAAATTGCCTTGCTTGATCTTGATCTCTCCGGCCTCACCGTGGTCGTTGGCGCTACGACAGGATACCAAGCGGTGACTGCCACAGCGGCAGCGCTCGCCAATGCCAGCCGTGTCGTTGCGCTCGCCCGCATAACCTCCAGACATCCGAGCCTGGCCGCCATCGCAGATGCGACCTTGGCATTTGCCAAACACGCTAAAGTCTCCGAACGCATTGAAGTGACGAACCGCATCGGCAGCCGCAAATGGCAGGACGTCGACCTCGTCACCAGTTGTCCCCAGGTCGGACCGATTTCGAGATCTCTCATTGAACTCTTGCCCTCACATGCGGTGATTTCGCTGATGGCTGAACCATGGGAGCTTCGGCCGGGCTTTGTGGACTTCGACGCCTGTGAAGAGGCCGGCATCAAAGTCGCGGCTCCCAATCTCAGCCACCCAGCCATAGACCTGCTGCCGGAATTCGCGCGGTTATGCTGCATCTTGCTCAGCGATGCTGGTGTCGATCAACGAGCCGCGAGGCTCGCCATCGTCTGCGACACGCCCTGTGCACCATCCCTTGAGCAGGCGCTACGCGCGGGCGGGGCGAGAGTAAGTGTTTTTTCGCATCCCATGCTCCTGACCGACGGCACATGGGATGTGATCGTGGTCGCGATGAGGCCGTCCGACAAACCTTCAATGGACATTAACAGCCTAGGCCGTATTGCCCGGAACTCTCGCCAAGCGCTGCTGGTGCAGTTCAGCGGCGGCATCGATCGCTCTGCCGCGAGCTATTTCGGCCTCAGGGTCTGGCCACCGAAGCGGCTGACCCGTGGTCAGCTAGGCCTTCCACTTGACGTACTCGGGTCGGCTCCAATCGTCCGCAGACTGACGGGAGGGCTGAAGGCCGCCGAAGCGGCATATCGTGGCGTAGAGCTTGGACGGGACAGCATTGGATTTCTCGTGACGGCGGGGTCCGCAACGGTTGGTGCCTAAGCACACGCCCAGCGTGGCGTTCGCGACACGGCGCGGACGGCAGCATCGATCATCGGAACTTACCAGAACGGCGAACCCGTGGTCCCGCCCTTAACGCGCCCGGCGGTTTATATTGCCAAGCCGGCCAGGCAAAGACCGATCGGGCTTCAAAGCAACATCTGTCTAAGCTTGTACGCTACCTCGGTGCGGTTTGTAGCCTTGAGTTTTTTCATGATATTTCGAATGTGCACCTTGACGGTGCTCTCGCAGAGGTTGAGCTCGTAAGCAATTATCTTGTTCGCCTTGCCTGTCCTGAGCGCCTCCACAACCGCAGCCTCGCGTGTGGTGAACATGCCGGTGAGCGGACGGGCCCCGTTTGTGGTCGAGTGGATGATCTCTCGAAGAGCCAGCACGCAGCTGGCGGGGACAAAGATCCCTCCGGCACGAGCGAGACCGATAGCCTCGGCCGCGACCTTCACCTTCACGCTGGTAGGGATGTAGCCTCGGGCGCCGCATTCGAGAGCAGCGAGAACCTCCCCCGGCTCGTCGGAATCCACCACGACGATTACGGGTACGGTGCCAAACTCGGAAATGAAGTGCGAAAGTTCCGCCCGAACGCTCTGGTCCGTGACCTTTCTGGCGCCGAGAATTACGAGGATCGCGGACGGTTGCGCTTCCCCGGCAATGTGCTGGATTTCGTCGAGCGATCCGACCGCGCTAACCCGCCAAGTGGGATTGTGTTCGATCAGGCCGCGCGCAAGGCATTCACGTTCGAGTGCTCGCTTGTCGACAATCATGACCAAGCCTTCGCTTGGGCCTCCTTCATCGAGATCGGACCCGCTAAGACCATTCGCGTCCGGCAGATGTCCATTGTGTATCGGTCTTGTTGCGTCGTTCCAAAAATCGGAAATTTGGGGGTGTCCCATCGCCTTATTACTCCTCTCCGTCGCTCCCTTTTGTTTTGCCCCCTCTCGCAAAATTCGGCAGAAGCGTGAACTGTACGCTCGTTCATCATGTGTCAGGTTGCGTAGTTGTTAACTGACGATTGGATTCAAGGAGTAGGGCATACGCCGCCCCAACGCACGGACGTATGGCTTCCTCGCTCCATGGAGGTAACCCAACCTGGAAGGCATACTACGATGCTGTGGAAAAGGCGCATTAATCCTGGTTAACAATTTGGTAATTATATCTTAGATAGCTAATATAACCTGAAAATTTCGCAACCTATAATTGTATTTCGTCGCGCAACACCAATAAGGAGAACTCAAGGTCGCCCAAACTGAGACCGCAGGTTGACCAGTTCTGCCTCGACCACCAACGTGCTCACCGGCTTATCGGCTATCGGTGACCCCCGAATTGTGGCTCTCGTACTCCGTTCGTATGCTTTGCGCGTGTTCGGCGTGAGCGCATATAGTCCCCAGCCCCCGGCGCCGTTTCTCACAAACTGCCCGTCGGTTAGGCCCGGTGTCCTAGCCCCATCCCAACAACGGGTGCCGGGCCGCTCCATCAGAACGCCTCGTTGACTAAAGGCCCGCCACCCCATTTGCGAGGCGACGAGCCCTCGCCCCAGCCCACACATCTATCAAAGCAATTGCGGTGCCAGACGTACTGACCCGTAACGGGTCACATTTGGCCCAGCGGCGGACGAGCTTCGGAGCTCGCGGCAACGATAGTGGGATTTCATGGACGCGCGCCCAAGCGTATAACGGTCCAGCAGTCTTCTCACCTGACCTTGCGGAAGGACAGATCGCGAGAAGACAGCCGGTGATAGGGTTGGAGACGGCCATGTCCATCAGACGCCAGATCGGATCGCCCGGCAAAGTGCAGGCCCGCCTTTCGAATTGCATCGCGGCCGACTGCCGTGGATGAGGATCGCCGGACGGCAATTCTTAACCTGTCCTTTTCCAGTGCGAGGAGCGTCCGCGATTATCTGGCGGCGCAGGAGAAGAAGTCGCTGCTGCGCTTTCTGACCTGCGGTTCGGTCGATGACGGCAAGTCGACGCTGATCGGGCGCCTGCTTTCCGACACCAAGCAGATTTTCGAGGACCAGCTCGCCGCGCTCGAACGCGATTCGCGCAAGCACGGCACGACCGGCGACGACATCGATTTCGCGCTTCTGGTCGACGGTCTCGAGGCCGAGCGCGAGCAAGGCATCACCATCGACGTCGCCTACCGCTTCTTCGCCACGCCGAAGCGCAAGTTCATCGTCGCCGACACGCCCGGTCACGAGCAATACACGCGCAACATGGCGACCGGCGCCTCGACCGCCGACCTGGCGATCGTGCTGATCGATGCGCGGCAAGGGGTGCTGCGCCAGACCAGGCGGCATTCGATCATCGCCTCGCTGCTCGGCATCCGCCACATCGTGCTGGCCGTCAACAAGATCGATCTGGTCGGGTTCGACCCGGCGGTCTTCGAACGCATCACCGAGGCCTACCGGCAATTCTCGCGCGATCTCGGCTTCCAGACCATCGTGCCGATCCCGATGTCGGCTCGTTATGGCGACAATGTCAGCCGCCGCTCGGACAACATGGAGTGGCATTCCGGGCCGACGCTGATCGAGCATCTCGAAACCGTGTCGGTCGATGCAGCGGTGGTCGACCTGCCGTTCCG